>CANJVG010000136.1 GCA_947478005.1 Bacteroidota bacterium
AAGCGTTGAGAGAGTCCCCAGATATCTGGCAGACTATTCATTAGTGATCCATCCAGCATGTACCATGTTTCACGGTCGTTTTGCCGTTTTACTCCAAGCACTCCAAAGAGAACGCAGCCACTTTCCCCTACGGTGTAGCTACCGAATTCTGTAAAAATATCAGGCTCATCTACGCCTTCGTTGTTGCAGGTAATTTTGATTTGCGAGACAATCTCATTAATCATGTACTCGTAATCGAAATCTGCAGCGAGCGAATGTTTAATGGGCATACCTCCACCCAGGTTTATTGAATTCAGTTCAGGACAAATCTTCTTTAGATCGCAATAGACACCCAAAGCTTTGTGAAATTCAGTCCAGTAATAATTTACGTCCTTTATTCCGGTATCAATAAAGAAATGGAGCATCTTCATTTTGAAATTGGGGTGATTCTTTATTTTTTGTTCATAATACGGTACAATATCATTGTAGCGAATTCCTAAACGCGAAGTATAGAACTCATATTTTGGCTCCTCCTCTGCGGCTATTCGCATCCCTATATTCATGGGCTCTGTAATGTTCTTATAGCGATCCAATTCATCAAGATTATCCATGATGGGTATAATATTCTTGTACCCGTTATTAAAGGCTTCTGAAATTTTAGCGATGTAAGAATCGGTTTTAAAACCATTGCAAATGATGAAGGTTTCTTTTTTTATTTTCTTTTTTTCTTCCAGTCGTTTAATGATTTCAAAATCGAAGGTGGAGGACGTTTCAATGTTTACCTTGTTCTTCAACGCTTCCTCCACTACAAACGAGAAGTGAGAACTTTTGGTGCAATAGCAATAATGATAATCGCCTGCATAATTATTATTGGCTATGGAAGAATTGAAAAGTCTACGCGCCTTTTGTATTTGTTGAGTGATTTTTGGTAGATAAGTTAAGCGCAACGGAGTTCCATACTTTGCAATAATTTCCATGAGCGGTAGATCGTTCCAAAATAATAGTCCCTTCTCTTCTTTGAAATCACGTTGAGGGAAATCAAATGTTTGCGTAATTAGATCGCGGTATTTTTGGCGTTTAATCATATCGAAAAATTGTTCGCGAAAATAAATAAGCCTTTGGTATCGTGGTGTTGTTTTTTATACCGCATCAAAAATAATTAGGAGGAACCGTTCGAGAGGAGGCCAAACAGAACTTTAAAAAAAAATAGGAGATAGAATTAAATGTGAGTTTCGTTAAAGATTCACTTAGGTATCAACTGTAGAGTAAGCTGCGCCTATTTCGTCTTTTACTAAATCGAGATCAGTACTCTTTGCAACGAGAACTAAAAGTTCACAACTAGTTGTTAATTTTTCACATTCAGAAGTCAAATTAACTGGAAGTAAAGTGCTATGGGTCTGATTTCTAGTTCATGATACGAATAATTAAAGAGCTGCTGTAATTTTTTCATTATGATAAATACCTCATTTCATGAGGATGGTTGGTTTAGTTAGTGACTTGGTAAGGTTGGCAAATAAAGCTGTCCTAACATTAGTGTAATTCCTTTAGGTCTATGATATTAATTTCTCTTAAAGGAGACTTGTTTTTTTTTTGTAGACAGTTAATAATTCTCCAACTTATTTTGGGCAACAAATTAGCTGAACTTTCAAAACCCCTGTTATATTCGCGCCTAATTCAGATGTTAAACAGCTACTCTGAATGAGGAATAATAAGATAAACCTAATTTAGTTGAATGGTATTTTTTGACACCTTTTCTCACTTACTACGCTCAAACTATTTCACAAGTATTGGCTTGTATGCATCAAGCAGTCGTGAAAACGTTACAAGACTTAAAAATTCTTCTCCAAAATTTTCTATTGACTGTGGCGGTTTCGCTTACGCCCTCTGTATAGCTTCACTATAATATTAATGACATGAAAAGAAATTCACTCCCAGCTCTATCTATATCCTTCAATAATAATGTTATGAGAAATTTGAAATCTACTATTAGAAGAAAAAGCCTTTCTGCCTTATTGGTTCTTTTGTCGTTTGTTGTTTCAATACAAGCTCAAAATATACCTGCTAGACAGAAACCTTCAGCAAAATCAAGCAAGGATTATTTGAATTTATTAAAGGAATCCAGCAGCACTATTGCGTTTATCGAAAATAAAGGACAATTCGCTCCTGAGGTAAGAATGGTAGGTAGTACCAACGTGGGTAACATGTGGGTATTAAATAACCAGATATATTTTCAGTCACTTCATAAAGAAAAGGACGAAGCTGCAGAAAATGCTAACCGATCGGCCTCAGAGATAGGGGAAGAGGAGGAAGGAAAAACCGAAGCGCATAATTGGGGGATTTTTATGGAAGGAATGAATCCGGAATTTACGGTTTCAAAGGAATTGGAAATGCCAACGAAGCGCAGTTATTTTTTGGGTAATGATAAAAAATACTGGGCGAGTGATGTGGCCAGTTACGGTGAAATCTCATTAGACAATATATATAAAGGAGTGGATCTGCGCTTGTATTCTCAAGATAAGCGCCATTTAGAATTTGACTGGTTAGTTGAACCGGGTGCTGATTACTCTCAAATTAAGATGCGTTTTAAAGGTCAGGAGGCTTTGCGTGTTGATGAAAAAGGAAACCTGGATGTTCAATTAGAGTTTGACCATGTAAAGTTTGATATTCCGGAGGCTTACCAGATTGTAGATGGTAAAAAGGTAGCTGTTCAGATTTCATTCGTTGTAAAAAATAACGTGGCTACCTTCTCTTCAAAAGAAAAGATTGATAACCGTTATGCGTTGGTAATTGACCCTAGTTTAAAATGGGGTACTTGGTTCGACAACGGAACAAACCTTTTTGACCAATACTTATATGCTGTAGATATTGACGGTTCAGGTAACGTTTATTGCGGGGGAACAACCAATAGTAGTTTTTCAAGGGGATATACCGGAACCAATACGGTTTACGGATTTGATTCAACTTATAATGATGCAGTAAACGGAGGTACCGCTAATGCTAATAATGGATACAGCGATGGTATAGTTTATAAAATATCAGCTAACGGAACTACGCTGATGAACATTACTTATTTTGGAGCGACATCTCCTGCTTCGGGTACCAGAACAACCTTTGATGAGGTTTATGGCCTTAGTTTGTCACCCGATTTTTCAACTGTATATATATGTGGAAGAACAGGAAACACAGGAACGAACAATTTGGATATACCTTTGGTTAATGCATGGGATAATTCAAGGAACGGTACAACTAGAGAGGGTTATGTTGCCAAATTTAATTCCTCACTTACCTCCCTTCAATATTCCACATATATAGGCGGAGCGGGAACTACAGATGATGCTATGTATTCCATTCATGCTTTAAGTAACACAAGTTTTGTGGTTGGGGGTGATGTTGATGGAGCCGTTCAGACTTCTACCCCAAATTACATTGTTAACGCTTATGATGCTACATATAGCGGTGGTGATGAAATGTATATTGCAAAATTCTCTCCGGACAATACCCTCGTTTTCGGAACTTATATAGGTGGGCAGAATGATGACCACTTGAATGATATCAATCCGTTTAATGACGGTGCGATTTGTTTTAGTGGAAGAACAAATAGTTCACTCGCTTCGTTTCCTGGAGGAGCTACCGGAATTAACAGAGCATCGTCCAATGGTGGTGATAATAACCAAGATGGTGTTGTGGGTGTAATTCCATCAAACGGAGGAACTTTTACCATGCTTAGCAGAATTGGAGGTAGTGGAAATGATGAATTTAATGGATTGGCCATCGATCCGTTTGATACTATATATGTATCAGGTACAACTTCAAATAATAATTTCCCTTTGGGTGCAGGTGCTACGGCAGCTAATCGTTTGGATAATAGTTACAATGGTGGTACTGACGGTATTATTGCCAAAATACCTCGCTCTGGTTTTACAGGTGGAACGGACCCTTGGGCGGCAACCTATTTTGGAGGTTCGGGGACGGATATTGCTAATACCCTTAGGTTGTATACTCCCTATGCGATTTGCTCCTTTGGAACAACAACATCAGCGGCAGGTACAATAGCTAATAATGGATTCCCTGTTCAGAATTTGGCGGATGGTGGAACCTTCTATCAGGCATCTTTGGTTGCCGGTATTGATATGTACTGGTTGGTTTTAGGAACGGACTTGAAAACGCAATATTTTACCACTTATGCGGGCGGTAGTGGTAATGACTACCTTGGTGCAACTGGTGTACCACGTGGAAGTAACCAGTTTGTTACGGAAGGTGACAGTTTGATTATTCTTGGCACAACTTCCCATAGTTCAAATACCAATCCTGGCAATACCGGGTTCAGTCCAACTATTCTTGGCCCTACAACTGGTCCACTTAAATCATTTCAACCATATACAACAGACCTTGATGGCGATGATAAGCACATCATATTTAAATGGAGAATGGGGGTGCTTTTGAATTTTGATTATGGCGATGCTCCTTCAACTTTAGGCTATGGTTCACCTAACCACATTGTTTTTCAATCTCTAAAAATTGGGTCGCTTTTGGATAAAGAAGATTTGCCTCAATACTCTTATAAGGCGGATGGTGATGACAATTTAACAAGCGATGATGAAGATGGTATTACTACCCCTACTGTAACTATTCAGGATACATCAACCAGATTCAGTAAAGTAATCAATGTTACTAATAATACTGGGGTTACTGCTATATTGGCAGGTTGGATTGATTTTAATAAATCTGGAGGTTTTGGTGATGTTGCTAATGAAGTAGATACGGTTTTGGTACCGCCAGGCGCAACAACGGTTACTTTAACTTGGAGTGGATATAATGCAAGTGCTGCCTATTTTAATATGCCGAATGACACTACTTACATGCGTCTTCGTCTTACCACCCAATCTAATTTCTTTGTAACTAACCCTTCGCCTACTCTAAATGCAGCTAACGGTGAAATTGAAGATTATTTGGTTATCCGTTATCATTGTGTCAATCTGACCTCGGCTTTAATAGATACAAACACAACCACCAGTTGCGGTTTCGCAACCGGTTCTATCGTGATTACGAACGATACTATCTATGCCGGAGTTCAATATGGCGTATATTATAGTAAGGATGGTGGTCCTCTTCAGGGTCCTTTCTTCTATACCACTACCGGCAGCGGTATTTCGGGGACGTTGACTATTTCAGGTCTTAGTGCAGGTACCTATACTGCCTTACAGGTATTTCATCCAACAAACCCGGATTGTGGATTTACCCTTCCTAGCTCATATACAATAGTAGATCCAACACCACCATTACCACCCACTCTTAACACAACAGCAAGTGCTCTTTGTGCAGGTGGTTCATTTACTTTATCTGTGCCTACGGTTGCCGGTGCAACATTTACATGGAGCGGGCCAAATGGATTTAGTCAGGTAAATACAGCTACTACCTCCTTTACATTTAATAGTGCTACTACAGCGATGTCCGGTTTATATTCTGTGACCGAGAAACTCAATAATTGCGGTTCAACTCCGGCCACTGTAACAGTTACCGTAAATGCAAATCCTATTATCACGGCATCTACTACCACACCGGTAGTTTGTGCAGGCGACAGCATTCATTTAACTTCTTCCCCTTCATCTGGAACTCCGGGTTATTCATTTAGTTGGTCAGGACCTTCGGGTTACAGTGCTACCGCACAAAATCCGGGAAGATTGAATGTCACAACGGCAATGGCAGGGGTTTATACGGTTACGGTTACCGACAGCAAAACATGTACTGCAACGGCTTCAACCACCAGTATCACTGTAAATCAAACTCCTTCAATTACAGCCGGAACAACAACTCCCGAAGTTTGTTCTGGAGATGCAATCAATTTAACGTCTACACCATCTGGTGGAACTCCTGCATATACTTATGTTTGGTCAGGTCCTTCCGGTTATAATGCAAATACGCAAAATCCTGGAAGATTAAATGTAACCACAGCAATGGCAGGTGTTTACAATGTAACCTTGACTGATAGCAAAGGTTGCACCGCGACTGCATCTACAAGTAACATTACGGTAAATGCAAAACCAACGGTTACTGCCGGAACGACCACATCAACAGTTTGTGCCGGGGACAGCATTCATTTAACTTCAACACCTTCAGGAGGAACTCCGGGATATACTTATTTATGGTCTGGTCCGGCAAGTTATTCAGCAACGGCTCAAAATCCGGTAAGATTGAATGTAACAACCGCCATGGGTGGAATATATAATTTAACACTTACTGATAGCAAAGGTTGTACGGCTACGGCATCAACAAGCAGTATCACAGTAAATCCTACCCCTTCGGTTTCAGCTGGAACAACTACGCCTACGGTTTGTGCAGGCGACAGTATTCATTTAACATCTACCCCTTCAGGTGGAACTCCGGGCTATACATATATATGGTCTGGTACTGTGGGATATAGTGCAACATCTCAAAATCCGGGAAGATTAAATGTCACTACCGCAATGGCCGGTTCGTACTCGGTAACGCTTACTGACAGTAGAAGTTGTAGTGCTACTGCTGCAACCAGCAATATTGTAGTAAATCCTACACCTTCTATTACTGCAAGCAGCAGTAGTCCGGTATATTGTTCTGGTGATAACATTAATCTTACTTCTTTGCCTACTGGCGGAACTCCGGGTTATACTTATAGCTGGTCTGGTCCGTTGAGTTTCTCTCCGGGCAATGTTCAGAATCCAACCAGAGCTAATGCGACAACCGGAATGTCGGGTGTTTATACTGTATTGGTGACGGATAGTAAAGGATGTTCTGCAACAGCAAGTACAGGTACAATTACCGTTAATCCTAGTTTATCAGTAACAAGTGGTAGTAATACTCCGGTTTGTGCTGGAGGAACTATCAACTTGACTTCCTCAACTTTAAGCGGAACCGCACCTTATTCATATAGCTGGTCGGGTCCAAATACGTTTAGTAGCGGTTTCCAAAACCCAAGTATTAACGGAGCCGCAGCCGTAAATCAGGGAACTTACAATATTACCATTACTGATTCAAAGGGATGCTCGGGTACCGGGTCAACCAATGTAACGGTTAACCCAACTGCAACGGTTACGGTAACTAGCAATTCTGAAGTTTGTGAAGGTGCCACTATAACTTTGAACGCGAATCTATCTGGTGGAACCTCTCCTTTTGGTTATCAGTGGTCAGGTCCGGTAGGTTTTGCTCCAGGCGATGTGGCGAACCCAAGTAGATTGGCTGCGTTATTAACTTATCAGGGAACCTATTCTGTGACGGTTACAGACGCTAACGGCTGTTCCGGAACCGGTACTACTTTTGTAACGGTGAATCCAACTCCTACTCTATCGGCTGGAAGCAATACTCCTGTTTGCTATGGCACAAATATTAATTTAACTTCTACACCTACTGGTGGAACTCTTGGTTTCAGCTACTCATGGACAGGGCCTGCTGGTTTTGCTCCGGGAAATACTCAGAATCCTATTCGTTCGGGTGCTACAACCTTAATGTCGGGTACTTACAATGTTACTGTAACTGATGCAAATAGTTGTTCAGCGTCTGCAACAACCGCTGTTACTGTTAATCCTCAACTTACAGCAAGTTCAACATCAACACAAGCTATTTGTGCTGGTAATAGTGCCAATTTAGGCGGAAGTCCAACCGCTGCAGGTGGAACATCTCCATACTCATATGCATGGAGTAATGGTGCGGCATCAACTTCCAATCCAACGGTTAGCCCTTCAATTACGACCGTTTATGTCTTAACCGTTACCGATTTTATCGGATGCACTGCAACAGCTTCTTCAACAGTAAATGTAAATCAAACTCCAACAGCAAACGCAGGTCCAGATAAGACTATGCCTATATGCACTACTATTGGAATTTCGATTGGTGGTAGCCCAACAGCTACAGGAGGAACAGGTCCCTACGGATACGTGTGGTCTCCTTCAACTGGTCTATCTTCAACCGGAGCATCGAATCCTTTGGTGTTGGGAATTACAACAGATAAGACTTATAATTTAACGGTTACAGATGCTAACGGTTGCTCTGCAATTGATCAGGTAGTTGTAAATGTTACGCCTAATTCTTTAAGTTCCAATATTACAGCGAGTGGTGCTGTAGAATGGTGTGCAGGAAGTGGAAGCAGTGTTACGCTGACTGATAATGTAAGCGGAGGAACAACCCCTTATGCTTATGTATGGAGCGGAACGAATATTACTCCTACGAATGCGGCAGCAACTCTTGCAAATCCAAGTACAGCAGCTACTTATAATTATTCAGTGGTTGCAACCGATTCTTTCGGTTGCACCGTTCAGGCGGCCATCTCTGTAAAAGTTGATCCAACTCCTACGGCAAATGCCGGATCTACGCAAACAATTTGCGATGGTAAAAATGCAGTTTTGGGTGGCAGTCCTACGGCCAACGGAGGAACATCGCCATATAATTATGCGTGGAGCGGTGGTGCTGCATCAACTTCTAATCCTTCGGTTAGTCCTTCAATTACTACTGTATTTAACTTAACTGTAACTGATTTCTTTGGCTGTAGTGCATCAGCAAGTGCAACGGTGAATGTGAATTCAACTCCAACTGCCAATGCAGGTCCGGATAAATCAATGCCGGTTTGTACCACTATTGGAATTTCTATAGGTGGTTCTCCTACCGCTTTAGGAGGAACGGCTCCTTACGGATATGTATGGTCTCCATCAACTGGTTTATCGTCAACCGGAGCCTCGAATCCTTTAGTTTTGGGAATTACAACTGCGCAAACTTATAATTTAACAGTTACAGATGCTAATGGGTGCTCTTCAACAGACCAGGTAATTGTAAATGTTACGCCTAATTCGTTGAACTCTAATATTTCGGCAAGTGGCGCTGTAGAATGGTGTGCGGGAAGTGGAGAAAGTGTTACGTTGACAGATAATGTAAGTGGAGGTACTACGCCATATACTTATTCATGGAGCGGAACGAACATCAGTCCGACCAATGCGGCATCGACACTTTCGAATCCAAACACAGCAGCCACTTATAATTACAGCGTGGTGGCAACAGATTCATTTGGATGTACTATTCAATCTTCGACATCAGTGAAGGTGAACAGTCTTCCTACCGCCACTGCCGGAGGTAATCAATCAATCTGTCAAGGTTTAATAGTAACGTTAGGGGGAAACCCAACTGCTAGTGGTGGAACTTCACCTTACAGTTATTCTTGGAGTGGCGGCTTTGGTAATAACAGCAATCCTATTTTTGTGGCTGGCAGTAACGCAAGCTATACGCTTACTGTAACTGATAGTAAGGGTTGTTCAGCAACGTCTTCCGCGACTGTGGCTGTAAATGCAAATCCTTCAGCACATGCAGGTACAGATAAAATTATTCCATCTTGTGCTGTATCGGGTCCTACTTTGGGAACTCTTACAACTGGAACAGGAGGAACCGCTCCGCTTTCTTATTTATGGACACCGGCTTCAGCTCTATCTTCAGATACCAGTGCAAATCCGCAAATTAATGCGTTGGGTTCATCTACAACATTTACTGTAGTTGTAACGGATGCTAATGGCTGCACTGCATCTGATCAAGTTGATGCAAATGTTACCGGTTCATCTCTTAATATCACTATCATACCAAATACGTCTTTATTCTGGTGCGAAGGATCGGGTGGGCAGGTTACTTTTTCTGCTCTTCCATCTGGGGGGACTGGTCCTTATAGTATTCGTTGGGTTGGTGTAAATATGAGTGTTGATACAGGATATTACACGACTGTAAATCCTAACCCTGTAGGTATTTATTTATATTCTGCGATTCTGACAGATGCTACAGGATGTCAGGCGGGTAATTCGATTCCGGTTCAGGTATTCCCACATGTGAACGCGAATGCGGGTTTGCTCTTCGATACAATTTGTAATGGACAAACTGTAACATTGGGTGGAAATCCAACCGCAAGCGGAGGAACATTACCGTATACTTATGCATGGAGTGGAGGCACTTCTGCAAATTCAGTATCTAATCCTACTGCTAATCCATCATTTACTACCGCCTACACCGTGGTCGTAACCGATTCTAATAGTTGCAGTGCATCAGCCATTTCTAATATTGCCGTTCGGTCGAATCCTATCGTAAATGCAGGAACAGATGTAACACAACCAAGTTGCAGCCCTACAGGAGTACAAATTGGAGGTAGCCCAACAGCGAGTGGCGGAACACCGGGTTATACTTATACCTGGACTCCATCAGGAAGTTTATCTTCTACATCGGTTTCAAATCCGAT
>CANJVG010000137.1 GCA_947478005.1 Bacteroidota bacterium
TTCAAGAAGGCACCCAAGGCCGATGAATTTCCCGAAGACAACAGCATCATTCTGTTGAACGAAACCCAGCGCGTGGTGTATCCCGAAGGCCCTACCGAAGAGCACAGCGAAGTGGTGGTAAAGGTTTTCAACCAAAACGGTATTGATGCCTGGAAAGAATATTCGATTGGCTACAACCGCTATCGTCAGAAGCTGATAATAGACAAGGCCGAGGTTTTCAAAAAAGACGGCAGCAAGGTGCAGGCCGAGCGCAATGACGACTACCTCGTCTTCACCAATCTCGAAGCCAACGATGCCATCCACGTGTCCTACCGCCTCGAAAACTACAACACCGGCAAACTGGCGCAGCATTTCTGGGAGCAGTTCAACCTCAACTTCGACTACCCTTCCAAAACCTGCCGCTACAGCCTCTTGATTCCCGCCAACAGACAGTTTAAATACGAAGTGTTGAGTGCCGACATTAAACCGACCGTGAAGGAAGTGGAAGACATGAAACTTTACGTGTGGGAACTCAAAGACCAGCCCGCCCTCAAGCCCGAAGCCTATATGCCCGCCCTGCCCGATGTGGGCGCCATCCTCGACATTTCCACCCTGCCCGATTGGAAATATATCAGCAACTGGTATTCCGATTTGTCGAGTTCCCTCGCCAAATCCGATTTCGAAATCAAGGAAACCGTGGCCGAATTATTCAAAAACAAAAAGGGGTTAACCGACCTGCAAAAAGCCCGCACCATCTACGATTTCATCGAAGCCAACGTCAGCTATAGCAATGTGCCCTTCATGCACGGCCCCATTATTCCGCAGAAGGCATCGCGCACCCTCAACACCAAATTAGGCGACTGCAAGGACGTGTCCACGCTCTTTGTGGCCATGTGCAACGAAGTCGGCCTCAAAGCCAACCTCATCCTCGTGGACACCCGCGACAACGGAGAGCGCCACCTCAACCTGCCGAGTGTGGATTTCAACCACTGCATCGCCCAACTGCAGGTGGCGGGCAAAACATACTATATCGAGCTCACCGACCAGAAACTCTCCTTCAGCTCCATTCCGCATGTTGACCTCAACTCCAACATCCTCTTCATTCCGCGCCCGGGCGACTCGGCTGCCACGGCCCTCACCCGCCTCAACTCGCCCAACCGCCCCGCCAACAACGTCATCCGCGAGTCGGCTCTAAAGTTCGAAAACTCCGACATCAGCCTCACGCGCAAAAGCCTCAAAACCGGCATGTTTGCCGCCCAAATGCGCAGCCAGTATGCCGACCTCGGCAAAGAAAAACAGGAGAAACTAATCACCCAGGCCATCTCCTCCGACTTCACCAGCCCGCCCAAACTCCTCAGCCTCTCCTTCTCCGACCTCAAACCCCTGCTCGACACCGTCAGCTACACCTACTCCTTCACCGTCAAAAACGAACTGAGCGAAGTAGTGGGCATCAAAATCTTCCGCCTGCCGTGGAGCGAATCCGTTCGCTCGCTCGACTTCCTCGCGCTCGAAACCCGCAAATATCCCTTCCTGATGTGGGCCTACAACGCCAGCGAAACCACGCGCGAAACCATGACCATCGAAATACCCAAGGGCAAAACCCTGGCCGAACAACCCAAAAGCGTAACCCTCTCGTGCAGCGTAGCCGACTACTCGCTCTCCTACACCCTCACAGCCCCCGGCCAGCTAAAAGCCGTGCGCCAGATGAAGTTCAAGAAGGACAAAGTCCTGCCCCAGGACTACACCGCCTTCCGCGACTTCTTCAACCAGGTAGCCGAAGCCGATTCTAAACAGCTGGGGTTTAAGTAAAGGCTATCGGATGATATAGGTTTTTAGATTCGTGAGACAAATTCGACCGTATTAGATAGATTTGTCTCAGCTCTATTAGACAAAGCCAATTGTTAGCGGCAACCTTTGACTACAGATCGAACTTGAAAATTTAGAACAAAAGAAAACAACATTGAACGAAACAATATTCTTACTAGACAACAACGGGCAGCTTGTAGAAATGAACGAAGCAGCATATTTGACGGAGGACCTTCTTCAAAAACTTCTTGCGGACTATCCCGCTTTAATTTCAGGCAGTCAAATTGACCCAGAACGACCAAGACGCTGGCTTTTAATTTCCAGAGAATTTGGTGTGCCAGACGAAAAGGACAATGGGCAACGGTGGAGTTTAGACCATTTGTTTATTGACCAGGACGGCATCCCGACTTTAGTTGAGGTAAAACGTAGCACCGACACAAGAATTAGACGTGAGGTAATCGGACAAATTCTGGACTACGCTGCAAATGCAGTTTCTTACTGGACAATGGAGGAGATAAAATATCGCTTTGACGAGAGTTGTAAAGAAACGGGCAAAGACCCCGCAATAACTATCAGCGACTTTTTACAAAACGAAACTGACCACGACAGTTTTTGGGAAACGACTAAGACAAATTTGAAAGCTGGTAAAATCCGTTTGCTTATTATCGCGGACACAATTCCAAAGGAACTTCAACGTATCATTGAGTTTCTAAATGAGCAAATGACACCAGCAGAGATTTTAGGACTTGAGATTAAACAGTTCATAGGACAAGACCGTAAGACACTTGTGCCGAGAGTAATCGGAATGACATCAAACGCACAGACAGTAAAAGGAAAACAGAACGGAGTTGAAGAACATTGGACTGAAGAAACATTTTTCACCGAGTTGTTCAAGCAAAGAGGACAACAAGAAACAGAAGCTGCACGAAAACTTTTAGATTGGATTAAGCCCAAAGTAACTTACTTCTATTATGGTATCGGAAAGAGAGGTTCTATTGCACCTATTCTGAAAGTAAAAAATATAAACCGCTTTTGTTTTGCAATTTGGACAGATGGAGCAGTTGAAATTTATTTTCAGCATATGAAAAGCCGATCAGTGTTTGACAGTGAAGAAAAACGTAAAGAACTATTGGACAAGTTAAACTCAATTAAAGGAGTTTCAATTCCTGCTGACCGTATTTCTGCACGACCAAGTTTTTCAATCGCACTACTAACGGATAAGACAGAATTGAAAAAATTTATGGACATCTTTAACTGGTATTGGAGTGAGCAAGGACTTTGAGATACCACAACTTCCCTCACAACAAGCTCCACCTCAGCACCCTGCGCGAGTGAAGGGCTAAGTTTCTCCCTTTCATTTTAGTCCCGCAGCTTTGATCGGCTATTTCTTTGCGCTCTTTGCGTCATCACCTTTGCGCCCTTTGCGTTAAATGTATTCGGCTGTTCCAGTCCCATCGCGCTACTTTAAATCATGATTTGGTGACTCCAAATCTAACGTTAATGACTCGCCATTTAAATTTGGTGACTCTCCATTTAAATTTAGTGACTCCCCATTTGAATTTAGTGACTCTCCATTTAAATTTGGTTGCTCTCCATTTAAATTTCGTGACTCTCCATTTAAATTTGGTGGCTCGCCATTTAAATTTGGTGGCTCGCCATTTAAATTTAGTGACTCTCCATTTAAATTTGATGGCTCCCCATTTGAATTTGGAGACTCCCCATTTAAATTTAGTGACTCTCCATTTAAATTTGGTGGCTCCCCATTTAAATTTAGTGACTCCCCATTTAAATTTGGTGGCTCTAAATAATGATGATGGAAGATAAAAGGTGTTCTTATGAAGTAAAAAATGCCAAAAAGTAATGGTTTTGTCATTTCTACATTTTCCATTGCGTTAACCTGTATTCTGCATTCGGCTGTTCAATCTGCATTCCGAAATCCGAAATCCGCAATTCCCACCAACTTTCGAGCCCGCAGGCACTCCGCCTCGGCACCCTGCGCGAGTGAAGGGCTAAGAAACCACCCCCAAAAAAATAAAATCTCATCGGGATGAAATCAGTTTTTAGCTCTGCCAAATAAGAAGAGAGCGCTACTTTTTATTTCACACGGTCATACTTGATTGTTTTGTTGCCAAAGGCTTTTCGGTCATTATCCTCAATGTTTTGGCTAAGCCTTCATTGATTTTAGCGGCATCTTGCTCCGATATATAATCCTTAAGCAAAAACATTTCATCGGCTATGGCATCCATGTCGTTCACGGCTTTCATTCCCTCGGGGCTCAACAAAATTTCCTTTTTCCGATTATCCTTTTCCGATTCACGAAAGGTAATTAACTTGCTACGTTCCATCTGATTGAGGAGAGTGGTAATTTGTTCAGGCTTGTTGCGCATACAATCCTTAATCAATTTTTTTGTAGCCGCCAGCGGGTAAATACGTTTAAGCAGACGCAAAATATCTAACCACTGCTCCGTTAACTGATGCTTTTCCAAAATTCCTCGCTGGTGGTTTTTAATTAGTTCGGCCAGCAGCAAAATATTAACTACCGAGCGATGGCGCTCGGTAATTTTCTTTTCCGAAAAAATATTACTTGGGGCATTCAATAAGTGGAGCAATTCATTGTCATTATCCGATTCTTGTTCACTCTTGTTGTCTGTTTCTGGAGCAGATGGTTGTTGTGCCAAATCATCTGCCGGTTGCTGTGCTTTCAGTTCGCGTTGAATCGCAGGAGCCAATCTGCGCATATTATCCTTCATGATATAGTCATTAGCACCAAGGCGCATCATAGCCGCGGCTATATCTTCCGATACCTGTCCCGACAATAGGAAAAAGGGAGTTTGTATTTCGCGCTCGCGCACCATCCGCAAAGCAGTAAGACCATCGAAATGAGGCAAAAAGAAATCGCTGATTATAATATCCCATTCATACTTGAGAGCCTCCACCAGGTCATCCATTTTATAAAGGTCTTTAAAATCAATTTCTGCCCAGTATTGTTTCAGATATTTAACTAACAACAACACATCAAGAGGGTCGTCTTCTATAACCAATACTTTCAGTTTTTGTTTAACCATGTTTTTGAATAATTAAGGATGTAAATGGATGAATAATAGTTTTAAAAAAAACAGAGCAAAATAAAATGAGCGTGTATTTGTCTAGCTGTATTGGTCGGCCAATGGTTCCTTATTACACCGGCAGCGAAAAATAAAAAGTAGCCCCTTCGTTTTCGAGCCCCTCGGCCCAAACCTTGCCGTGGTGCTTGTCGATAATGCTTTTTACAATCATTAAACCCACTCCGGTGCCTTCAAATTCGCTCATACCGTGCAGACGCTGGAAAGCGCCAAACAACCGGTCGTAGTTTTTCATGTTGAATCCGGCTCCATTGTCGGCCACCGAGAAAATCACTTCTCCTTCTTTTTCTTCAAAACCTACCTTTACGCTTGGTTTTTCTTTTTTGGAAGAATACTTAATGGCATTCGACAGCAGGTTTACAACCACCTGCCGCATCATCGAGCCATCGGCAATTACCGTGGGCAAATCAGAAAGTTCAAATTCGATTTGCGCTTTTGACGCCTGATTGCTTTCCCTCCATACCTCTGCAAAAAGTTCCTTCATATTTAAATGACCCGGTCGCAGTGTTGCTTTGCCATATTTGGCCAGCGAAAGCAGATCCACAATAATGGCATCCATTCGCTTGCCGCTGCTTTGTATAAGTTCAAACATTTCAAGCAAATCGGGTTCCATACCCGGGCCGTAATCCTTTTGAATAATTTTGGTGAAGGCTGTTATGGACCTAACGGGTGCCCGCAAATCGTGCGATACCGAGTAGGAGAATGATTCTAAGGCAATATTAGCTTCGGTAAGTTCGGCCGTGCGCTCCACTACCCGCAGTTCGAGGTTTTTATTTAATTCCTGAAGTGCATTTTCAGCTACCTTGCGCTCCGTAATATCGTTTCTGATGCCCATATATTGAAATGGTTTCTGACACTCATCCAGAAACGGAACAATCGTGGCATCTACCCAATAAAACTGACCGTCTTTTCTTTTGTTTTTTACCTCACCCCGCCATACCTTACCGCTAGAAATAGTCTTCCAAAGGTCTTTGAAAAAATCTTTGCTGTGAAAGTTCGATTTAAGCAAGCGGTGATCTTGCCCTATCAGCTCTTCCCGTGTATAGCCCGAAATTTTGCAAAAATTATCATTGGCATATTTAATCGTTCCTTTTGTATCGGTAAAAGAAACAATGCTCGATTCATCCATGGCGAATTTATAATCCGAAATTTCGCGACCTATTTGTTTTAAAGTTTGCTCATATTCAACCCGCTGGGTAATGTCGCGATAGTTCACCACAAATGCCTTTATGTTTTCATTTTGCAGCAAATTAATAATAGTTCCTTCTATCCATATATAATGTCCGTTCTTGTGCAGAATGCGGTATTGAATGTGTAGCGCCACACCGGGGCTTGCATACGCTTGCTGAGAAAGCGTTTCGCAATCCTTCCTATCATTGGGATGAACAAAATCAAAACCAGGCCGGCTTCTGGTTTCCTCGATTGTAAATCCGGTCATGCGCGAAGAAGATTCGCTCATGTAAATAGTTTCAAATTTTTCGTTTATCAATACAATTGCATCGCTTATATTTTCAATCAAAGAGCGATGATATTGTTCGCTTTGCAATACCCGTAGTTCTGCTTCCTTTCTATCGGTTATGTTCAGGTGCATAACCACAGCACCCGAGTGTTTTTTCTCTATCAGAGGCCTTACTTCTGCCCTGTACCATCTTTTTTCGGTAGGAGAATCGTTGGGATATTCTAACTGAAGTTCCCTCAAACTTCCATCCAGAATTCCCTTTAATCCTTCTGCCATTTTGGTGGCTATTTCCTTATCCGAACCGGTAGCTTTATTGCAAATTTCAATATAATTATCGCCCAAGCCATGCGTGGTGCTGTGCATGTGGTTATCTTCTGCAAACTGAATCCAGGAATCATCCACCGCTACAATTGTTCCCTTTTCATCCAGCAAGGCTACGTTGGCAGGCATGGTGTTGAGAATGGAAGAAAGTTCCTGATTATTGGCCAGTAGCTTGTTGTTTAGTTCTTCAATCTGTAGCTCTGCGCTTTTTCGCACCGTAATATCATCAAACAGGACAGTAAAAAATCCTTGGGCCGTGCTGTACACCGAAAGATCTACCCAAATCTCCAACGACTGAGCATAAATTTCTAATTTTTCCGGTTTTCCGGTAAGCGCTACCCGGCCATAAGTTTCAAGTAATTCAATGTTATGCGTTTTAAGCTCGGGAATTATTTCCGAAAGTTTTTTGCCAATAACATTATGCAAACCGGTTAGTTTGCCGAAGGCATCGTTTACTTCCAGATAAATATAATCATCGGCCCGGCCATCTTTATAAATCATTTGACACAGGGCAAAGCCTTCGAAAATATTGTCAAACAGTGAGTGATAGCGTTGTTCGCTGGTTCTTATAGCTTCTTCAATTTTCCTTTTTTCTTTGATACCCGTTGCTTCTTTTAATGCCCGTATAACTTTAAGCGGGAGCATAACCAGTTTGTCTTTTAATGCAAAATCGGTGGCTCCTTTTTTGATTAGCTCAATAGAGTTTTCTTCCCCTATGGATCCCGATACAAAGATGAACGGGGTGTCAGGCGCCATTTCTTCCTTTAGTTTGAAAGCTTTGGTGCCGCTAAAGGCAGGCAGCGAGTAATCGGAAAGAATAATGTCGGGCTCAAAACTAAGAAGGGCATCTTTAAACGCCTCTTCGGTTTCCACTATTTGGGCTACATAATTGATTTTGCCTTTCTTCAGTTCATGCTGAACCAAATCAATATCACATTGGTCATGCTCAACGATTAAAATTTTGGTTGCTTGTTTCATTGAGGTGGTTGATTTATTGTGAGCCAGAAGTGTCCCAGGCTGGAGATGGCTGTTTGGAATTCATCGAAAAGTACAGGTTTTACCACATAGCTGTTAGCGCCCATGTCGTAGCAATTTTTTATATCGGGGTCTTCTTTATACGAGGTGAGCACCACTACCGGAATTCTTTTCGTGCGTTCATCGGCTCTTATTTTCTGCAACACCTGTATGCCGTTTAATCGCGGCATTTTTAAATCAAGCAAAATAAGCTTGGGCAGTTTTTCGTCTTTCCTGCTTTCATACTCTCCTTTGGCAAAAAGAAAATCGACAGCTGCGGCACCATCGGCAACATGAAGTAGTTTGTTTGCCAAATTGTTTTTTTGTAAAGCGCGAATCGTCATTTCTGCATCGCTTTCGTTGTCTTCTACTAAAAGGATTTCTATATCGTTCATATTATTATGTCTTAATTAAAGTGAAACAAAATGTGGCTCCTTCGTTTACTTTGGCATCGGCCCATACCCGGCCCCCGTGTTTTGCTACAATTCGTTGCACGATGGCCAGCCCTACCCCGGTACCTTCAAATTCTTTTTCGGTATGCAAGCGTTGAAATACTCCAAAAAGGTTGTCGGCATACTGCATATCAAAACCCGCACCGTTATCCTTTATGGAGTAGATGATTTCTTTGCCCTTTATTCTTGAATTGATTTCAATAACTGCTTTTTCTTTGAATGCCGTATACTTCACGGCATTGGATATCAGGTTAACCCATACCTGGTGGATGGCCGCGCTATCGGCTAGAGTGGCCGGTATTGGCTGAATTCGGAACTCAATCTGACGATGGCTTTGTTCTGCTTTTGCTTCTTCGCAAATCTTTATGACCATCTGATGCAGATTGACCTTGGTTTTCTGCAATTCTTTTCGCCCAATTCGCGAGAAACTGAGCAGGTCATCAATCAGTCGCCCCATTCTTTCCGCGCTTTTCATAATGTTATTCATCACGCGCTCGGCTCCGGGTTTTAATTCGCTGCCGAAATCTTCTTTCAGTATTTGCGTATATCCGTGAATACCCCGCAGTGGGGCGCGTAAATCGTGAGATATGGAATAGGAAAAGGCTTCCAGTTCTTTGTTGGCCAGTTCCAACAGGGTGCTGCCCTCTACTACTTCCTCATTGACCAGCGTCAATTCTTGGGCTCGGACTTCCTTTTCATCGTTTTGAAGTGTCAGCTCTTCATTGGCGCTGATTAATGCCTGTTCTAACCTTTTATGGACTGTAATGTCGCGGGCAATTTTGCAAAATCCTATTGCGTTCCCTGCGCTGTCTTTAAGGGAAGAAATAGTTAAGGCCACAGGAAACAATTCTCCATTTTTTTTTCTGCGGGTGGTTTCGTAATGCACTACCGTTTCGTTGTTTTTAATTCGGGTAAGCATATTTTCGCCTTCGTAGATATACTCCTGTGGAATAATGAACGAAATATGCTTGCCTATGGCTTCCGTAGCAGTGTAGCCAAACATTCGCTCACTTCCCTTGTTCCAGGTTCTTATAATTCCGTCCAGCGATTTGCTGACAATAGCATCATCCGAAGATTCAACAATAGCCGCCAGGTAACTGATCTCTATCGAGCGTTTTTCGTTCTCTGTGGTTTGTAACAGAAGTTCATTATGGGCAAGTACTAATTCAGCAGTGCGCTTGTCTTTTTCCCTATTTTGGTAGGCCAATTCTTTGCTGGCTTTAATGAGCTCGGCAGCACGCTTTTCTTTTTCTTCGTTTTGAAAAGCCAATTCTTTATTGGCTAAGATTAACTCGGCCGCACGCTTGTCTTTTTCCTTATTTTGGTAGGCGAGTTCCTTGTTGGCAATAATAAGCTCTGCCGCACGCTTTTCTTTTTCTTCGTGTTGAAATACCAGTTCTTTTATCGCGATTAAAAATCCATCGGTTTCTTCCCTGTTGGTTCCTCCCTCCCTGGCAGCAAGTAAGGCTTCCTTTAATTCTTTCATTGGCGCTTGTATAAAATGCTACATGGCGTTATAAGTTATTTTGAAACGAACAGCCGGTGGGAAATTGTTCGCGCAAGTGTAAAGCTACTTTAAATATACTCTGTTGCATAATTATTTTAATTGGATTAACCAGATAAGCCGCAAAGCCCCGCTATATCTACGTATGTCAAAGGAGGTGATGAAACAAATCTGTGTATTAAGTTACCTAAAATGTTCTTTCGGATGTTTTTCCCTCTTCGATTAAACCGATAGAAGAATTCATCTAAA
>CANJVG010000138.1 GCA_947478005.1 Bacteroidota bacterium
AAAGCGGCACACCGCGAGTTTATTACGCACACCGGATTTCTCAACAACAAGAGGATTTCCGTTATATCGACAGGCATAGGAACAGGCAATATTGATATTGTAATGAACGAACTGGATGCACTGGTGAATATTGATTTCACGACCCGTCAGGTTAAGGATGAACTTACTTCGCTTGACATTATTCGTCTTGGCACTTCCGGTTCTGTAAGCGAAGAGATACCGATTGATTCTATCCTGATTACTGAGACGGCCATTGGTATGGATGGTCTACTAAATTTCTACCAGTTAGAGAATTCAATTCAGGAGACAGTTTATCTCGAGGCCTTCATTAATTACATAAAACCGAGGTTTAAAGATGTAAAACCTTATATCGCTATTGCAGGGGAAAATCTTGTAAAGAAGTTTGAAGGGAGGTATAAAAAGGGTACTACCGTCACTGCCGGAGGATTTTATGCACCACAAGGAAGACAGCTTCGTCTAAAGCCGGAGTTTATGGGTTTTATTCAATCCTTACATGAGTTTCATCATAAGCATTTCCGTATAACTAATTTGGAAATGGAAACCGCTGCCATTTATGGTATGGGGAAATTGTTAGGTCATAATTGTTTATCGATAAACGCGATTCTGGCCAATAGAATTAATCATACCTTCAGTCAGGACCCGAAAAGGATTGTTGAACGGATGATTGATGAGTCACTTGAGATAATCACCAGTTAAGGAAGTTTACTTACCAGTTTTCAATTGCAACCATTCAATATCTCTTTTACCTGCAACGAGTTTATCTGTTTATCGGTGTTCAGTAATTCTTTGCTTAGGTAATTCATTACGTTGGCAATCTGAATTTCGTCCATTTTTAGACCGTACATGGGTTGGTCATATTGCACGCCATTTACCATGATTGGATGGCTAATGCCGTTCTTTAACCAGCAAGGTATAGAATCAAAATTATTTTTTGCGAAATCAGCATCCTTTAAAGGCGGGATAAGTACCTTAACACCTTCCCCGTTATCGCCATGACATTGCGCACAATTCGTTTGATAACTACTCTTTCCTGGATGCTGGATGCTGCCATGGGTTATGATATTCAGGATAAAAATAACCACCACTATTACTAATGTAAATGGGAGTAGTGCCTGTATAATTCTTTTAAGATTCACCAGTGAGTAGGGTTTACTTTTCACGTAAAAGTATATCGGTCTCTTCCAGCAATTTGGTTACGCTTTCTTCATTCACCCCATCATAATAACCTCTTAATCTTCTTTGCTTGTCTACTAAGATGAAGTTTCCGCTGTGCACGAGCCCTCCAGGTGCATCGGGATCCTCAGTTGCACTTACCAAGAAGTGCTCTGCCAAAGCGTAAATGGAATCTTTGTTTCCCGTTAGCAAATGCCATATCGAACTTTCAATATTCAGTTTATGAGCATAATCATTCAACTTAGCTATAGAGTCCCTTGCAGGGTCAATGGTAAATGCAAGAATCAGCACTTCGGGATTGTCTTTATATTTCTCGTAAAAGCGGAGCATTTCGGCCTGCATCTTAGGGCAAATACTAGGACAGGAAGTGAAGAAGAATTCTGCTACAAAAATCTTATTTTGAAGAGAGGAGTTATTGATCAATTGACCTGACTGGTCAACCAACTCGAAATCTGGAAGTTTATAGTCAATGCTATCTGCTCCGGCAACTGCAACCTTAATGCCATACACCGGCAATTTAGTTTTTCTGAAATAACTGCAACCTGAAAGCAAAAGAAGAAAAAGGAGAAGTGTTTGGAAGATTTGTTTTCGCATGCGTTCGAATCCTGTTACAGATTCGAAAGGCGAAAGTATTTTTCTTTCAAACTATTCGCAACATCTTCGGAAAGCGGTTTGGCTAAAAAGTCTAAAACCTCAGGATAACCTTGCGCCTTCTCCTTATCACGAGGATGATCGGAAGAAGAGAAGAGATACACTGTAGTTTTTGCTTTAGCTACAGAGGGGAAATTTCTAAACTCATTTAGGAATCCCCACCCATCCATAGCCGGCATATTAATGTCCAATAGAATTAGTGAAGGAAATACCTCACCGCGTTCAAGTAGTTCTTTTAAATCATTCAAAGCAAGGTCGGCTCTTAGGAAGGAGCTAACATTTGTAATGCCTACCTCTTCTAAAGTCATTTTGCACAAAAAATTATTGGCTCGGTCGTCTTCTACAATGTAGGTTAACGGATCTTTTTCAGTAAAAGTTGGTTGCTGACTGATACTGGCTTGCGCAGAAACAGGGACGGGACTGCCCTGGGTTGGTTGGTTTATCTCAAATGGCATCGTATTGAATTTGGTGGATATAATTTTCATTCACGCTTACGATCTTAGCAGTGCCAAGGTTGTAGAGTTTAACACTATACAAGTTAAGATATGCGCTTAACAAACCGCTACTTGTAGGCTAAATGTATTTCTCGCATTTGAAGAGGAAATGTTCCTAGGTCTAATTCAGTTGGTAACAAAGAAGTGAGAAGAAAATGACAATAGAAGCTACAGATAGGAGCTTTTTAGGTTGAATGAAGTATTTCGGAAACTTCCATTTCTTCAAAGGAACTGTCCTTTAATTTCCGGGCGCGTGTCTTTACCATTTCAAATTCCTGGTCGTATTGCGCATGGTTGGTTCCCATAATTCGATCCCAGAAATTATAGTACAGACCATAGTTACAACGAACTAATTTATGGTGCATGTTGTGATGCACAGAAGTATTATGCCACTTCGAAATTTTGCCGGAAGTGAAACCGGCTGGAAACATTTCGAAACCTAAATGGCCGATTACATTCATACCAGTTTGGTAAAGCACCCAAATCAAAAGGGCATAAGGGTGAATGGGAATCAGAAACATCATTAGCGGAACAATGCCAACCTCTACTACCGCTTCAAGTGGATGGAAGGCAAACGCAGCCCAAGGAGTGGGATTGGTAGAAAGATGATGAACCTTATGGACATACTTATAAAGTTCTTTGCGATGCATCAAGCGGTGTGTCCAGTAGAAATATGTATCGTGAATGACAATGAATGCGAATACAGAGAAAATAAAATAGGCAACGCTGTGCTCACTAAATTGAAGATACATTTTTGTGTACCCATGTTTACGCAGAATAAACAAGGAGGAGCCAACTAATGCAAAAAGGAAAAGAGACAGAAACGAATAGCTGATTTCGCGAATAATATTCTTATTTTCCGGGAACTTCTGTTGGATTTTGAATCGAAAAAATTCACGTTTCCTCCAAATATAGAAAATTAGATAAAGAACCCCTGCAAAAAATATATACCGCAAGGAAATAAGAATAAAGGTTGTTAGGAATCGGATAGCTACCTCCTGCCAGGTTAGGGTGTCAAGAATCATGTAAATTCTATTTTAATACAAATATCGTGTCATTTTTTAGTTATTGCAAATGTAAGCTATTCAAATGCTGTATTTGCTATTGGAGGTGGCGGAAATCGTCTTTTAAAAGGAGATCAATATCCGTTTTTTGTGCCCAGCAGCTTTTTATTTTGTAAATTAGTGATAAACGAAGTGAAACTTTTTTCAAAGGGTTTTAAATTTTAAGCGCATTTGTAGAGAAATAATTCGAAAATAATTTCATTTTCGCGGGCAATTTTAATTCAACCAAAAAAATCTAAATCAGAATATGAAGGTTTTGTCGAAAGCAGAAATTTCTGTTTCCGTTTTTAAAACAACTGCTGCGCCTAAAACCTTTCTCTGCAAAGGAGATGTGTTGACGGTTGATGTACATTCTATCCATACCATTCTTTGCACTCCTTTCTTTCTAAGAAATTGATACTCGCTTACCGCGCTTCATCCTACGTTGTAAGCCGGTAGTGTTTTTGGTCAATTCACCAAAAGCTGTCCATACGCTTTAGCGTAAAGGGCATTGTTTGTTTTTTTTATCATAAAGATTTTTTTAGATAATGGAAGGAACATTCAAAATAATTATAGCTGATGAGCGGCACACTGTATTTGCCGAAACTATTTCGAAAGAGATGGAATCTTCTGCAAAACAACGCGGCACCGGTATTGCCAAGCGCACCCCGAAATACATTCAGGAAAAAATGCTGGAAGGCAAAGCTGTGGTAGCATTAACAGCCAGTGATAGCTGGGCAGGCTTTTGTTATGTAGAGACCTGGAGCCATGGAAAGTATGTTGCTAACTCTGGTTTAATTGTATCGCCCGAATTCCGCAAGAGTGGTTTGGCACGCGATATCAAGAAAAAAGTGCTGGAACTTTCCACAACCAAATATCCCGATGCAAAATTGTTTGGTTTAACAACTGGATTAGCGGTAATGAAAATTAATTCTGATTTGGGTTATGAACCTGTTACATATTCCGAGTTGACAGACGATGAAGAGTTTTGGAAAGGTTGTCGGAGTTGTGTAAATTTTGAAATTCTTCAAAGCAAAGACAGAAAGAACTGTCTATGCACGGCCATGCTTTATGACCCTAAAGAAAAGCCAGAGGTCACTGTCAACTCAGAAACTCAAGAGGAAAAGCCGAAACTCGGCCACAGTATCAAACAGGTTTTCTCTGCACTTTTTTTACTCAATCTCTAATTTAAGAGCCATGGATACTAAGAATAAAAAAGTTATCCTTGCCTTCAGTGGCGGATTAGACACCACTTACTGTGCGCTATATCTCAAAAAAGAGTTGGAATGTGAGGTGCATGCCATCACCATCAACACAGGTGGATTTTCAGAAGAGGAAATTGCGCGTATTGAAGCACACGCAAAGTCTCTTGGTGTCACCTCATTCAAATGTGTAGACGCACGAAACGATTACTACCACGATGTGATTAAGTATCTCGTGTTTGGAAACGTGTTGAAGAATAACACTTACCCATTGTCCGTAAGTGCCGAGCGTATTGTGCAGGCTATTGCTACAGCAAAATTTGCGAACGAAATAGGAGCTACAGCAGTTGCGCACGGCAGCACAGGAGCCGGTAATGATCAAGTGCGTTTTGATATGGTGTTTCATATTATAGCTCCGCAGTTGGAAATCATTACACCTATCCGCGATTTAAAACTTTCGCGCGAAACCGAAATTGACTACCTGAAAAAGAATAATGTTCAAATGAACTTTGAGAAAGCTGTTTACAGCATCAATAAAGGCATCTGGGGCACATCCGTGGGTGGCCGTGAAACACTTACATCGGGAGGCTCACTTCCGGAAAGTGCTTATCCTACACAATTGAGCGTAACCGATAGTAGCGATGTAACACTTGTCTTTGAACAGGGTGAACTGATAGGGGTGAATGATAAGGCATTTGCTAATCCTGTGGATGCTATTTTGAAATTGCAGGAACTCGCTTCGCCTTATGCCATTGGTCGCGATATACATGTAGGTGATACTATTATTGGAATAAAAGGTCGCGTTGGTTTTGAAGCAGCAGCTCCGCTTATCATTATCAAAGCACATCACCTGCTCGAAAAGCATACGCTTACTAAATGGCAACTTTTTTGGAAAGACCAAATGGCTGCATGGTATGGCAACTGGCTACACGAAGGTCAATACTTCGACCCTGTGATGCGCGATATTGAAGCTTTTATGACTTCCACTCAAAATTTTGTATCGGGCAAAGTATTTGTAAAACTATTGCCCTATCGTTTTGAATTATCCGGTATTGAGTCGGAACACGATTTGATGAGCGCAAAATTCGGTATCTATGGCGAGATGAATAAAGGTTGGAGCGGTGATGATGTGAAGGGATTTACCAAAATATTCGGCAATCAAACCAGCATCTATTTTCAGGTGAACCAACTTAATAAGCAATTTCATGAGCAGGATTAAAGCAGGTATTATTGGTGGTGCCGGCTACACTGGTGGCGAGTTGTTACGGGTGCTGTTATTACATCCGAATGTTGATCTGGCGTTTGTTCAAAGCAATAGCAGCGCTGATAAACCTATTCATGCTGTACATAATGATCTGGTGGGCGAAACCGATTTAGTTTTTTCTTCCGCATTCCAGAATGATGCAGATGTTTTGTTTCTCTGTGGCGGACACGATGCAGCAAAAAAGTTTTTGACTGAAAATGAATTATCACAACAATTAGTGGTAATTGATTTAAGCCAGGACTTTCGTCATAACTCTACTAACAATTTTGCAGGAAGAAATTTTGTGTATGGATTGCCGGAATTGAATCGTGAACAAATCAGAACTGCAAAAAGCATTGCTAATCCCGGTTGCTTTGCTACCTGCATTGAACTAGCATTGCTACCTTTGGCAGCTGCGGAAAAATTAAGTGAAGACGTGCACATCAATGCTACTACTGGCAGCACCGGTGCCGGTCAGTCACTGAGCGAAACCTCTCACTTCAGTTGGAGAAGCAACAACCTTTCGGTTTACAAGCCCTTCGAGCATCAACATTTAAAAGAGATAACCGAATCTCTTCAACAACTGCAGAATAATTTAAACAATCCGTTGAATTTTATTCCTCAGCGCGGTAGTTTCACTCGCGGCATCT
Organism: Bacteroidota bacterium; assembly: GCA_947478005.1. Lineage (GTDB taxonomy): Bacteria > Bacteroidota > Bacteroidia > Chitinophagales > LD1 > Bog-950. The sequence goes on from CANJVG010000138.1 coordinate 6,478, forward strand.
TTGCTTCATGTTACACTAAGTGCAGTTTATCTCAGGAAGAAGTGGTTCAGTTATACTCCGGCTACTACTCTTCTCATCCGTTTGTAGTCATCAGTAATAATCCGGTTGATGTAAAGATGGTGGCGAATACCAACCGTTGTTTGTTGAATATAGAAAGGCGGGGGGAATATGTATTCGTTACATCGGTCATCGACAATCTTCTGAAAGGCGCTTCAGGCCAAGCGGTGCAAAACATGAACCTCATTTTCGGTCTTGATGAAAAAGCCGGATTACAATTAAAACCATCCGCCTTTTAAATGAATCTATTCGATGTTTATCCGCTGCTTAATATTACACCTGTTCATGGCAAAGGAATGTTTCTCTTCGATGAGCAGGGCAACCGCTATATGGATTTATATGGAGGTCATGCGGTTATTTCCGTTGGTCACAGTCATCCCCATTATGTAAAAGCTATCAGTCAGCAACTAGAAAAATTAGGCTTCTATAGCAATTCTGTAAAAATTCCGATTCAGAATGAACTAGCTGATAAGTTAGGGGCTATATGTGGCTATCCTGACTACTCTCTTTTTCTCTGTAACTCCGGTGCGGAAGCGAATGAAAATGCGCTGAAACTTGCTTCTTTCAAAAACGGCAAAAAGAAAATCATTGCCTTCAGTAAGTCGTTTCACGGAAGAACATCTTTGGCAGTAGCTGCCACTGATGACAAATCTATTCAGGCAAAGGTGAATGCGAATGATGACATCCTGTTTCTTCCTTTCAATGATACGGCAGCATTAGAAAATGCTTTCAATGATGAGATTTGTGCAGTTATAATAGAAGGCATTCAAGGCGTAGGTGGAGTAAATATTCCTGATGTTTCTTTCCTGAAACTCTTGCGAGAACTATGCAATAAGCACAATGCCTTTCTCATTCTCGATGAAATACAATCCGGCTATGGCAGAAGCGGATACTTTTTCGCACATCAGTATGCAGATATACAACCGGATTTAATTACAGTAGCCAAAGGCATGGGCAACGGCTTTCCTATTGGTGCGGTTTTAATCAGCCCTGTGTTCGAAGCTAAACATAGTTTGCTGGGCACAACCTTTGGAGGTAATTATCTGGCCTGCTCGGCCGCCATTGCGGTGCTTGATATTATAGAACAGGAAAACCTGATAGCGAATGCCCGGAACATTGGCAATTATTTGACAGCGCAACTAAAGGAGTTCAAACAATTGACAGAAGTCCGCGGTATGGGCTTAATGATTGGCATTGAAATGCAGGAGCCAATTGCCTCGCTACGGAATAGACTGATTCAGGAACATCACATCTTTACTGGAACATCTTCTAATAAAAATACCATCCGAATCCTGCCGCCACTTTGCATATCGAAAGCAGATGCCGATTATTTTCTGGAAGCGTTCTCTTCATCTATTAATAATTGATACACATGAAACAGTTTACTTCCGTAGCTGATGCGGGTAATGTGTCCGACCTGATTCTCGAAGCAATTACCGTGAAGAGTAATTTGCATGGAAACGCAGATTTAGGAAAGGGGAAGACGCTCGCATTATTGTTTCTCAACCCTAGTTTGCGCACACGCATGAGCACGCAAAAGGCCGCTTACAATCTGGGCATGAATGTGATGGTGGTTAATCTGGATAAGGATAGCTGGCAGATAGAGTTTGAAGATGGTGCCATCATGAACAGCACAAAAAGCGAGCATATTAAAGAAGCTGCGGGTGTGGTTTCACAATACTGCGATATTATAGGTGTTCGTTGCTTCCCAGGCTTGATGGATCGCGATAAAGATTACAACGAAGAAATACTCAACAGCTTCCTGAAATACTGCAACAAACCTTTAATTAGTCTCGAGTCAGGCACGCGTCATCCGCTGCAAAGTTTTGCAGACATGATTACGATTGCAGAAACCAAACAGAAAGAAAAACCCAAAGTGGTGCTCACCTGGGCTCCTCATGTTAAGGCTTTGCCACAGGCTGTGCCTAATTCATTTACCGAATGGGCAGTGGCTTCGGGTGCGGAGGTAGTAATTACTCATCCCGAAGGTTATGAGCTTGACGAGCAGTTCTCTAAAGGCGCAACCATTGAATATAATCAGGATTATGCACTAGTTGGTGCCGACTATGTCTATGTAAAAAACTGGTCTTCGTTTACCGATTACGGAGCAATGCCAGAGGTGAAAGAGAATTGGCTCTTGACAATGGGAAAAATGAAATTGACAAATGCCGCTAAAGTGATGCACTGCCTTCCGGTGCGCAGAAATGTTGAGCTGTCTGATGAAATTTTGGATAGCACAAGCAGTCTGGTGCAGCATCAGGCAGGTAATCGTGTAGTAGTCGCACAAACTATTCTCAAAAAAATGCTGGAGGCTAATTCGTGATGGAAGAACTAATTGTCATAAAAATAGGAGGCAATATAATTGACGACACGGAAGCGCTCCATACTTTCTTGTGTGACTTTTCCGCTATTGTTTCCCCTAAAATTTTGATTCATGGCGGAGGCAAACTAGCTACACAACTCAGTTCTAAGCTCGGCATCGAAACCAAGATGGTAGAGGGCCGCAGAATTACCGGTGAAGAAACCGTGAAGATAGTCACCATGACTTATGCCGGTTGGGTAAACAAAACAATTGTTGCTGCCCTTCAATCCCGGCAATGCAATGCACTTGGTTTATCAGGTGCCGATGCCAATCTTATTCCGGCATTAAAGCGACCGGTGAAGGATATTGATTACGGATGGGTGGGCAACATTGATAAAGCAAAAGTCAATACAGGGTTCCTTAAAAATATTCTCGGTGTCGGCATTGTGCCGGTAATAGCACCAATCTCTTGCAATGCGGATGGACATTTATTGAACATCAATGCAGATACTATTGCCAAAACGGTGGCAGAAGCAATGATTCCTTGCTACCGGGTTAAGCTTGTTTATTGTTTCGAAAAAAGTGGATTGCTGCTTGATGTAAACGATGATAGCTCGGTGATAAATGAAATTGACTTAACGCTTGCTGAGCAACTAAAAACAGAAGGTATTATCAACGCTGGCATGGTTCCTAAAATTGATAACGCGTTAGAAGCTGTAAGCAATGGAGTAAGTGAAGTAGTTATTGGCCACGCTAAAAACATTTTGCAAATGGCGAATGGCGAGAAAGGATTTGGCACAATTATAAAAGCGTGAAACTGTTAACCGAACTCTTACAGCAACTCATTTCCATTCCTTCTTTCAGCAAAGAAGAAAGTGGCACAGCCGATTTGATGGCTGCATTTCTCCAGGCAAGAGGCTGTGCTGTTTTCAGAAAGGGAAATAATGTTTGGTCGAAGAATAAATTCTATGACGAGAGCAAA
>CANJVG010000139.1 GCA_947478005.1 Bacteroidota bacterium
ACCGACATCCAGTTTTATTTAGAGAAGATGAAGGAAGCGGGCACCGTGCCTGAAATGGAAGTGTTCGACAACGGCCATATCAATAACGCTGTTCCCCTTATTGACATGGGTCTTTTGCAAAAGCCTTATGTCTTCAGTTTTGTGATGGGAGTGTTGGGTGGTATTCCTATTTCCACCAAAAACCTATTGCACCAGGCGGCTAGTGTGCCCGAAGGTTCTATGTGGCAGGTGATTGGCATTGGCCGCAAACAATGGCAGGCTATTGCAGCTGCTATTACCATTGACGGCAACATTCGCGCGGGCCTGGAAGACAATTTCTATTTGCCCGAAGGCGAAATGGCGAAGAGCAATGGCGAGCTGATTGAAGCCGCTGCCAAGCTGGTGCGCATGATGGGTCGCGAAGTGGCGAGCATTGACGAAACCAGAGCTTTGTTGAACAAACCACTTTCAAAGTAAACGCATGTTCAAAGACAACTTATTTAAAGACAAAGTAGCCCTCGTTACGGGCGGAGGAAGCGGAATCGGTTTTGCCATTGCCACCCAATTGCTTCAACTGGGCGCTACGGTTATTATTTCTTCGCGCAAAGAAGAGCGGCTGAAAGCGGCTGTAGAGAAACTGTCGGCTTTTGGCAAGGTGCGCTATGCCATTTGCGACACCCGCGAAACCGAACAGGTGGAGGCGCTGGCCAAGAGCATTGTCGACCACGAAGGCAAACTCGATATTCTTATTAATAATGCCGGTGGCCAGTTTCCTTCGGCTGCCGAGGATATCACCTTCAAGGGTTGGAATGCGGTGGTGAATAACAACCTCAACGGCACCTTCTACATGACCCAAACCATGGCCAAGCATTTCTTCTTCAAACAAAAAGAAGGCAGCATAGTCAATATCATTGCAAATATCTATCGCGGGTTTCCGGGCATGGCGCACACGGGTGCCGCGCGCGCGGGCGTAGAGAACCTGACGATGACCCTGGCGGTGGAATGGAGCAAATACAATATTCAGGTGAATGCTGTGGCACCGGGTATTATCAAAAGCACAGGCCTCGACCAGTATCCGCCCGACTTCTTAAAAGACATTGAAATCTCTATACCGGCCAAACGCCTCGGCACTATTGACGAGGTGGGCTATATCACCCTTTTCCTTTGCAGCCCGATGGCGCGCTTCATAACCGGTGAAACCGTATATGTAGATGGCGGCCAGCGCCTTTGGGGCGATTTGTGGAAGATGTGATGGAGCAGCTACGAGACGCTAGACTTTAGACAAGAGATAATACCCAAAACAAAACAGCCCCGACAGAATTCTGTCGGGGCTGTTTTGCTGTAAAGCCAATTATGGAAGATTTTTGCTAGAAAACAAGTAGTTTGATTGTTTTTGAATCCGTACAAAGGCCGTTTTGATTTCAGAACGCCCGATGTAAATCTGTGCAGAAGCCATTTTATTTCAGAACACCCGATGTAAATCCGTGCAAAGGCCGTTTTGATTTCAGAACGCCCGATGTAAATCCGTGCAAAGGCCGTTTTGATTTCAGAACGCCCGATGTACATCCGTACAAAGGCTGTTTTGATTTCAGAACGCCTGATGTACACCCGTACAAAGGCTGTTTTGATTTCAGAACGCCCGATGTACATCCGTGCAACGGCTGTTTTGATTTCAGAACACCTGATGTACATCAGTACAAAGGCCGTTTTGATTTCAGAACACCCGATGTACATCCGTGCAACGGCCGTTTTGATTTCAAAAGACAGGCTGTCCATAGTTCCACGTTCGATGCCTGCCGCAAACAGGCACACAGTTGCAGTTGCCGTTTTGAAGAAAAAAGCAAGCACCAGTTTTAAACTATTATTTTCATTTCATCAAACCAAAACCCATGCAAAAGCATTTCCTGCGCACGGCAATCCGTTCTTGATTCCTAATTTTTAATGCTCTTCGACATTCGCAATCTTTCACAAGGAATATATTTCATTACGATAGAAACCAAAACAGGAAGTGTGACCAAGAAGTTGGTGAAACAGTAGAGTCGGGCGGTTAGTTGCCTTTAAGCGGCTTCCGCGCCCTCAACTCATACATCCCCACCACCTTAAAAACATCTTCAAGGTTTCCGGCAATGTAGTTGTCTTCGTTGTTTTGCGTGGCGGTGTGGAAGGCCGAAACCTTTTCAAAATTATCGTGCAGGTAGGCCACCGGCTGAATCATTTCGGTTTCGAAACCCGCCTGCGTTAAAAGAGCACGCATACCCATAGGAGAGTTTTGCTGCTCGGTAAATTTGAATTTATAGAACCGATTGATCTTGTCCAGGATGTTGGCAAACCGCTTTTTGTCTAAGCCATTCAATGATTCATTCACCAGATAATCTTTGATGTAAACAAAGCCGCCCGGCTTAAGCACTTTAACGGCTTCGCGCAAAACGCGTTCATAATCATAAGCATGGCAAAAGGATTCGAAGAAGTAGATGCCATCATACGTTTCTGGCGTAAAATAATTGGAGAGAAAATGAAAATCGCCTTGCTTAACCGAGAGTTTGGTGTTCAGGTGTCGCAGCGCAATCTTTGTTTTGGTAATCGTGCGTTGCTCCGAATTAATAGTGAGTGCATCTATGTTCACGCCATAGTTCTCTACAAAAAAAACAGCAGGTCCGCCAAAGCCGCATCCGGCATCAATCAGTTTTTGCCCCGCTTGCAGCTGCATATTCTGCGCCAGATAATTCAACAAGTCTTTTTCATTCACCGTTCGTGAGCCCTGAATGATGTCGCCTAAGTGGGTCTGATACGTTTGGTTATAAGCATCATAGTGCGCATCTACCTTATCGGTATGGCGCGCCATCAAATGCTTGCGTACAAATTGCGGTAGCTTCATATTTTTTGAAGCAGCGTGTTATAGCATTGAGTCACCGGAAAGTCGGGTACTGTGAAATTGAAATTTTTGATGGCACTGTTAGCCACCTCTACATTCGCATTGCTCGAACGGTAATCATCGGTATTGATAGACGGAAGTTTGACGAGCTTAACCTGAAAACCGATACTCTCTGTCAGTTTGATGTATTCGTGCAGAGCAAGGTGAGTGAAAATACGCATGCTATCGGTTTCGCTTTGTAATGTCTTCTTAAACGCGTCTTCACGACCTGCGGCATTCTTCCACAATACAAAATGATATTTGATAAAAAGAAAACCACCGGGTTTCAAAATATCAAGGACATCGCGCAGTACCTTTTCTTTGTCGTAAACATGTTCGAATGATTCTAGAAACATAACCATGTCGAATATGTTGGAAGAGAAATTATCTTTCAGAAAATGAAAGTCTGCATGATGATAATGCAGATTGCCTTTGGTTGATTTTTCGCCATACACTCTTTCGGCTTTGCTAAATTCAGTTTCGCTGAAAGTAATGGCCGTTACATCGCAGTTTTTGGTGGAAGCCAGATAAGATGCAAAAGCTCCCAAACCGCAACCGGCATCAAGTACCTTCATACTGTCAGTCACAGATGAATCGCGAATAATATCTTCATAAGTATCACCAATATCTGTGGCACGATAAGATTGCACCGAGTTATTGGGGAAAGTGATTACTTCGTGAACCCTGTTGTAAAAGTTCGCAACTTCTTTAGAAATGTCTTTCAGTTTTTCCGCTTCGATCATGCTATATTCTCAATTACCGAATTAATTATTGGTTTTACTACTCCAGGTAAAACTACCGCATTTATGGTTTCAGTTCCGTCTGATATTTTAAGCGTAATCAGTTTATCTATCTTCATCAACACCTTCTTTTCACCCACCAAAGTAAAGTTAACGGCATACATTTTTTCGTTCAGCAGGTGAGGCGGAATAAGAAACGTAATCTGATATTTTCCCTTTTCTATTATTTCGGAAACACTTCCGCGAGCAAGTGTTGAGGCCGTAAATGCCACCACACCCGTAATATCACAGAACTGCATGCCGAAACTGATTTTCACGGGCTCTGTAATCTCCACCTCTACAAATAGGCTGATGGGTTTTTGGTTGCTGATACCGGTAAACGTTGCTTCGTAATCTTTCAAGCCATAGTTCAGGATGCTTATCTGCTCCACACCAGAATGAATTTCATTCTTCTCCTTTAAATGAAATGCCTTTCCCTCGTCAAATGAAAAATATTCGGGGATGGCAATAGTGAAATATTTCTGAATGGCATCGCTGGTGCCAATGTCGAGAATCTTGCCGTTTTCCATCAATACAATGCGATTGCAGAGCGTGGAGATTTCGTTGAGATTGTGGCTGGCGATTAAAAGTGTTTTGCCCTGCGCGATCAACTCTTCAATCTTGGCTTTGCATTTCATCTGAAAATTGGCATCGCCAACGTTGATGACTTCATCAATCAAATAAATATCGGCTTCCAGGCAGGTGATGATAGAGAATGCTAATCGCAGATACATTCCTGCGCTGTAGTTCTTCACGGGCTCTTCAATAAAATTTTCCACTCCGCTGAAATCAACAATCTCTTGATACTTCTCTTCGATTTTTGCTTTTGTGAAATTGTAAAGGGAAGCGGAGAGGAATATATTTTCTCTTCCCGAAAGTTCGGGATGAAAGCCTGCGCCTATGTCCAAAATGGAAACAGGTTTGCCATAAAAATTTATTTCACCGGTGTCCGGCTGCATAATGCCGCTAAGGATGCGAAGCAAGGTAGATTTGCCGGCTCCGTTCCTGCCAATGATGCCAAGCGACTCACCCTTTTTTACTTTTACAGACACATTGTCTAAAGCATGGAAAAGCGTAGCTGTGTTTTTCTTTGATGAAAACACTCGTGCGATGTTTTCCTTCAAACTATCAGCACGGTTTTCATGAATTTGAAAACTCTTGGAAACATTTTTTATTTCTAATGCTAACTCGCTCATGGCAGATTATAAATGGTCAGCAATAAATTTTTCATTCTTCACAAAAAACACCAAGCCGCTCAGGAACAAAACAAAGGCCAGCGAAAAGGAAACGATTATTTGCCCAAGGTTCACATCTGTTCCCGTAAATATCCAACGATAGAGTGCAATGACATTGGCCACCGGATGGAAATAATAAATGAAGTTGAATTCGTGCGGCACGATGGTGGTTGGATAAAACACCGGAGTAAGCCAAATGCCGAAACCGATAAGATAAGGAATGATGTGATGTAAATCGCGAAACCGAACGGTCAATGCGCTCAACCAAATGCCTCCGGACAAACCAGTTATTACATTTGCTAAAACCACCAGCGGAAGAAATAGAATGCGCCATGAAAAAGGACAGCCTGTGATGAGCATCAATGCAAAGAGAAGCAATATTGAAATACTAAACTCTATTAACCCTGTCAGCGCTTTTGAAAGAGGTAGAACCAAGCGCGGGAACTGAATTTTCTTAATCAATTGTTGATTGTTCATCAGCACCGTGCCGGCCTGCCCTACTAAAGATGTAAAGTAAAACCAACCAATGATTCCTGTAAAAACAAAAACAGAATAGGGCGTGCTGATATGAAGTGGAATAACACGCTGAAAAAAGAAACTGAAAATGATTAAGCCGGTAAGCGGTTGAATAACCGACCACAAAAGGCCGAGATAAGTTTGAGCGTATTGCACTTTCAAATCGCGCGCAGCAAAAGTGATAATGAGATGGCGCACCTGCCATACTTCTTTCAGGTATGTTAGCAGCGAAACCTGTCCGCCACGAATTGTTTTATAGATGCGCTGTTCCACCTTATGCTAATAGATATTCTTTGAGATATGGAGCATACAATTTCTCGTGGCGCAAAACTTCGGCCTGTCCCTTTAGCTTTTCTAATGTCCGTTCCAAGCCTCTAAGTTCGACTGAGCCACTGGTTAATCGGGAAAGAAACTTCATAAACGGATGTGGTTTTTTAATACGAAGTTGTGTAATGTAGTAGCTATAAACCACTTTCTGAAAGGAATAAGGAAAGGGTTGAATTAGGTTGAACAGAAAATTTGAAAACACTTTGTGCGTATGCAACATCTTTGCATCCAAAGAGGGGTTTATCTTTTCGCTGGTGAAAGAAAACTTCTCCTGCACATTTAGTTTCTCTTCAATCAGAGAAGTAAAGGCAGTAGGATTTTCGCGAAGCATTTCATACGGCAAGACGATCACGTTTTCGTTACCGAACTGCTTGCGATATAAATCAATCACATAGCTGTATTGCAAAACAGAAGTAAAGAAGCCACCGAAGTTTTCCTGCAAAGTGTCGAACTCCAATATCCCTCCACCCGATACATACTGTGAATAGAAAGATTGAAAGAACGAAGTATATCCACGTGTTACAATGAGCACTTTTGCCTGCGGATAAATGCCATGGAGCGTTTCAGTAATTTTTTGCTGATAGGCATTTACGTCATATAGCTTGGTATTTTTCAAACCGACAATATCAGGCTCCCCTTGCCAGGCACTTAAATGTTCACTGCTGAGCACAAAGTATTCATGAATTTTCCCCGGCACTTCTGCATAACGAGAAATATCCGTAGAATGATAAAAGCCTGCTACTGAAATCGGATTATAGAGCATAGCGGGATGTTTCGAAAACCAGGTTTGCAAATACGTAGAGCCCGCTTTTGGATAACCAATATGAATAAGCACTCCTGCCATAGCCGTCAAATATATTGTTTGTGGCAAATCAAGAGGAGAATCCTACTTGTAAAATGAAAGGAGGGCAGATACCACTTCTTCCAATTCTGTAATACTCATATTATAATAGAGCGGCAAGCGCAGAAGTCTTTTGCTCTCGGAGGTGGTAAAGACATCCTCACCCGAAAATTTACCTGCCTTTAAACCAAACTCGCTGCTGTGCAGTGGAGTATAGTGAAACTGCGCGCTAATTTCTTTTCCAGTAAGAAACTTAACCAAAGCATTTCTTTCCTCTTCATCCTTTGTTTTGATGAAAAAGCAATGAGCATTATGGATTGATTCAATAGGTGGATTAGGCAAAGTAATTTTGCCTTGTGTCTGCAAATTGTCTAACTTCTCGTGGTATAAATTCCATAGCTCAACAAATCGTCCATTTATCTTTTCAATGTTTTCCAATTGCGAAAAAAGCATGGCGGCATTTAGCTCAGAGAGAGGAAAGTTAGAGCCGAGATTTTTCCATTCGTAACGATCGGCTTTGCCTTTAAAGAAATTTCTTCGGTTAGTGCCAAACTCATAATGCACGAAAAAATTCTCCAACAACTTCTCATTTTTGATAGCGATTCCCCCACCCTGTCCGCAACTGATATTTTTTAAATGGTCGAAACTGAAAGTTGAAACATCACCAAAGTTGCCTAGAAATTTGTCACCTTGCTTGGCTCCAACTCCATGAGCGTTGTCCTCTATAATATAGAGTTGGTGTTTATCGGCAATCCTTTTGATGGCTTCATAATTGCAGGCAACACCAGCATAATTAAGCGTGAGAATCGCTTTGGTTTTATTCGTAATCGCTGCTTCAATCTTTGTTTCATCAATGGCCATGCCGTCCGGATGAACATCTACAAAAACACAAATGGCACCACGAAGAGCAAATGCATTGGCACAAGCCACAAATGCAAATGAGGGCATTATCACTTCATCTCCCGTTTTTATATCTAGCGCAAGTGCTGCCAACTCCAATGAATGAGTACAGGACTTAGTAAGAAAGAAATTTGACAGTCCATGATTTTTAGCAAACCATGTTTCGCATTTTGCTATAAAAGGTCGCTCTGCAAAGAACTTTCCGTCAGCTAAAGTCTGGCTGATGTATTTTTGTTCTTCTCCTGTAATAGCTGTTTTGAAAAAAGGAATCTTCATGTTCCAAAATTAAGATACTAAACAGCCACGCTGCTTTCGATAGCAAAAGTAGTTCCTTCTATTGCCAGATAGCTATCTGCAAAAACCTCTCTTGTTTCGCTTAGCAAGGTATCAAGATTAGCATAACGCGCGGAGAAATGGCCTACGATTAATTTGTCCACTTCTGCCAGCCTGGCAATATTACCTGCTTGTTTGGAAGTAGTGTGAAACGTTTCCATAGCGCGCGCTTCATGCTCGTGAACAAACGTGGCTTCATGATAAAGCAAATTGACCCCACGTATTTGCTCAACAAAGTTTTCTGTATAACAGGTATCGCTGCAATAGGCATAGCTTCGAGGTGGCACCGAGTCAACAGTCAACTCTTGATTCGGAATTATTTTACCGGTATTGTCTGTAAAATCGGCTCCGGCTTTGATTTCGTTTATTAAATTATGAGGAATTTCGTATTGCAAAATCTTATCAGCAAGGATTTTACGCAAATACTTTTTCTCCTTAAACAAATAGCCTGTAGTGGGTAAACGATGATTTAAAATAATCGTCTCCACCGTTAGCGTATTGTCGTCATACACTATGGTCGGAACATCCGCTACTATCGGATGGAAATGAATTTTATATCGAAGTTCTGTACGCGAATGTTTAAGATGAACATTTACAATTTCCTCTAAGCCGGATGGGCCGTAAATATGCAATGGGTTTTCGCGCCAGTTAAGATGAAATGAATTTAGCAAACCAATTAAACCATAGTAATGATCGCCATGCAGGTGAGAGATGAAAATATTATTTAGCCGTGCACGCTTGATAGAAAAATCATTCATTCGAAACTGTGAACCTTCGCCACAATCAATCAGAAAGACCTCACCGTTATAATTTAAAACCTGCGCTGATGGAAAACGACCGTGTGCTGGGATAGCGGCATTGCTTCCGAGAATAGTTACTTCAAACTGCATGAGCGGATGCGATTATGTTCTTAAATCGCGATCGAGTTCTTCCATCATGATAAAATCTACCGATTCCGTGATGGTAGGAACAATGTTTAAAATCGGTTCGAGTTGGGAAATTTTTATAAGCTTTTGAATATGCGCGTTCAGACCTGTAAGAACAAAGGTTCCGCCAGATTCTTTACACAAACGATTGCCCACCAACAAAGCACTTAAGCCGGATGAATCAACATATTGAACATCACCTAAGTCTAATACTATGTTCTTGAACCCTTCATTGTTCAATATCACAAGTTCTGATTTTAACTGTGGGGCGAGATTGCTCAGAAGTTTTTCTTCATTGAGTTTAACAATCACTAATCTTTCTCTTTTGTCAACTTGAAATTTCATAAGCTTTGTTTAAAGGTTGCGAATACAATTCTAAAGTATTCCTTTTATTTCAGAAAAAAAATTTTGTGCAATGTATGTAAAAGGAATCTTTTTTTGAAACAATGTTAGCAAACTGCGTGTTATTTCTTTGGCTTGTTTGGGTTTTCAAAAGAAATGCTCTTTCTTTGACCGTAGAGAAGTGACTGTTGTATTTAAAATTCGTAAAAAACAATAATCGAACTTCGCCCGACAAATTGACCGTTCAATTTAGTTGGTTCGAAAGTTGAAAGCAAAATAATATGGAAGCAAAATTTTCACCTAAAGTAAAGGAGGTAATCTCATACAGCCGCGAAGAAGCGCTGCGTTTGAATCATGATTATATTGGAATCGAACATTTATTGCTCGGTTTAATCCGCGAAGGAGAGGGGTTGGCCATTAAGGCGCTCAAGAGTTTAGATGTTGATGCGGTTATGCTTCGCAAAACGATAGAGGATTCTATTAAAGATAAGGCTGCCAAAGGTAATTTTAATCCTAATAATTTACCTCTTACCAAGCAGGCTGAAAAAGTGTTGAAAATAACAGTACTTGAAGCTAAAGTGCTGAAAAGTGATGTTATAGGTACCGAACACCTCTTGCTTTCCATCCTTAAAAACAAGGATAATTTAGCGACTCAAATCTTAGCACAATACGATATTGACTACGAAGT
>CANJVG010000140.1 GCA_947478005.1 Bacteroidota bacterium
TGGCGGTGGTCAACGGTTTGCTTACCTGCCTTCCGGTAGTGATTTATGACAATACGGAGAACCTGAATCTCAGGATTGGCACAATACCTGTTGAAGACTTTATCTATTGTATGCTATTATTGGGTATGAATATCGGGTTGTATGAATGGATACGAAGTTCTGCAAAATTAGATATTGAATAAAACTAAGAACCCATTAAGTGATGAAGGTCGTAAATGTCTTTTACATCTTTTGCAAAGTTTGATAAGTCAATCCTAAATGGCACCAACGGGGAATTCTTCTTTGCTTAATGAAGATTTTCCCGTTTTCATTTTCTCCAGAACCCACTCCACCTAGCTCCTCCAGCTAAATTGAGTACACCTACTCATAACAACCGGCAAATTTGGTCGTAAAGTAAGAATACGGCAATAATTAGCTCATTAAATTTTAAAGCTATGTTCCTTTACCTCAAATACAAAATGGAATCCATTTTAGCTAAAGCCAAACCGGATTTCTTCATTCATTATTTAGTCAAATGGTTGGAGCCAAGTCTAAAGCGACAAAACATGGGAAAAAATTCGAACCGTCAGTTGATGCATAACAAGCTAATCAACAATGTCCAGATTACAGGCTTCAGAATCTTGTTGACCAAGGAGCAATTGGTGCAGAAAAAGATTGAAGACTACGAATACATTTTAAGAAATCTGCCGGTCGATTTGTTTATGGCAGGAGAGGACCCAATCAACGGCATAGTTACCATTAGCCATGCCCAGGCGGTAAGTGTTCATCAACTACCACCGCATCCTTAGAAAGTGCATTAGATGATTCGTCTTCTTTATCCGGAAAATTAGTAGATGTGCTTATTGTAGCTTAACATAGGCTGACGAATTTTACGGCTTACTTTTTAGCGTGGCGCTTTGAAAAAAGGCCATTGTGAGCTGATAACAATAAAGCCAAAGCCCATCGACTTGTGCCATTAGAAAACTATGAAGAAAAACTAAAGTCATTAAGAACGCTTTTAAATACCGAAAAAGTCATCGTGAAATGGCCGAATATTTCGGACAAATGGGTACCTGGGTATTGGAATTTAGCTTGGGTAAGGCGGAATGGTCTAAACAGTGTTGCATGATTTATGGATTGGAACCCCACGACAACGGTTTGTAAAATAGCAATTCAAAATATGTTTTTCTTAAAAAACTTTATATAGGCTGAATGAACCTTGTTGGGATTGAAGTGGTTAGGATAATAAAGGAAAATCAGTTGGTAATTTTTATGGACTCAACTTACACTGTGTGTTGCTCTTTAGCAGCTTGATTTTTAAAATACTTTAAATCGATTCGTACAAAACGGTTTTATTTTTTTATCAAACCGAAGACTAAATTTTATCTCCATATGCCAAATCTCCGGCATCGCCCAAGCCAGGAACGATATACGATTGGGAGTTGAGTTCATCGTCAATTGCTGCACACCAAATAGTAGTGTTTGGGGGCAAATGACTCTGAAGGTAATTAATTCCATCGGTTGAGGCAATTATAGCTGCGATATGTGTATGGAATGGAGTGCCATGCTGTTTTAGCAGCGCCTGATGAGTTAAAACAATGGATGAGCCAGTAGCCAGCATAGGGTCACAAAGAATCAATACTTTATTCTCTATGTCAGGAGCGGCTAAGTATTCTACGCGAACATCAAACCCACCGTTTTCGGTATGGTGCCGGTAGGCAGATATAAAACCATTTTCGCTCCGGTCGAAATAGTTTAAAAAGCCCTCGTGCATAGGCAGGCCTGCCCGCAATACAGTAACCAATACCGGCTGTTTTTCTATTAGGGGTATTTGCACCTTGCCAAGCGGGGTGGTTATTTCCTGTTTCTGGTAAAGCAGCGTTTTGCTTATTTCATAAGCCATAATCTCGCCTATTCTTTCCAGATTTCTGCGAAAACGCATCCTGTCTTTCTGTATATCCTTATCGCGTATTTCGGCAATAAATTGTTGAAGTATGGAGTTGGCAGTACTTAAATTATGTACCATATATTTTTCGCAAAAACACCGGATTTTGGATAGCAAATCTTGATCTACTTTTTTTAAGATAATTCTGTAACCCGCCCCCTTTTCTAATATAAGTCTGAAGTTGGCTTCAGCGGGTTCAAAATAAATCTATAATTATTTATTCAACCCATAAATATCGGCCCACTTACCGGTATAAGGGCGGTCGAAGTTGATAGGGCTGGTTAAATCCATACGCAATCCGCTCTGGGTGTTTTTGATGTATTTATTTCTATCGGTTTGATCCAGATTTTTGTGGGCTGTGATACTCCAGCATGTAGAATTTCCTTGGGCGGCAATATCCACACTCCAACGCAGAAACAATTGCCAAAGGCGGAACAAACGGTTGCCGTAATGCTCGTTAATGTAAGCCTCATTGCGCATCCAGTTATGATACCAGCGGTGGATGGTATGCGAATAGTGAATTCCAATATTCTCAAGATGCACTACTTCAAAGTTAGCATTCTGCAAAGCGTCCACCAGGAATGCTAAGGGCGTAGAAGCATCTGCACCGGCAAAAATATTTTCGCCCATAAAAAGACCCCAAACTAAATCCTGCCAGTGTGGTCCTTTTTTAAATAAACCGGGGTTAGCCCTTAAACCAGCTTGCTGAATATAGAACATGCCGTCATCTTCAAGTTTGTCGTAAATCATTTTTATAAATCCTCCGAATTTTCTTACACCCACGTGTTCGCCCATTTCGAGGCAGGATATTTTGTTCCATTTTTGGCCTGCAGGAATATCGCGATAATCTTTGCGAAGAACGCGGGCCTTATCGCTTACTCCAAAATCTTTAATTTGTTGAGTTCCCCAATCAACTCCATCCTGCGCCAGTGTTACACCGGTTCCATCGGTTCCGTAATATTTTGCTGCATAGGCTATCAAGGTTCCCCATCCGCAGCCAATATCTAAATGGCGGTCGCCTGCTTTCATCATCATTTTGTTGCAAACCATTTGCATTTTTCTGTCTTGCGCTACCTCAAGCGATTCGGTATCTGTATCGAGAAAAAATCCGCTGGTATATACCATCCGGGGACCAAGAAACGCAGCAAAGAAGTCGTTGCCGCGATCGTAATGCGCCCGCACAATGCGTTCGTCCTGACTTTTGGAATGGATAAGTACCTCAGGAATAAAACGGGAGAAGAAAAATTTGAAATGGTGGGGTGTAAGACTGTATTTAAAATAGCCATTGCGCAGCTTCATAAACTCTTCAAAATCGCCATTAATATCTACGTGACCATTTAAAAAATCCTCTACAAAATAACCGAAGGAAGGTGTGTTGTCTGATTTGTAACGAGAGTTTGTAGCAGCTGTTTTAGTAACAATGAAATCTAATGCTGATTGAGCCATGTTTAATTTTTTATTTTATTAATAATTGGAGTATTTGGTGCGTATATAATTGAAATTAAAATTGATGCTTGAATTGCCGGTTGTGCTCAGGTAATTATAGACACTTGCGGATTTATAAAAAGGGATAGTCCTGGCCAAGCACCCATCGTTACACCCGTCTATGCCCATAGTTGAAAATCCAAGGGAATGCAGAACTCCCTGTTTGAAGAAGCCATTGCTCGTTTCGCCCGGGGCTTCTGCCCTTTTAGGTTGGTAAAACCAAGGGCTAGATCAAAGGGCATCAGAAGATGGATTTCAAGTGCCATCCATAAAAAGTTGAGGAAGGGTGTATTCTTCCGGGTGAATAAAGGCCCTGGTAACCCCTGGGATCTGAATGCAACATACGCCATAAACCCTAAAATATACAATAGGCACATGAGCTCATTTTGCGGGAATTCTAATTAATCCGCCTACCTTATTTGGTAAACAATTGATTGCTGCATCACCAACACTTAGAGGATATAAGAAATTGTTTTTATTCCTTTAAAATGGGAGATAAATGAACATGAAAGCCACCGCTTATTTTTATTGTCAAATGCAGGAAAATTATCTGCTTAACAGCCGATGGAAATAGAAATATAAAGTCAATCAGATATTGATTCAGCCGAGGGCCCTCCAACGGCCTTAAATTGGTTTACTGATTAATTCAGCATTGACTCTTGTGGTGCTTCTTTTTATCCACCATCGAAGCATCATAAAAATAAAGCCATAGGTAATTGCAACATAGATTAACGAGTGATGCATTTGAAAAAAGTAAGGACTAAGATAAAGCCAGGCCAGGCTAAGTAAAAACAAACGCGCTACATTGATTAGCGCAATGCCCGCAAGACCCAGCATAATAAACCCGGCTTTTTGATTTGGCTTTCCTCTATAAAATGCAACCGTTGCTGTAAAAATGACCATAGCCGGAATTGCCAAACAATGTTCCTGTACCCAAACCACTTTATAGACAGCCGGACTGTTGAGGTAAATATTTATTCCTTTGGCTGAGGTCTGCTGTACAAACGGAGTAATTAAAAAACTTGTGATGGCCGCATAACCGGTGCCAACAAGCTCCATGGCAGCAGTCCACAACCGGTTTAGTTGGGTTCCCCGGATAGATGCAAAATGATGAAATACTTTCCAAAATAAATACACCAAAATTATCCGGGTAGGTATTTTTAGTTGTTCTTCCAGCCTTAAGTTGGTCAGGTAGGTTATGGCTTTCAGTGCTTTCTTCACCGCTTTGATTTTACATAAAAACACGAATCAAGACAATCAGCACAACCAATACAGCTATAAAACTGTATCCTGTTTTCAGTCGCTCGCTTCTAAGCTGCGAACCCTTATATTCATAACCAATAAAGTATAAGCCAGGCAACCATAAAAGACCGTGCAAAAACATGACTCCGAAAAAGAAAATAGTATGTGGATAGGATAGCAATACGGCTACCGGAAAGACGATAAAAAGCGGCAGTAGGTAATATGAATTAACGAGCTTAAATTTACCTTGTTGGCTTTGCACAGCCGTGCGCGAGGGAGATAGCTGCATAAGCAGGCGATAAGCTACAAAGCCGAAAATCACATTGGATATGCCCGATAAAACCGTGAGCGCAATTAACCCATACATACTAACACCATAGTAACCGACCAGTACCGGAATACCCTGGTACAATGTGCCGTTGCCGATGGCAGTAGATACCGGGGCTATACTAAGTTGGGCAGATACGTATAGTAGGCTGAACACCACCCACCAAAAGCCAAACATGTACCAGCCACGGACCTCCTGAGCTTTAAACATAAAATAAATAACTATCCAGGCGCTTAAAAACAGAATAAAAGGTGGTAGTCCATATAGCAACTGAACGCGGCTATAATTCCAATGTGCAAAGTCGTAGGGTTTAGAATCTACCTTGCTAAAGGTGAGCACGGTTTCGTAACCCATTTTTATGCTGAAGGCGGCCAGTAAGAATTGATGTAACAGCACCACACACAAAAAGGCTAAACAGGCCCGGCAAACCGAATGTAACAGGCTACTTCTTGTCTTGCCTGAAGTTCGTTTTCTCGATTTTCTTTGTATCCTTATTCTTGGGTCCATATCAATAATGCTGGGTTGTGTCCTGGTTTCTAAGATTGGCTACCGCTATTTACAGGCACTTGTTTTCTGACCAGGCGCATTGATTTGGACCGGTATTTTTCGATCAATGCACCGGCAAAATAGGTACGTAGGATATAGCCCCAAAAACTCCTTTCGTTTAGCTTCGGGTCTATGTACTGAACTATCTGCTGATGGTAAGCCGGAGTTTCGCTCCAATGCATGCCGGCCCGCTCATGGTGGGCAGTGTGATACCCGTTATTGAAAAGAAAAAGGTTTACACCCATAAAGTTTCGCGAGTGGTTATATTTCGACTCTTCATCGGCATGAACGTGTTGCACATAATTAAAAATCTGCACCACATAGCCGGATACCTGCTGGGGAATCAAGACGAAAATGAAAGCTTTTTTCCAGTCTATTAAAAACCAAAAAAGCCACCAGGCTAAGAGTACAAAACATTGGGTAAGGTATTCCCGGTAGCGTTTGCGATCCCGCACCTTCAAGTCCTTCATAAAAGGTATAATGCCTTCTGTAATCTGGTAATAGCTGCTAACGCCCGGGTAGCTCACAAAAGTGAAAAGATTATTCAGCTCGCTTTTGCGATAGGTGGCTGTGCTGTCGCCCTGCTTATTGGTGTAGCGGTGATGATTGCGGTTATGCGTTGGTATCCAGGTAAAAATGGGTATGCCATAAAAGACCGTCAGCCACCAATCGGTCAAAACATTCAGCACTTTACTGTTCCATATCTGCAAATGGTTGTGATTGTGTGTAATAACCGACACGGCCACCGAAAAGTGCAGATAAACGATATAAATAAGAAGAGCCCATAGACCAAAACCGTCCAGACCTGTTTGCCATTGATAGGCAAAAATAAGCGTGGTAATGGCCATATAGATAAGGGTACGCAGGTCGGCTTTGTATTTCATTGAGTTGCTTTTAAAAAGACCGACCAATTTTTAAAAAACATTTCTGTTTTGTAAAAATTGGCCGATAGGTCAATAGTAGTTTAAATAAATTGTCTTTGGCAATTATCAGCCATTCTCCTTTTCTTTTTTCAGCTGCTTGTAGGTGTAGCCGGCTGCTCCTATTAAAAGCATCACAGCTCCTCCATCAATAGGACCTCCGGTGCCCGAAGGAGGGGGGCCTCCGCCACCCTGTCCTCCGCCTCCGCCTCCGGGCTGTGCCCAAAGGCCGGTGGCCGTTATTACTAATACCATAGCAAATATGGCTTTTCTTATCTGTTGTTTTGTGAACGTCATACGGGCGTTTATTTATTGCTTATTAATACTTTGGCTACACTTACTTTCCTGCCTTCGGTTACTTTTACAAAAGCATACCACAGCTCCGGTCCGCCCAATGGTATTTCGAGGCGGCCCTGATGGCTTACCACCTGGGTAATCTGCTGGCCCAACACATTGGCTATGCTTACAGTAGCCGGTTCTGTGCTGCTGCGCTGCACCACCACTCTGTCGCCTATCGAATAAATTCGGGTAAGCGGATCTTTCTGTTCGGTCACATCGGTGGTCATAGTAGATTGGAAAACCACCGAATAGCGATTTTCATACGATTCCTTTCCGTTCAATTGAATCAGTACCGAATCGGTCGATAGGTTAGTGAGCACCCCTGTAACCGAATCTTTGAAATAGGCCGTCAGGTTGGTCAGGTTCAGGGCCGTTGCTTTCACGGCATAGTTGCCTGTATCGCGGGCCCATAGCACCAGCGGAAATTCACTTGCCACATTCACACTGTCTATCACATTTATGGCATATTCCTGTGTATCCTGCTTAAAGCTCATATACACCGTGCTGCCCGCAGGCATTTTTACAGCATCCAGACCTGAATCAAAACCCCAGGTGGCAGTAGGGTCGCTGTAGGCTACTATTTCATCGCGTTGGGTGCCTTTGTTCAGGGTCAGGCGTATTTCATCGGGTAACAGTGCGTCTGTTTTATAAAACAAGGTGCCGGAGCTGGTGGTTCGCACCGAGTTGCTCATGGCAAACGTATTGGTGGCCGATGCCTTAACAAAGAATCCCTGGGAGGATGCAATATCATTGGTTGCTCCGTTTACACCCGCTACTCCGTTAAAAGAACCCCAGTTTCCGCTATACTCTCCGGTGGTTTGAAATACATAATACGAACCATCGGTTTTGCCGGCATTCAGGGCCTTTACGGCTGTCCATAATATAGGCGATGGATAAGGATTTCCAGTCAGGTTCCATCCATCGGCCGATGGGGTGGCAGAGGCGGTTTTGGTTATAGAGACGCTCTTGTTTCCGGTATAAGGATTACCCGTAAAATCAAACTTAAACGCGGTTCCTTTATAGGTTCGGGCAGCAAGACCGAGCATAGGTCGCAGCAAATTGGCATAGCCCGTATAGCTCCAGTAGCCCCCATAGTAAGTGCTGGTAGGCGAATTGGTGGTTTCGTTATAATACTGCAGGTTTGGATAAGGAGCATAGCTATACCAGCAGTGTACCCCGTTGGCTCCGAAAATAGGATAATCGGCTCCTAAATCGGCCACCGTGGTGGCCACCGGTGAACTGATATCGCGGTATCCGTCTGCTGTGTTGGTGACATATCTTTCCACCGTCAGGTTGCCGGTGTAGGTGCCCACTGTAGCGGGGTTGGTGAAATCATCGAGATAGGCTGTTTCGAGGGCGGTGGACTTTAAGGTAACGGTGCCTCCGCTGTTGGTTACATTGCCATCTTCCATTACCATAGAGGTATAGATTTCGGTATTGCCTGTAAACACTACTCCGGTAGAGGTATTATTTACCCGAAGGTTAATGACCGAAATTTTTCCGCTTATGGTTTGGGCGCTGCTGCCCACCAGGCGCAGTTCAGAGCTGCCGGCAAACACACCGTTGCTGCCGCTGCCGCCTGTCAGGTTACCGCACACGCTCAGGTTGCTGTTCAGCGTTACCTGGGCTCCGCTCTGCACTTCTAAATTGCCTACGGTTACTGCACTGCTCACGATCGGGTCTATAGCCAAATCGGGTATTACACAATTATCGGCACAGCCCGATGGGGCTACCCCGGTGCTCCAGTTGCTGCCTGTGGTCCAGCTGCTGGTATTGCCCAGCCACACATTGGTGTTGCAAACCACTACTGCAATTACCGCCACACATTCTTTGCCTGCAAATACCGGCAACGAACCCGACACTCTTATTTTATAACCCGAGCCGGACGGGGTGCCTGCCGGTATGATGGCATTGATAGTGCCCGACAATACACCGCTGGTGGTGCCTATGCTTACCGGGGTGGCAAAACTACCGCTGCTGTTGCTTAGCTCGGCTGTAAAAACATTTGCTGCATCTACAAATCCATTGGCTGTAAACGGCACCGCTACTGCTGCGCCACCACAAAATGGACTGCCGCTGATAACCCCGGTTACTATATCTACCTCGGGCTGCTCGAAGCCTTGGGACAGCATATTGCTGCCGGCCGTAAGGGTAGGGGTAACAGATTCGCCCATGGTCCAGCTAAGGTCCAGAGTGCCTGCTACATAATTGCCGCCCTGGGTGGGTTGCACCGAGGGGCTAAGCGAAATAGTTTGACCCCCTACATGCAGGGCGGCCAGCCACAGGCAGCCAATAATCCATTTTATGCGCATCATTTGTTTTTTATAGTTATTCATTTTCTTGATTTTTTTTGGTTGAAACACCCGCTTACAGGTGGCTGTATTTTATTTTTTTTCCAGCGCTTCTATGCGTTTCAGTATTTGTTCGTTTTCTTTGCTCAATCGTTCAATCTGCCTGTTTTGCACCTCTATCATTTGCTGTTGCTCCTGCATGGCTTTTACCATAGGCGATAGCAAATCGTTGTAGCGCACGCCATACATGCCTTCATTGTCTTTGCTGATGATACCATTATTGGTGGCACCCGCCTTTGTCAGGGCTTCGTCCAGCTCCTGGGCTATAAAACCATACTCGGTTTTTTTGCTTTCATCGTTTAGGCGGTAGTAGCTAACGGGGCGCAGGGTATTGATAAAGCCCAGGCCCAGGCTGCTGTTTTGTATATCGGCTTTCCATCTTCTATCGCTGGTGGTGGTTAAGGCTACCTGTGCCTCTAAAACAGTAACTGATGTATTGCCTATGCGCACCTTATTGCTGGCATCTACCAATGCCGCATAGCCTATAGCCGTGGCATTGGTAAGAGCTGCCGAGGATACATTGGCTCCGCTACCCAAGGCCGTGTTGTTGTTTCCTGTAGTGTTGTTTGCCAAGGCAGAATATCCATTGGCAGTGTTAAAA
>CANJVG010000141.1 GCA_947478005.1 Bacteroidota bacterium
AACCTTACGCTTGTTTACATTATTAATAACAAAGGCTATTACTACTACAATTTTATCCTGCTCCTGTAGAGAAATCAAGGTTATGCAGCGAGTGTCATGCTATATTTTTTTCGCCCCTTTTTTTGAAAAGGTTCACCACTCGTTAAACTCAAGAACCATTGAAAAAAAGGGGACTATTTTTTAAACCATATTATTGCAGCCAACCTTTGACGGAAATTTTTGACAAGGCTATGTAGGGTAGTTGCTTAAAGACAAAAACACGGGCGAAGCCCATAAGCTATGCTTCAGCAAAAAAAAGAGATGATGCTCGTCTGATTTAAACTTGAATCATCTCTTTTATTTTGCGCTGACGCGCAAAAAGCCAACGTTCTCAATTGTTTTATGCGTAATTCAAATAAAATATTGCGAAGGATTAAACCCCTACTATCTTTAAAAGTCTAAAACGCTTTTAACCCTTAAATGATATAACACCTTGAAGCAACTCAACCTACTCCTAAAGTCAATTCTCCCTTTAATTTTCCTCTTGTCTAATTCAAACATACTTAAGGCTCAAAACCGATCCATCATTTTGGGAAGACCCACTGATACTTCTATTACGGCTAGTATCCTGTTCGACCAAAATATGGATTATTACCTAGAGTATGGCACTCAATCAGGAGTTTACCCAAACACTTCCACAACTTTCAGCAATTTAGCTAATGTGCCCGATGAAATTGATTTAAGCAATCTGACTGCCGATACCAAATATTATTACCGGGTTCAGTATCGCACTACCGGAAACGGTTCTTATGCGGCCACTCCAGAATACTTTTTTCATACACAGCGCGCACCAGGTAGCACATTTACCTTTACTGTGGAGGCCGATGAGCATTTGTATGATAAAAAGGGGGTAAAAAACATGTATCAGGTGACCCTGAACAATGAAGCGGCAGACAAGCCTGATTTTATGCTTTCGTTAGGTGATATTTTTGGAGATGACCACAATCCGTTCACCATCACATCACACGATCTGGACTCGTTGCATAAAGATTACCGGCCGTTTCTGGGTTCTATATGTCATTCAATACCCTTCTATGTTTGTTTGGGAAATCATGAAGGAGAGAATGATTATTACTATTCGTTTACACCGCCTAATAACCTGTGCGTATGGGGTACACAGTGGCGCAAGTATTACTATCCGAACCCTTTTCCGAACAGTTTTTACAGCGGTAATACTGCCAACGAGCCCTACGGTATAGGTAATCCTGAAAATTATTTTGCCTGGAAGTGGGGCGATGCTGAGTTTATCGTACTGGATGTTTACCGCGATGAGTGTGATACTTCGGAAAAGCCACAAAAGTGGGACTGGTCGTTAGGATTGCCTCAATACACCTGGCTTAAGAATACCTTAGAAACCAGTACTGCGAAATATAAGTTTGTATTTGCACATCACATACGAGGTCAGGGAAGAGGCGGTATTACTAATGCAACGCAATATGAGTGGGGTGGATATCAAAATACGAATTATACCTTTCCTACTAATCGCCCCAGCAGTCAGGGTTGGGATAAGCCGATTCATCAGTTATTTGTAGATAACGGTGTCAACATTTTCTTTCAGGGACATGACCATGTTTTTGCACACGAAATACTGGATAGTGTAACGTATCAGGCAGTGCCCATGCCGGCTGATTCAACTTATGAAATAGGGATGCTGGCCAATGCCGATGCTTATGTCAGTGATACGCTGGATGGAACGGGGCATATTCGCGTAACCGTTTCGCCTAACTGTGTAACGGTTGATTACATCCGCGCCTATCTGCCGGCCGATACGGTCGGAGGGCTGCATCATAATGGAGAGGTTGCTTTTTCTTACACCGTAGGAGAATGCACCACAACTTCTGTAAAAAATACGGAAGAGAATAATTTGGTGAAGGTGTTTCCGAACCCTGCAAAAGACAGGCTTACTGTTGTTTTACCAAAGGATTTAGACCATGCACAAATCAACCTGGTTGATATGATTGGTCAAACAATACTGACAAACCAAACAAAAAATATAGATGTAAGTAACCTAGCTAACGGGGTTTACTTTTTAAAAGTTGATACAGAGAATTTTCATTCCACTCAAAAAATTGCCATCAGCCGATAAATGAAAAAGATACTTTACCCATTTGCCTTATTTTTTACTGTTACAACGTCACAAGCTCAGATCCTTCAACACAGTGAAGTGTTAGGAAGACCAACGGATAACAGCATTACCGTGCAGGCAATATTTGCCGATTCTACCGATGTATATGTTGAATATGGAAGTTCCAGCGGAGTTTATACGAACCAAACCGATACACTATCTTTTGCCGACAAGGTTCCTGCAGAATTTTTACTTGCGGGTTTGCAACCAAACACCAGATACTTTTACCGCTTGCAGGCGCGCCATACAGGTGCAGGTTTATATACTTCAAGACCTGAATTTACATTTCAAACAGCCAGAACACCGGGCAGTAGTTTTTCGTTTGTAGTGCAGGCCGACCCGCACTTGGATGAACAGACGGACACTGCCATCTACAACCGCTGCCTTCAAAACCAGCTGGAGGATAATCCGGATTTTATGATTGACTTAGGTGATTTTTTAATGACGGATAAATTAAAAAACACTGCGAACCTGATACCTCATGACACTATCCCCTACCGCTGTGAGCTTCTTCGTTCGTATTACGAAAAGGCTTGCCATTCGGTGCCGCTGTTTATCGCTTTGGGGAATCATGAGGGGGAATCGGGATGGTATCAAAACGGTACGGCCAGCAATATTGCTGTGTGGGATGCACAGGAGCGCATGAAGTATTTTCTGAACCCTGCGCCCGATAATTTCTACACCGGTGATACTACTAATAATGCATTTGTTGGTCAGCGCGAAAACTATTACTCCTGGACCTGGGGTGATGCGTTGTTTATTGTACTGGACCCATACTGGTATACAAAGGTTAAGCCCGATTCATTGAACGGCTGGAGATGGACACTTGGCGAAACACAATATGTCTGGTTAAAAAACACTTTAGAGGCAAGTCCCGCTAAATTCAAATTTGTATTCTCTCATCAGCTGGTTGGCGGAGACCCCGATGGGCGGGGAGGAGTAGAATTTGCAGACCGTTACGAATGGGGTGGTAATAATCTGGACGGTACATCAGGGTTTGCCACCAACAGACCAGGCTGGTATAAACCCATCAAAGATTTACTGACAGAGAACCGGGTGAACATATTCTTTCATGGGCACGACCACTTTTTTGGCAAGCAGGAAAAAGACTGCCTTATCTATCAGGAAACGCCTCAGCCTAGCCACCCCAACTTTAATAATGCCGGACAAGCGGATGATTACGGATATTTTCAGGGACAGATTTTACCTAACTCGGGTCATTTGCGGGTAACCGTAGATAATTCACAAGTAAAGGTAGAATATGTAAGGGCCTACAAGGCAGCCGATGAAAACGGGAACAGGCATAACAAGGACATTTCGGCAACTTACTTTATAGGTGCAACCAATTGTTATGACTCACTGAACACCGGGGTGCCCGTATTATGGAACAGTAATTATGCCGATGAACTGATATATCCCAATCCTTTTGCACAGGAAACCAAAATTGAATTTTCGCTAAGCAAAACTGAACGTTTAGACCTTTCGATTTACAATGAAAACGGACAGTTGGTTAGAAAATTGATTGCCGGTCACCTGGTGGATGCAGGAAAGTTTCAAATAGTTTGGGATGGCAAAGACGGATTCGGTAATCAAGCTCCGAATGGAACATACATTTATAGAATACGAGGTGAAAGCGGGACAGATAAAAGCGGCAAAGTATTATTAATGAAGTAGAATCTATAGTTGCACCCAATCATGAATAATTATATAGGAATTAATAAAGTCTAAAAATGAAAAAGTACATAACCCTTTTAGTATGCGCAATCAGCCAATTTCTTAACGCCCATAACATTGACTATAACAACCTGGTTTTGCGCCATTGGTCAATTACAGCCGAAAACAAGTTTGTAGATGGAAGTTTCTACATGTATAAAAACGGTGAGGTTTTTATTGAGGATGCCAACCGTCAGGTTCTTCACTATCCAATTACCTGCTTATCGGAAAACGACCGTTCATTTGTTGAGCATAAGCAAGAAGCGATTGCTCAACTTAACAATCAGATATTCCATAAACAGACGGAATCATTTCAGCTTCATTCCTTATTCGATACGAAATTCTGGGTAACTATCCTGCTTTTATCCGGGTTCGGCATTTTCATTTTCCAATCGGTCGAACGCAAACAATTGAAATATTTGGTACCAGTTTTGTCGGTAGGCCTTCTAACTCTTTTGTACAGCTTTACCGATAAAATTCATAAAGCCTTACTATCTACTACAGACCCGAATACTGTTGACTCTGCCTTTACACCATTCAAACCGAATGTGGTAACGCATTGGGATTCAACTTACTTTTATGTAGAAAGTTATGGTATACCTACCACACATGAAATGATGGTGGGTATTTCCAGTCACGGTTGGCAGCAGCAGGTTCCTATTCCACAATGCTACACGGGAAACAATGCCTGGCCCATTCCTTTAAATCCGGTGATGGCAGCTAATCCAATTCCGGTAGACAGCATTCATTTCACACGTGGAGCTATTGCGCTTGCCGCTAATGGTATACCCATCTTTAATGTACATACCAATACGGGGGTTGATTCTTATGTAGATGGTCAGTTAGATAATTATGGTGGCCATTGCGGTCGGGCAGATGATTATCACTATCACATTGCTCCGTTACATTTATATAACTACACTACAACTAACTTACCTGTTGCCTATGGATTAGACGGATATGCCGTATATGGCAGCGTGGAGCCGGATGGAACTTCAATGCAGGCTTTAGACGCAAATCACGGACATAACTACGGGGGAGTATATCATTATCACGGCACCGCCAATGCGCCTTATATGATTGCCCGGATGGCAGGGGAAGTAACTGAAGATGGAACTCATCAATTAATTCCTCAAGCTGCAGCCCATCCCGTTCGCCCCTCACGCACACCGCTGAACGGAGCCCTGATAACTAACTGCGAGCCCAACTCCTCCAACAACGGCTTTAACCTAACATATACTTTGGGCGCATTGACCGACTCTATTGTTTACAGCTGGAACGCATCGGGCAACTATGACTTTAAATATTACACCCAAGGTAACGGCAACAGTCTTGACACAGTTTATCACGGATTTATTCCCTGTTATTCTGTTCCAAGCGGTATAAAAGATATTATGAAAGCGAACGATGGATTCAGCATTTTTCCGAATCCTTCAACCTCTGAATTCTACCTGCAGTTTAATGATGCATCGAAACTGAATGAAATTCAAATGGTAAATGTTTACAGTTTGAACGGCCAAACCGTATATCAAGCAAAGGGCTACACCGGAAAAATAAACTTAGAGAGCGCCCCTAAAGGAGTTTATCTGGTTAAAGTCAGATTGCGCGATCAGGAGGCTATCTCTAAAGTTATTATTGAATAAGTAGCGACAAATTCATTCTATGCGAAAATTTATCGGCCTGTTTTCATGGCTATTGCCATCGTTTGTTTTCTGTCAATACACAGGCACGGGTTCTGTAACACAAGGAACAGGAACAACCACAACTACGAATCTTTATACCTGCTCTGCCGGCAGAGTAACTAATCTGGGAACCATTACAGCTACGGATAATTCTGTTTGGACGGTTCCTGCTGTAGTCAACTTTACGAACAGCTCTTTTCCTTTTGCCAGTGATTTGAACAATCCCTGCACGGCCGCCAATTATGCCAATGCTGCAGCAGCGCTCTCGGCATTAGATGGTTCAGATATTGTAACCGTTGATACAGCCGGAGAAGTAATAACTGCCTTCATTTTTGCCGATAATTATTTTGAGATGTATATCAATGGGGTTGCGGTTGGCAAGGACAATGTGCCCTATACGCAGTTCAATTCAAACATCATTCGATTTAAGGTGAACAGACCCTTCAGCATTGCCATGCATCTGGTAGATTGGGAAGAAAATTTAGGAATAGGGACAGAAGCCAACGGAGGATTTACAAATCATGCCGGTGATGGCGGGATGGTAGCAGTTTTTAAAGATTCCAACAATAATATTATTGCCACCACAGGCAACAATTGGAAAGCCCAGACATTTTATACCTCGCCTATTATGGATTTAACCTGCCCTACCGAAAACGGAACAAGCCGTTTGTCGAGTAACTGCACTATACAGGACTCAAATAATGGCAGCAGCTATTACGCACTTCACTGGTCTTTGCCGAATGGCTGGATGGATGAATCTTTTAATGATACAGACTGGCCTTTGGCATCTACCTACACCAACGCAACCGTAGGTGTAAATAACAAACCTGCCTACACTAACTTTATCGATATTTTTGACAATCCTAATGATGATGCTGAGTTTATCTGGAGTACGAATCTTGTATTGGATAATGAGGTAATAGTGCGCTATACTGTGAACGGAGCTACCGGAATAATGGAGGATGAAAACGATCATCATCGCTTAAACCTTTATCCTAATCCTGCTTCTTCAGATATTCACCTTCCTTCCATGCTGAAAGATTGTGTAAGCATTCTTATCTATAACGCACTCGGAGAAAAGGTTTATGAATCGAACCGATATGCAGAAACCATTTCGGTAGTGGGAATACCACTCGGAATTTATTTTGTAGAAGTTAAGCTTTCTGATATTACTCTAAAGCAAAAACTGATTGTAAACTAGCATTCATGAAAAAACATTTACTCCTTTTCGTCTTTATTGTCACTATCTTTTTTTCGAATGCACAAATGGTGACACAAACGATGCTTCGTTTGCCGGATACCGGTGAAAATACCGGTTATACCAATACGTTTGGAGAGGATAACGACTATAACATCCATACGCCTTTTTTTACCGACAACAGTGATGGAACCGTTACTGATACGGTTACCGGCTTAATGTGGCAAGGCACCGATGGCGGTGAAATGACCATTGAAAATGCTCTGCTGTATTGTGATACGCTGACACTCGGTGGTTATACTAACTGGCGATTGCCCGATGCCCATGAATCATTCAGCATCCTGAATCATCAATATGCCAATCCTTCTTTAGATGCAACCGTATTCACCACCACCGGAGCAGAATATTGGTGGACCCGCATACGGCAGGCAAATGACACTAATAAAGTTTGGGCAACTAATGCCGGTGGAGGAATTGGCAATCATCCGAAAACAGAAACAATTTCTGCTGGCGGAACAAAAAAATTTCATGTCAGAGCCGTGCGAGACCTGAATACACCGCAACAAATTCCTAATCATTTTACAGATAACAGCGATGGAACTGTTACCGATAATCTTACCGGCTTAATTTGGCAGAAGTCGCCTTTTGCCGATACACTTACCTGGGAAGAAGCCTTGAATTATGCCGATACTCTTTCGCTGAACGGATTAACGGATTGGCGTTTGCCCAACATCAAAGAGTTACAATCTATCAACGATGAAAGCAGAATAAATCCATCATTAAACACCGCTTATTTTAATACAGGAAATGCGAAAAAGTACTGGTCGTCAACTACCCTCCCGAACCAAACATCGAAGGCCTGGTATCTCTTTACGCAATTCGGCATTACCACCTACGATACAAAAACAGCTAAACATTATACGATATGCCTGCGGGGAAACGGTACCAGCACAACCGGTTTAAATGAAATTGCGCAAGAACCATCTGTAACAGTTTATCCCAATCCGTTCCATTCTTTTATTTATCTAAAATCAATTCCCGGAAATCAGTATTGCGAGTTGACTAACAGTATGGGTCAATTACTTTATTCCGGAACTTCTGTTGAAATGCAGAATTTCTCTTCTCTCCTTTCGGGTGTTTACTTTTTAAAAGTAAACGGCCAATCTGTTTTATTTTTCAGGTTGATAAAGGAATAATACTGCCGAATGTCATTATCGGAAGTTATCAGCCAATACCTGTCCATAGGATTTACACATGTAATTCCGTTGGGCTTTGACCATATTCTATTTATACTGAGTATCTTTTTTCTCAATTCCGATTTAAAGTCGGTTATTATTCAGTGTTCTGTATTCACGGTGGCTCACAGCATTTCTTTAGGATTAGCCGCAGCAGGTTATATTATGCCAGACTCTAAAATTGTAGAACCGCTGATTGCACTTTCCATTGTTTTTATTTCAGTTGAAAACATTATTCATCAAAACATGAACCCGTGGAGGGTGGGTATCATTTTTCTTTTTGGCCTGATTCATGGAATGGGTTTTGCCAACGCTCTGCGCGAAACAGGTTTGCCGCCATCATATTTTCTCAGTTCCTTATTATCATTCAATGTTGGTGTAGAGTTGGGGCAAATCACTATTATCCTTCTTGCATACTTTTTAATCGGGAAATGGTTCTGTAATAAAGTTTGGTATAAAGAGAGAATCGCATTCCCAATTTCCAGTGTCATAGCTTGTATCGCTTTGTATTGGACGGTTGAGAGAATATTTGCATAACGCCACATCGCTGACAAAGTGCCTGTAAATGCATCCACGCAAATGCGCTCCCATTTTGTTTTCTCTGTTTGTTAGATAAAGGATTAAAACCAAACCGCTTCACCCGCATCCCAACCAAAACCTATTTCCCAATGCCTGAAACACGGCTAAAGCTGGCCTGCCGTTTTTGGGGCAGTTTGTATATATCTTATAGCGTTATCGTGCATATTCGAGTTTACTCTTCTCTGTTTCTTGACACATGAATACAAAAAACCCCTCAGATAAACTGAAGGGCTTTGCATGGTTTGCATACTTTGCAAGCTTATGCTTTTTGGTAGCTGCCGTATTAGGAAAATATATCCGTTTCCAACTTACACCTTTTCACTTCTACACTAATCAGTTGCCAATAGTGTAGAAGTGTAAAAGTGAAGATTCGGAAAGAATCTTTTAATCCTCCATGTTCACCTCGATTGCGAAATATAAACCGGTGTTCTCCCTTGGTTTTTTCTCAAAGCCCTTTTTTTCTAACTCTTGAGAAAAGGATGTTTTGCCCATCGGCTTAAGTTTATCTGCCGCGCAAAACTGCTCGTAGTTGGCATAGAGGTGCTGTAAGGCCAGCTTATTTTTAGCAGATGGGCGGTAATGGAATTCATCAAGAAATAATTTCACTGTGTCGGACTTCATTTTAAAATCTGCTAACGCCTTTTCCGCTTTAGCACAATAAGTAAAATCCTGTTGTTTTACTATTCGTTCAAGTCCTACCAAAAGCCAATTAAACACCCCCGGCAACTCGGAAGCAATTATCTTATCCGCCAGATTAATATCCTTTTCTTCTTCTGTTATAGTAACTTCAAAAGGCACAATAAGATAGCGTCTGAAATAAGCCAACGTGTTTTCGGTTTCTCGTGGCAACACGTTACAGTTCATAATAAACTTCACCTTGTTGTATAAATTAAATGGCTTACCAAAAAGCTCGCGCGCCTGAACCGGCTCACCGCTAACGAGTGCTTTAAATATTTCGGGGCTTAGATTAAATCCTGTTTCCGAACTATAATTTAGTAAGACGTTCGTAAGTTTAGCGAGGCTGGTTTCTTTAGAAAATGAACTCATAGAAAAATTAAGTGTATTCTCTTTTCCAATGAGGGCGTTCAGAATATTAAAATATACGCTTTTCCCGTTACGTCCGCCCCCTG
>CANJVG010000142.1 GCA_947478005.1 Bacteroidota bacterium
CCAACTCCGTATTGCGGTTAATAACTCCGGCAGGCACCGCTGTGGCAGTAGGCACATCAGGTGGCTTAGGAAAATCGCCAATGGGCGCTACGCTTCCATCGCGCAACTCATTTTTGTAAGCTGTCAGTTTTTCGAGATAATCATGATAGGGCAACAGGTGGTTCACCACAGCCTTAAAGAAAAGGGCATCGGCCTGCACCGCTGCCAGTTGACCTGCGCTCAGGCCAAGAGTAGTTGCATAATCGGCCAGAGCCAGCGCAAATGCGACCAGCCAGTTGGCTTTGTCAGCATCCGAATCGGGTAAATAATACTTGTGTTTCATCAGAAAGTGAATTTATTGGTTAAGAAATGAATAAAAACAAGGTTGAAACGGCCTGCGGCAATCACTGGCGTATGTGCGGCAGTGGTTCGCTGGCCCCCGCCAATGGCTGACCGATGTGCGGCAGTGGTTGGCTGGCCTGCGCCTATGACTGACCGGTATGCGGCCACGACTGGCTGGCCCCGGTCAATGACTGGCCGATGTGCGGCTACTGCTGGCTGGCCTCGGCCAATGACTGACTGGTATGCGACAACGGCAGGCTGACTCCCGCCAATGGCTGGCCGGTGTGCGTCAGCGACTGGCTGCCACCGGTTAGTGATTGACCGAACTCCTTCTTTACTATCCATTGCCTTCATCTGCATTGACCGTTTTTGGTAGGACAATTATCGGAGGCGATTGCCTGTTTTCACAATCATGCATGATTGACAACATACCTTGTTTGGTCAATATATTGCAATATGAATAAAGCTCCATCCCCTGAAGAACAAGAGTTTTTAAATACTCTATTCGACCTTTATATTCAAAGGCGCAACGAAAAAAATATTTCACCAAACGAAGTCGCTAGTTTTTGCGATGTAGATACGTGGAACCTGACCCGCGATGAAAAGAGGAGAGCTCCACCTGCTTTCCTGACCATGCGCAGAAAATGCAAGGCAGCAGGATTATGTATAGGCGAGCTGACAATAGAAGCTGAAAAAATAACCGCCCTCCGCATAGCTGAACAAAAAAAGAAAAAGTAAGCGGTTGGTTGAAATGCTTATTTTCATCTCGCCAAAACCAAACCCGCAATGAAGAATCTACTGCGAACTACTGCTCTGCTTCTCATTTTTAATTCTTCATTTTTAATTACAAAGGCGCAGTGGGTGAGTATACCGGATAGTAATTTTGGAACGTGGTTGAATGCCAATGGTTTTTCATCGTGCATGCAAGGGAACAATACCACAGGCTGGCAGATGGATACTACTTGTAATGCAGTGGTTACAAAAACCATTTTGCATTGCTCACATGCTTACCTGCAAGATATTACAGGTATTGAGTACTTCGACAATCTGAACTATTTAGACTGTGGTCATAACTTACTCGATACACTACCCAATTTACCACCTTCATTAGTGAACCTTTACTGCGATAACAATCAACTTACGAGCATCCTGTCTTTACCGGCTTCACTAACGGATATTAGTTGCACAAACAATCAACTCACTAGCTTACCTGCTTTACCAGGTTCATTAGCTAATCTTTACTGCGATAACAACCTGCTTAACAACCTTCCGACTTTGCCAACTTCTTTAATTCAGCTTTATTGCAGTAGCAACCAACTCGCAAATTTAACTGCATTGCCTGCTTCTTTAACTCAACTTGATTGTAATTACAACCAACTCATTAGTTTACCAACTTTGCCTACAACACTAAGTTACTTTAGTTGCTTTAACAATCAGCTCACAAGTCTACCTAATTTGCCCGATTCATTAAAAACTATTGATTGTAGCTACAACCAACTTACTAATCTACCTTCCTTACCTGATTATGTAATTACATTCTATTGCACCAACAACCAGCTAACCAGTTTGCCTGCTTTGCCTGCTTTGTTATTAAACTTAAGCTGTGAAAGGAATCTAATCACCGCTCTGCCCTCTTTACCCTCGGCTTTATTCGCACTCTCTTGCGGCAACAACCTACTTAACGCTCTACCTGCTTTGCCGGCTAATTTGAATGGATTAGAATGCGGAAACAATCAACTTAGCAGTTTACCTAATTTACCCGCTTCATTAAATCAGCTTGGTTGTAGTGCGAACCAACTAACCACTATTCCTGCACTTCCAGATTCACTTGGTTATTTGGATTGCTCTGCCAATCCCAATCTTACGTGCTTGCCTGAGTTGAAAAAGATTGACCGCTTGTTTTTTTCCAATACCGGCATTATCTGCTTACAAAACTACCCGCAGTCGAATACATTTTCTGATCCCGCTTTAAACACTGTTCTTTTATGCGACCCCTTTAACGGAGCTGGGTGTTCGGTTTATTGGAATATCAGCGGTAAGGTTTATGCAGACAGCAATGCCAATTGTTTGTATGATGCAGGTGAGAACATGTTTTCGAATCTTACCGTTCAACTTTATCAAAACGGAACCCTTCAACGACAAGAATGCGGCAATGGCTACTATTCGTTTGATACTGATTTAGGCACCTATACATATTCTATAGATACCACCAACCTTCCCCTTTCAGTAACCTGTCCTGACAGTGGCTATTATACCTCTGTCATTACCGCCCTTGATTCTTTCGATGCCCAAATGAATTTTGGCTTGCGTTGCAAGACGGGTGTTTTTGATTTAGTAGCGCAAAGCATTGACGGAAGATTTAGACCTGGAAATACAAGGCAAGTTAATGTTAGCGTAGGTGATGCCAGCAATTTCTACGGTGCTCACTGTGCTGCAGGCACAAACGGCAAAGTTCAATTAATCATTAACGGAGCTGCGCATTATGTCTCTGCTGCAAACGGAGCCCTTACACCAACAAGCGTTATAAACGATACCATCAGCTGGAGCATTGCAGATTTTGGAGCAGTTAATTTCTTCACTGATTTTAATATCAGTGTAGCTACCGATACTGCGGCTGTGTTAGGTTCACAGATTTGCTTTACCCTAATAGTAAACCCAATAGCCGGAGATAATAACCCCACCAATAATATCCTTACGCATTGCTTCACCGTAGTTGGCTCCTTCGACCCCAATGAAAAAGAAGTGTATCCCTCAGGCAATATAGATACCGCTACCCATTGGCTTACCTACACCATCCATTTCCAAAACACCGGCACTGCCGAGGCGCAACATATATATGTAATCGATACCTTGGATAGTAATATAGATGCAGGAAGCTTTCAGCTACTGGCCTACAGTCACCAACCCATGGTGCAGCTAAAAGGCAACAACCTGCGCTTCAACTTCCCCAACATCAACCTCCCCGACAGCAACACCAACGAAGCAGCGAGCCACGGCTATGTGCAATACAAAGTCAAGCTAAAAGACAACCTGCCAGTAGGCACCGACATCAACAACACCGCCTTTATCTATTTCGATTTCAATGCTCCCGTGGTTACGAATACCACGAGCAATACGATTGCACTTGCAACAGGCGTTGCTAATCTCGGAATGCGGAATGCGGATTTCGGATTGAATCCAAATCCCGCTACGGAGTCGGTTAGAATATCTATTGATGAAAGTATGATAGGAAGCATCGTGACCATTACTGACATCACCGGAAGAGAAGTCCTGCACTCGGCTGTTCAAATCCGCAATCCGCAATTCGACATCCGAAATCTATCTCCTGGCGTCTACTTCGTCACCCTCGAAAACAAGACGGGAAGACTAAGCAGGAAACTGGTGAAGCAATAGAGCCTGGCCTGACTTATGTCTGACCGGCAATTATACAACCGCCCCGCTTTAGAAATGAAGCGGGGCGGTTTTTGTTGTTTAATACAGAACCTTACCTTTACCAACCATAAACTAAATGCCATGAAAAAACTTCTAACCCTTCTCGCCCTCGCCCTCCATTTCTGCGTCTATGCCCAGCCCGGTGCATTAGACACCACCTTTAATACTGGCACAGGACCGTACAACAGTGTCTTTGCCATTAACCTGCAAGGTGATGGTAAAATAATTATTGGCGGTCAATTCATGTATTACAACGGCATGGCACTAAACAAAATTGCTCGCCTTCATACAGACGGCAGTATAGATACTACCTTTAACACCGGCACAGGCGCAAACTATTCTATCAAGGCTACAGCCCTGCAAAGCGATGGTAGAATAATTATTGGCGGTGGGTTCACCACTTTCAACGGGTCGGCACGAAACGGTATTGCCCGCCTCCATTCAGATGGCAGCTTAGATGCTACCTTTAACCCCGGCATGGGAATAGCGGGAACATATCCCATGGTCTCCTCCATTGCTCTGCAAAGCGATGGTAAAATAATTATTAGCGGTGTTTTTGTCAGTTATAACGGCACGGCCCGAAAACGTATTGCCCGTCTTAATACAGACGGTAGCTTAGATGCTACCTTTAACTCAGCGAATGGCGCAGACAGCACGGTCAGTGCGATTGCCCTGCAAAGCGATGGTAAAATAATTATTGGTGGTGATTTCAGTTCTTACAATGGCACGCCTCGAAACAATATTGCCCGCCTTAATACAGACGGTAGCTTAGATACTACCTTTAACCCCGGCACCGGTCTTGCCGGAACATACCCCACTGTCTCTGCCATTGCCCGGCAAAGCGATGGCAAAATACTTATTGGCGGTGTTTTCGACACTTATAATGGCACAGCCATAAACCGTATTGCCCGCCTCCATACAGACGGCAGCTTAGATACTACCTTTAACCCCGGCACAGGAGCAAACGACCAGGTCTTTACGATTGCTGTACAAGGCGATGGTAAAATATTTATTGGCGGTTTTTTCACCACTTACAATGGAACGGCACGTAAATGCATTGCCCGCCTGAATGCAGACGGCAGTTTAGATACCTCCTTTTATCCCGGCATGGGAGCCGATTATGCAGTTTACGTCACGGCCTTTCAAAACGATGGTAAAATACTTATTGGCGGTGGGTTCAATAATTACAACGGCATACCTCGAAATAATCTGGTAAGAGTTTTAGGCGGTTTGGCGAATTCCTGTACAGGTACCATCGCACTCTACACCCTTTATCCCGATACTGTAACGGCAGGCAACTGGTGGGCAGTTAACCAGGCAACGAGCGCCAACCCGCTTAGTTACTCATGGGCATGGGGCGATGGAAACTTTTCTACCGGTGCTACTCCATCGCATACTTATGCTGTAGCGGGTAACTACTACATCTGCCTCACCGTCTCCGACACCACAGGCTGCACCGACACCTACTGCGATTCCTCTACCTATATTTTCAAAACAGAGGCAAACATTATTAGCGTAAGCGTGGTGTATCAAATACCAACAGGGATTAAAGATTTCGGAAGGCAGAATGCAGATTTCGGATTGAATCCAAATCCCGCTACTGAGTCGGTAAGAATATCAATTGATGAAAGTATGATTGGCAGCAGTTTGTCCATAACCGACATGACCGGTAGGAGAGTAGCTGTTGTTCAATTATCCATCATCAATCAACAAGTATCAATCGCCAACCTCGCCAAGGGAGTTTATATAATCACTGTAGAAGGCCAAAAAGGAAGAGTGACAAAGAAATTGGTGAAGCAGTAAACCCGGGTCTGACGTCAGTCTGACCGGCAAGTATTCTGCAACAGCAAAAGAAAAGAGCCTGTGATTTAGCTGGCCCAAACGGCTCCTGAGGCCCCGGAAACTACAGATTGCTAAACTTTTTCTACTAAATTATTTGGAAACGTGTTTCGGAATAATACTTTTGCAGTCCCTTTTTAAAAACGTACGGATGGGAATCGTACAAAACATATTTAAAATGAGCACAACAAAATATACTCCGCGCCTCGCGAAGCGCTATCAGGAAGAAATCGTACCTGCACTGAAAAAGAAGTTTGAATACTCTTCAGTAATGCAAGTGCCTAAGTTACAAAAAATCTGTATTAACCAAGGTGTGAATGGCGCTACTTCCGATAAGAAGTTGGTGGACATCGCTTTGAATGAAATGACGGCTATTGCCGGTCAGAAGGCGGTTGCCTCTCTCGCTAAGAAAGCGATTTCTAACTTTAAACTGCGTGAGGGAATGCCGATAGGCGCCCGCGTTACCCTTCGTGGCGAGCGTATGTTTGAATTCTTAGATCGTTTGGTTTCTGTGTCGCTTCCCCGTGTTCGCGATTTCAAGGGAATCAACAATAAAGCATTTGATGGCCGTGGTAACTATACTCTTGGTATTAAAGAACAAATCATTTTCCCGGAAATGGAAATTGACAAGGTAACCAAGATTGGTGGTATGGACATTACGTTTGTGACCAGTGCACAAACAGATGATGAGGCTTATGCTTTATTGGAAGCATTGGGAATGCCGTTTAAGAAAGACATCAAAGTAGAAACTACAAAATAACCGAAAGAAACAATACAAGATGGCAAAGAAATCAGTAGAAGCCCGTCAGCGCAAAAGAGAAAGACTTGTAAAAAAGTATGCCGCTAAGCGTGAAGAGTTGAAAGCAGCAGGCGAGTGGAGTTTGCTCGACAAACTTCCTAAGAACTCATCCAAAGTTCGTTTGCGCAATCGTTGCGCATTAACCGGCAGAGGTAGAGGGTACATTCGCGCATTCGGTGTTTCGCGTATCAAGTTCCGCGATTTGGCTACAGAAGGAAAGATTCCTGGAGTAACAAAATCATCTTGGTAGACCGAAATCTCCGGCCCGAAGGCGGAGGCTTAATTACAAATACAAGAATTTAAAAAGTAAAAATAATGACTGATCCAATTTCAGATTATCTGACCAGAATAAGAAACGCTCAACAAGCGGGTCATCGCTTAGTGGAAATACCTTCTTCAAAACTGAAGCAGCGAATAACCGAGATATTGTATTCTCACGGTTATATCCTTAAGTATAAGTTTGAAGAAACAGCCGACAATCAAGGTGTAATCAAAATAGCCTTGAAGTATGATGCGGCTACTAAAACTCCTATCATTAAGAGTTTGGTAAGAATCTCTACTCCTGGTCTTCGCCAGTATAGAAGCAGTGCAGACCTTCCGCGTGTATTAAGCGGGTTAGGAATAGCGATTGTTTCTACATCTAAAGGTGTAATGACTGAGAAAGAAGCGAAAGCACATGGTATTGGAGGAGAGGTAGTATGCGAAGTGTTCTAAAAAATAAAATTTAAAAACTAGTTTATGTCACGTATAGGTAAAGCGCCAATAGAACTTCCGAAAAGTGTTTCGATTGAAGTATCTAACAGCAATCTGGTGAAAGTGAAAGGCCCTAAAGGCGAATTATTCCAGCAGGTTGATCCCGATATTTCGGTTACAGTTGATAACGGAGTGCTAACGGTAAGCCGTCCAACTGAGCAAAAAAGACACAAGGCATTGCATGGAACTTACCGTGCTTTGTTAAGCAGCCTGGTGAAAGGAGTATCAGAAGGATATAAATCTGAACTGGAGTTAGTAGGGGTAGGGTACCGTGCTGATGTAGCTAAACAGGTGCTTACACTTTCGTTAGGTTATTCTCACCCGGTGGTTGTTTTGCTTCCATCAGAAATTCAGGCCGCTGCTAAGCAGGAGAAGGGACAGAATCCGATTGTTACTTTGGAGTGTACCGATAAAGATTTGTTAGGCTTGGTTTGCGCAAAGATTCGTTCTATTCGTAAGCCTGAACCGTACAAAGGAAAGGGTATCAAGTTTGTTGGCGAGCAACTGAGAAGAAAAGCAGGTAAGTCAGCAGCTAAGAAGTAAGTAGGTAGTAAAAATTAAAATTCATCTTTTTTAAAAATAGTGTGAGATGGCAGTTACTAAAGAAACCAGAAGAAAGAAAATAAGAAGCAGAATACGCGGTAAAATAACCGGTACTGCAGAGCGTCCGCGTTTGGCCGTTTTCCGCAGCAACAAGGAAATTTATGTTCAGCTTATCAACGATGAAGCGGGAAGCACATTAGCTGCAGCCTCTACACGTGATAAAGATTTTGCACGCAACGGAAACAAGAGCGAGCAAGGAAAGAATGTGGGGATAACCATAGCTAAGAAAGCTGCCGAAAAAGGAATTACTTCAGTTGTGTTTGACCGTGGCGGTTATCTATATCACGGCCGCGTGAAAGCGGTAGCAGAAGGTGCCCGTGAAGGAGGATTGAAATTCTAATTTAAGTCTATAACAATTATAACAAAGAAATGTCAAAATTAAACGTTCAGAAACTCAAAGCAAGTGAGCTTGAATTGAAAGAGAAAGTGGTAAACATCCGCAGAGTAACTAAGGTTACCAAAGGAGGTCGTACTTTCACTTTTTCAGCAACCGTGGTGGTTGGAAACGGTAACGGTATTGTGGGTGAAGGACTTGGTAAAGCTCGTGAGGTTCAGGAAGCAATTCAGAAAGGGATTGATGATGCTAAGAAAAACTTAGTGAGCGTTCCGGTTTTCAAAGGAACTATTCCTCACGTTCAGTTTGGTAAGTTCGGTGCGGCTAAAGTTATGCTTCGCCCGGCATCTCACGGAACAGGAGTTATTGCCGGAGGATCTATGCGTGCGGTTTTGGAAAGTGTTGGAATCAAGGATGTATTGGCAAAATCGCAAGGTGGTGCTAACCCGGCTAACGTTATCAAGGCTACCTTGGATGCGTTAAGCAAATTGCGTGACCCTTTTACTGTTTCTAAAAACAGAGGGGTGGCTATGGAAAAAGTTTTCAAAGGATAATTCGGATAGACTTTAGATAAAAGAATTTAGACGTTAGACAAAACCAAATACAATGGCAAAGGTTAGAGTTACAAAGACAAAGAGCACTATCGAAAAGGATGAGCGCCAAAAAAGAACAATCAAGGCATTGGGCTTAAATAAGATTGGTTCAAGCAACGAAATCGAAAACACTCCGGCCGTGGCAGGAATGATTCGTAAGGTTTTGCACTTAGTGAAGGTGGAGAATATTTAATAAGAAGACAGACAACTGTAAATACAAAACAATGGAATTACACAATCTTACACCTGCAGCAGGTTCTATAGGTAAAGCAAAAAAGAGATTAGGACGCGGACAAGGTTCTACTGATGGCGGTACATCTGCCAGAGGACATAAAGGAGCAAAGTCGCGTTCAGGTTACAAGCAAAAGCTTGGATTTGAAGGAGGTCAAATGCCTTTGCAACGCAGAATGCCGAAGATAGGTTTTAAGAATTTTCATCGTATTGAATTCACCGGACTAAACCTTGGTAAAATTCAACACTTGATTGATAACCGCGGTTTGAAAGAAGTAACTGTAGAAGGTCTTCGTGAAAACGGATTACTTGGTAAAGGCAAATTGGTTAAGATTTTGGCCAGTGGAGAATTAACCAGCAAAGTGAATGTATCCGTTCACGCTATAAGCGAAGTTGCTAAAGCAAAGATTGAAGCTTTAGGGGGTACGGTAACCATCGCAAAATACTAATCAAGAAAAAAAAAGAGTCCCGATTTGTTATCGGGATTTTTAAATAAGAATTGCCGCAAGAAATGATTGGTGAATTATACCAATCGAAAAAACAAGATAAAATCGGATGAAACTATTTCAAAAACTTAAGGAGATATGGAGCATTGAGGAACTTCGTGCTCGTATTCTTCTTACCCTTGGGCTCATTCTTATTTACAGATTGGG
>CANJVG010000143.1 GCA_947478005.1 Bacteroidota bacterium
ATTTCCAAAGCCCGTTTCAATCGAACGGGATTTTTCCTGTCCACCTTTTCGTAATACTCAGGGTCGAGGCGTTCCACTTCCTGCTGCAACCAATCGAGGGTTTTCTCATTCAGAAATTTGCGGGTAACGTAGAGTTGATTGTCATCCCCCTTTTCAAACTTATCGAAACCACTGCACACCGCATTGATAAACAAACCCGAGCCACCCACCATCACCGCCACTTCCTTCTGTTTGAAATATTGCTGCAAAAACTCCAGCACTTCAAACTCATACTTGCCCGCGCTGTAGTGCTTGGTGTAAATGGAAATATTATTGATGAAATGATGGGGCACTTCGGCCAATTGTTCTTCAGTGGGTTTGGCCGTGCCTATGTTCATCTCCTTGTAAAACTGTCGGGAATCGGCAGAGATAATTTCTGCCTGATACAGCTTCGCCAATTCAATAGCCAATGAAGTTTTGCCAATGGCCGTTGGGCCGCAAATGACTAATAGAGTTTTGGGATTCATAAGAGCATGGAACGCTGGTGACACAGATGATTATGATGAACGCAGATTCTTGTTTTCATTAGAGAAGACCTTTCTTCTTATCTCCGGTTTCTTCCCAAAGTTCAGCAGCAGTCCAACCTCCTTATCCGTTGCCTTGAGATAATTTATGAGTTGCACTTCGTGCTCTTCCATTAAACATTCAGCTGCTTGCAACTCAACAATTATCTTGTCTTCTACAATTACATCCGCAAAATACTCTCCTACAATATCACCATCATAATGGACTTTAATAGCTAGTTGTTTCTCGGCTTTCATGTTGTTCTTCTGCAGTTCTCTTATCAGCGCGTTTTCATAAACCTTTTCCAG
Organism: Bacteroidota bacterium; assembly: GCA_947478005.1. GTDB lineage: Bacteria > Bacteroidota > Bacteroidia > Chitinophagales > LD1 > Bog-950. Next base: position 852 of record CANJVG010000143.1, read on the forward strand.
AAAGCCATATCCAAGTGTGTTATACACTTTATAAAAGTAACGGATTATCTCCTCCGTAATTTTTGAATGTTTATAGTTCTGAATCATGCTACCCTTATCTAATCGCTATTTATCATAACCATCAGTGTCATCAGCGTTCTATTTTTTTCTTCAACCCCAACTTCTCCCCCAATTCAATCATCATTCCAAACGCATCCTCGTAATCGTTCCTGATTTTTCCTTCGAGGATAGCTTCCTTAATTTCCTCTTTTATAATTCCGATTTCCCGCGATGGACCAATGCCGAAGGTCTCCATGATTAACTCACCGGTTACAGGTGGCTGAAAGTTGCGTACCTGGTCCTTTTCTTCCACCTCCTTCAATTTCTCTCGCACCACTTCAAACCGTGTGAGGTATCTTTTTACTTTCTCTCTGTTTTTCGAAGTAATGTCTGCCTCACAAAGCATCAAAAGACTTTCAATATCATCACCTGCTTCAAACAATAGTCTGCGCAAAGCCGAATCAGTGATTTCCTCTTTGGTTAAGGCAATGGGTCGCAAATGGAGGTAAACCATTTTGCGCACAAACTTCATTTCATTCCCCATTGGTAGTTTCATTCGCCCGAAAATCTTCGGCACCCATTTGCTCCCCAGCACTTCATGTCCGTGAAATGTCCAGCCCGTTCCTTCCACAAATTTTTTGGTTGGCGGTTTGGCAATGTCGTGCAACACTGCAGCCCACCGCAACCACAAATCTTTCGTTGTCTTAGTGATATTGTCCAGCACCTGTAAGGTGTGAAAGAAATTATCCTTGTGCCCTTTGCCTTCGTAGTTCTCAACTCCTTTCAGTTTCTGAAACTCGGGAAAGATAATTTCCAACAGGCCACATTCTTCTAGCAGAATAAAACCAATGCTGGGAGTTTTGGCAAGAATAATCTTGTTCAACTCATCGGTAATTCGTTCTTGGGAAATTATCTTGATGCGCTCTTTGTTTCGCTTGATGGCATCGAATGTTTCAGGAAGAATTTTAAAATCAAGTTGGGTGGCAAATCGAATCGCCCGCATCATCCGCAAAGGGTCATCGCTGAATGTAATGTCAGGGTCGAGTGGAGTGCGAATCAGTTTGTTTTCTAAATCCTGCACGCCATTGAAAGGGTCAACAAGTTCTCCGAAAGAATTCTTATTGAGCGAAATGGCGAGTGCGTTAATTGTAAAATCTCTGCGGTTTTGGTCGTCTTCCAAAGTGCCATCTTCCACCACAGGTTTGCGCGAACTGCGGTCGTAGCTTTCTTTCCTCGCTCCTACAAATTCCAAATCCAAATCGTTCCATCTGAATTGTGCAGTGCCGAAGTTCTTGAAGTAACTGACGTGAAGATTACGGTCTATCTTCTCGGCTGCTTTTTGCGCTAAATCGATTCCACTACCAACACAAACAAAATCTATGTCTTTGCAGGTTCTTCCCAGCAATTGGTCACGCACAAAGCCGCCAACAGCATACGTTTCATAATTCAAATCGCTGGCAGCCTCGGAAATAATTTTAAAAACAGGGTGGGATAAATCGAATTGTTTGTTCACGCGTCAAACCTACTCGAAAAACAAAAAACGCAAAACAAAAATCCCCTTGCATAAAGGTGCGTGGGGATTCTATTTGATTAGAAGAACTAATCGGGAAGCTATTTCTTCATCACCTCCTTCTTCCATAAATCAAATTCTGATTTTATTATGTTCTCGAACATTACCTGAATGGCAGCAGTCCAGTAATTTCGTAAACCTGCTCCTCGCGGGGTTGCCGACAACCTTTTAGCCAACAAGACTTTACGGGTGGAAATATCAAAAAAGACAACCTGTGCCACTCCTGAAATATCTTTCTTACTGAAACTCTCCACAATAAAAACAACTCCAATACCTTCTGTTTTATAACCATCCTTATAATCGCTGACTACTTCCTGAATAGTCGCGGGAGTTAAAGCAACATCGGTGCTGCCCATAGCATTCTCAATATTAACAGCCGCATTTCTTCTTTCCACGGAGGTCGGGTCACCACTTACATTCAGCTTCTGAAAAGCACTTTCTTTAGGAAAGCGCTCATTGTCTGTAACCACCATGGTGTTCCAAGTGGGTATTAAGACATTCTTTATTTCACTGGCTTTCGCATCGGGAATGGAAAATTTTGCTTTCGAGAAATCAAGTCCGTAGAAGACAACTCTCTCTGCCGAAAAAATTGCTTTTGCATCTTGAGCGATTGCACAGAGTGAAGAAGTTATTACAGCAAGAAATAAAAGAAGATCCTTCATGGTTGCATTTGATTTTTGAGGGGTTGAAAATGAAAAATGTAGACGTAAAATACAAACGCTGGATTATCTGAAAACAATCATTAACGGTTTGCGACTTTCAGCGGGCCGCATACTTTGAAGGTGTTGAGCTGAAACAAAATTGAGCGAAGGAGTTACGCGCAGTTTTGATTGCAATGAAGTCTTGATTTTTTGTTCTGCACTATCCAAACTTCCAGCTAGTGCAATATGAATTTGAATTTCATCCGTGCCTAAATCATTCTTCGTAATTTCTATCAGATAATCCTTCACTTCAGCTACTGCACTCAATGCATCATAAATAGAAGGCGGGAAGATAGTAGTGCCTTTAAACTTTATCATTTGATTTTTTCTGCCGACCACTGGTGATAAGCGAATGGCGTTTCGGCCGCATGAACAAGGCTCGTCATAATAACAACAAATATCTCCTGTTCTGTAACGGAGCATTGGCATTCCCTCAATCCCCAAACTCGTAATAGTAACTTCTCCAAATTCTCCTGCTGACAATTGTTTGGCTTCATCATCCAGTATTTCCACTATCAATAGTTCGGGGTTGTGATGGCCTCCCATTCCGTGTTCACACTCTGTGAATGCGGTTTGCATTTCGGTAGATGCATAAGTTGAAAAGAGCTTAATCTTCCATTTCTCCTGAATTCGCTTGGCTAAAGTATTTGCTGATAAATCCGCCTGACGAACCGGCTCCCCAATACAAATGGCTCGCTCTATTCCCGAGCCATTGAAATCTATTCCATTAGCCTCGGCATAATCAATCAGCTTTAAGATAAAGGAAGGCACGGCAACAATGGCATTAGGCTTGAATCGAAGTATATTTTCCCACTGCATCTGTGGAGAGATAGGCCCAACTCGAACAGCGGCAGCGCTTAATTTTCTTATTCCTAAGTAATAGGCCATGCCCGCCATAAACTGCCTGTCGAGTGTAAGCATGAGTTGGTAAACATCCGTTGGTTTTCCTTCAGCACATATAAAGGATTGCTCTTCGTTATAAGCCAAACGTTGCAAATCATTTTCAGTTAAAGCAATCGTAACCGGTGAACCTGTGGTGCCGGAAGTGGTGGAGTAATCAATGATTTTAGTTTTGGGCACACAGAGAAAGTCAAAATTATGATTGCTGAAATCTTCCTTATTAGTAGTTGGAAGTTTCATCAAATCTTCCAGCGTAATTATCTTCTCTACTTCAACTTTATGCTTCGCAAAAGCACTTTTATAATACGGTGAATTAGCCTGAAGATAACTCAGTTGTACTTCTAGCTGTTGCTCCTGAAATCGTTTTATTTCGGCTAGAGATTGTGTTTCTACTTTCATTTACTTTCAATTATTACAAAGGCAATGGCTGTTTCCTTGATGTGAGAAAGCGAGATGTGGATTTGCCCACCGCTTTTTTGTTTAAATACCTTTAAGGTTTCCCCACTTAATTCTATGTATGGTTTCCCCATTTCATCATTCAGAATCTCCACTTCGTTTATATTCATCTTGTCCCTCCATCCCGTGCCAAGGGCTTTAAAGAACGCTTCTTTCCCTGCAGCGCGGGCAGCATAACTTTGGTGGAACTTATCCTTTTTACAATATTCAATTTCGCGCTTTGAAAATGCTTTTTCCTTTAAAGCGGGGTTCTCAATAGCTTTTCGCACGCGCTCAACCTCTACAATGTCTGTTCCTATTCCCAGTATCATTGCAGTTCTTTTATTTTCTGACGTATTTTATCTGCTTCATGGGTGTCATTTATTTCCTTGGTCAATGCTACTTCGAAATATTTCTTAGCCGAAGACTTATCACTCTTCGCTTCGTAATATTCTGCCAGTAGCTGATAGGTTTCCCAAAATTCAGGATTGTATTGAACGAAATCTCCAACCACCGATTGTTCGTTATTCAACGCCTTCTTCTCACTTGTGGCATGTTTTATCTGCTGTTTCAACTCACGCCATTGCAAAAATCTTTTCCAGTCGTTGGAAAGCAAAAACGAATCTGCGGGAATAGTTAATGCCGTTTCATTTAATTCACGATTCTCTTTCAGGTTGGGTGCTTCTTCAAATATTTTTTTTAAATCGTAGCACACAAACTCTCCTAACTGATAGGGATTCGCAGTTACCCAAAAACGCAACTTCTTGGGTTGAAAGATTATGGCATGATGCGAAATAAGCTGATTCAAAGCTTTTTCATTTCCGATGCCTATGTTCTGATCCCGTTGACCTTTCTGGTCGCGGAGAATGGCTGCTACATTTTTATAATCGAGTTTACCGCTGCGGTTCATCAATTCCTCCAGACGATGAAAACGATACATGGAGGCACTGGTTTCAATATTCTCTAAATTATTTTTGTCGTTTTTAAAACTGTCGCTCTGATAGTGGTTCGCGCAAAGAATAAAATCTGTATCGCTATTGAATAGAACCGTTTTAGTGATGCTCTTTTCAATAAGTGAAGTTTTATGGTCTGGGGCGGAACCAATCATTAGCGTTTCACAAACAAAAGTTTTACGCTTCTTGGCAATGGCGAAGGCTTCGTCAATATTATTGGCATATTGGAGAATCTCTCTCGCTAAAATCGAAATAGGAGTGGTGGCTGCATTCGGTATATCGCTCTTGGCGGCATTGATGGTAACCGTGATTCCTTTTTCATTCATACCTGATACACAACCCATGAAGCCGGCCCAAGTTATCATCACGAATTTATTGCCCTGTTTGGGGTTACAGAAATAAACGATTTTGTTTTCCGAAAATTTATCCCCCAAATAGAAGTCAAGATTTCTACCAATTATCATGGATGAATCGGCACTTCGTTGATTCCAGGCGGCAAAAGAAGTGCAGCCAACCAAAGCTAAACTTTGCAGAGCATGACCGATATCGTGAGCAGCATGATAGTTCAACATACGGTCATAAGCCGGATTGATAAAATCAAATTCATGCGGGGCAGAAAACGATTCGCCATAAATCTCCAGCTTATTTTCCTCTGGAAAGTTCTCATCAAGATGGCGATTAAATACACGCGTAAACCAACCGAGAAAATGCAGATAAGAATTGTTGGGAACCAGATTGTGAATCTGGTCAACGAAGGCTACTTCCTGGCTGTAGAGTAATTCCTTTTCCAATTTGCCGGTAATCACTCCGCGCTCGAACGGTTCGCCTTCCACATATTCTTCCCATAAGCCGCTTTCGCTTTTTCGCAGCCAGTTGTGGCCGATGCGATAGAAGTTCTCACTCACTTTCTCTCGCTGTAAATTCAATGCAGATTTGTCTTTTACTTCGGGAATATGCGGAGCCAAGCCCCATTGTATGTAGGAGTATGCTACCAACAACAGCAGCAGTATAAAGCCAAAAATATAGGCAAGAAGCTTAAACAGTCTGCGCATTTGCTTCTACAATTTTATTCAACAGGTATTCTTTTCCAACAATAGCCATACAAGTTACTAAAGCACTTTCCGTTACACCCAATACTCCGTGCAAGTTAATATTCTGTCCTGTCAACAACAGATTGGGCACTTTTGTTTTTACCGAAATCATGGTCTTTACCGGTTCGTTATAGTCTTTTGCGATGCCATACATATTGCCATCATCTGTGCCAATATAGTCGCGGTAGGAGAGGGGAGAAGAAGTGTAATAAGACTGAATGCAGGCGCGAATATTTGGAAATTTAATCGCGATTGTGTCTAAGAGTTTTTCCGCTTTCCGCTTTTTAAACTCCTGATATTTTTCGTTGCGTATGTTCTCCTCAATGGTGGTGTGAAATGTGTCTGCCCATTGTTCTACTTCATCGAAACGCATATAGGTCATCACAGTTGCGGCCTCGGTGAATTTACATTGTTTCTCAGGAACTTCTTCAAACAGCGCATATATCTTCGGCCAAGATTCTCCTGTATGTTTACTGCTATTCCAAACATCCTCTTCAGTAAAGTAATAATAGTTGCGGTTGTGGAAAGGGAAAGTGTTGGTTTTGAAAACTATATACAACACAAAGGTAGATATAGAATTCTCCAATTCTTTTATCCGATTCCGATAGGCCGGGCGAATGGCATCTGTAGCTGTCATTGCCAGTGTTTTTACAGGATGAATGTTGGAGATGAATAATTCTCCTTCTATCTTTTCACCGTTGCTTAGTGTGACTGATTTAGCTATCCCGTTTTCTACATCAATGCTTTTTACTTCGTGTTTGCGCAATATTTCTCCACCGTTTTCTTTAATGATGCGCGCCATTAGTTTAACCATCTGGTCTCCACCGTTTTTGATTTTGTAAGCGCTTTCGATGTAGCTGTTGACCACCAAGGCGTGAACATACAGTGGCGTTTTCTCTGTGCCTGCATACAAGAGGTTGGTTCCGGCCAAAACATTTTGCAACTGTTTGTTCTGCGTCAACTGCTCAAAATAATCCTTGGCACCGGTAGAGAGAAAACTCATGTCTTCAGGCTCACCATTGCGTAAATTGTAAAGCGGAATGCTATCGCAGATACGCTTCATATCTTGGCAATAGGTGCTAATGGCTTCTGTATCATCAGGAAACTTATTGGACATAATGCGTTTGAAGTTTTCGTAGCCCATGCCATAGGGATATTCGTCCGTATCATCTTTGAACAGCACCACATCAAACCCTTGTTCATCCATCTTTACCGTTTCCAGGCGATTCATGATGCCGAGGTAGTGGAAGATTTTGTAGAGGCTGTTTTCTTTAGATAGCCCTCCGATGTAATGCACGCCTGTATCGAAGGTCAGGCCTTCGCGTCTGAAGGTTTGCAGGCTTCCGCCTATCTGTTCGTTCTTTTCGATGATACAAACCCGCTTACCTTCCTTGCTTAGGATGGTGCCACACACCATGCCACCTAAACCGCTCCCAATAATGACTACGTCAAAATATTTTTTGTTGAGTGGCATGAAGTGAAAGGAGGACTGTCGAAGCGAGGCTTATTGTTTGAAGGTAGCGATATACACAATCAAATCTTCAATCTGTTCATCGCTTAAATCTTTATAACCCGGCATAGCATTTTTGCCGTTACGGATGGCTGTTTTTTGTTCGTCAATAGTTAGTTGCGTTATGCTTAAATCTTTTGACCCGCTTAAACCTAATTTGCCATCAGCACCATGACAGTTTACACAAGTGTTGGTATAAATTAATTTGCCCGCAACAATCGGGTCTGTAATGGTCGAGGTATCCACTACCGGGCCGGTTTTTGCTTTCTTATTCATTTCAGCCAGACCATAGCTCATGACAATCAGGAACACTGCAACAAATGCAAGGATTTTGTTTCCCTTTTTAAACCCGATGATGGCCAAAGGAATGGAGGCGAGAACACAAACTATTTTTACGATAAGCAAGGTAGAAAGCGCGGCACCTTTAATCAACATTCCTATTCCGGTAGCGAGGAAACCAAAGCTCAAAATCATTTCGGGCACCTTGGTAAGTTTTGAATATTTAGCCAGTTGTTCATGGCGGTTCATGAGTAGCAAAACCAGCTTTGCCACATAATGGAGCAGGAAAAGAAGAACTAAAAGTTTGTGACTGTGGAGAAGGCCTGTATACATGTTGTTTAATTTTTGATGCACGAATATAGGCGGAAATGTTTCAGCCCGTATAAGAATGGTATTAAGTTACGCGGTATAAAGGGGGGTGACATAAATTGTAAGGATTGTATTAGAGGGAGGTGGTGAAGGTGGAGGTGTTTGAAGGGTTATGGTGAGGATTGGGATGAAGGGCGTTTGGATTGTAATGATCTTGTTGAGTATTGTAAGCTTCTAGCTGATTATTGTAATGACATGGCTCATGAATGTAAGAATGGTTCGGTTGATTGCAATGATGTAGTTTGAAAATGTAACTATGTAGTTATAGATTTCATGCATGTAGTTGGAGATTGTAAGTGTGTAGCTTTAGATTTCATTCGTGTATTTTAGAATTGTAAGTGTGGTGTATTAGATTGTAATGATGTAGTTATTAATTGTAAGTATGTAGTTAGAGATTTCATGTATGTAGTTTGAGATTGTAAGTGTGTAGTTAGAGATTGTAAGTGTGTAAATTGAGATTGTAAGCATTAAGTGAGGCAATGTAAGCGTTGTGTAAGGCAATGTAAAGACTTTGGAAAGGGTTGTTTAAATCAAAAAGATGCTAAAATGAGGTGGTAAATGTAAAGAGGAGGGGTTGAGACTGTTTATTTTTGTGGGTTTTAACAAGAGAAGCGGACATGGTCGGAATCACAGAGGATACGGAAAGAATGCCAGGGGGGGCACAGACGAAATTCAAAGAAAGAATTTGCGAATAGCTGTTCTTCTATTTTAGTTGGTAAATGTGATTTGTGAAAAAATGAAAAATATTTCCCTAGGCTTGCATCGTTTTATGGAATTGGCATCCATCCATCATCTTTGAATAAATATAAAACATGAAAAATTACCTTCTGCTTCTGTTTGCAAGCGC
>CANJVG010000144.1 GCA_947478005.1 Bacteroidota bacterium
ATTTTGGTGAATTGTTTTCGGGCAGCATGTAGCTGGTCGTGTTTCAGCAGCTCATGATATATATCTTCTGATGAAAAAAACAAAGGATTAAAACCAATCGTTTCGAACAGTTCTTTGTTTTCGGTTAGCCAGTTAGTTTTTGTTGAACCACTTTCTGCGATGATGAGCATGATGTATCTTGTTTTGAATTGTTCCGCGCTAAGATAATTTCATTTATAAAAGATGGAATTTCATTTTACTTTCGGCACACTAAAATCCCTGACATGAAAAACTATTTACTTTTCGTATTTGCATTTTCCGCTTCCTTTTTGTTTGCACAAAACCATACTTCTCCTTCCCGGGCACAAGTGGATGGAGCCTTAGCCCCTTTTTATCATGGTGTGGCGTCTGGCGATCCACTTACAGATAGAATAATTCTGTGGACTCGTGTTACCAGTTCTAACCCAACTGAATCGGTTGACTGGCAAATTGCCACAGACACTTCTTTTGTCAATATCATCAACTCGGGAACCAGCACTACCGACTCTTCACGTGATTATACCGTGAAAGTTGATGCAACCGGACTTCAGGAGAATACCTGGTATTATTATCGTTTCAAAAACAATGGTACTTTTTCGATTACCGGAAGAACAAGAACTTCTCCTTCTGGAAGTGTTTCTGATTTACGTTTCGCAGTTTTGGCATGTTCGAATTATCAGGATGGTTATTTCAATGCATACCACGACATCACTAATAAGAATGACATAGATGCTGTCATTCACCTCGGTGATTATTATTACGAATACGGTCCAAGCGACTTTAGCCCTGGCATCGACTCTTCCCGTTTACAAGAACCTTATAAAGAGGTTTGGACACTAGCCGATTACCGCCAGCGTCATTCGTTTTATAAATTGGATCCTGACTTGAGAGGAGTACATCAGCAGTTTCCTTTTATAACCGTTTGGGATGATCATGAAAGCGCTAATGACAGCTGGAGCGGAGGTGCCCAGAATCATACTGATAGTGCGGAGGGTTATTGGAACGACCGAAAAGAAGATTCGCGTAAAGCCTATTTTGAATGGATGCCGATTCGCGATGTACACAATAGTGTTGATACGATTCACCGTGTAATTCCTATGGGTAATCTGGCCGACTTCATCATGCTTGATTCAAGATTGGAAGGAAGAGAAATACAGGCTGGAACTTCGGGAGCAGCCGTAACAGACACGAACAGAACTATGTTAGGGGCGGCACAATTAGAGTGGTATAAACAACAACTTTCAGCTTCCACCGCTAAATGGAAATTAATCGGTAATCAGGTAATGTTTGCTCCTTTGAAACTTTTTGGGCAGGCACTCAATCAAGATCAATGGGATGGTTACCCTGCAGAGCGCAACAAGATTATTCGTTACATTTCTTCTAATCACATTAACAATGTTGCGATTCTTACTGGGGATATTCACACTTCATGGGCCAATGATGTTCCTCATCCTGACTCGACTTATAGTAGTACAACGGGTCATGGTTCTGCCATGGTAGAATTTGTTTGCACCAGCGTAACCAGCAGCAGCTTTATTACATTTCCTGTGTCGGGGAGCATTATTAGCGGTTTAATTCCACACGTAAAATATGCCGACCTGGCTAAGCGAGGCTATTTATTGTTTGATGTAACTAACCAAAAAGTGCAGGGTGATTGGGTTTATATGAACACCATTACTTCCCGTACATTTACATCAAGCACAGCAGCTTCTTGGTGCGATTTAGATGGTGCCAATCATCTTACTAATTGTGGAGGCGCGTTGACACCTCGCGGAACGAACCCGGCAGAGGCTCCAATGTTTACCGATGTAAAAAATGTAGCGAACGACAACATGGTAATGATTTCATGTTTCCCGAATCCAACAGTGAATGAAGTGCGTATTCAATACTATCTCTTTAAACCTACTGACGTAAATATCCAGATGACCAACATTGGCGGGCAAACTGTTTATAGCCAAAATATTAAGCACAACGAAAACGGTTTGTTTAATGCGGAAGCCGATATGAGCAAACTGGCTTCAGGTGTTTACTTGATGAGTGTAAGTGCAGGCGGAAAAGTATATTCAAAGAAAGTAGTGAAGAACTAATTAGTCACTTGCATAAATAAAGAAGCCGAAGTGTTATCAAACACTTCGGCTTCTTTATTTATGGCCAGATAATATTAAACCGCAAAACTTTCTCCGCAGGCGCAGGTGCGTGTTGCATTAGGGTTCTTGAATTCAAAGCCTTTTCCGTTTAATCCGTCAGAAAAGTCAAGGGTAGTATTGCATACGTATAGAAAAGAGCGGAGGTCAGTAACCAGTTTCACACCCTTGTCTTCAAACTCCTGATCATCGGGGTTTATCTTATTGTCAAAATCCATTTTGTAAGAAAGGCCGGAACATCCCCCTCCATTCACCGTTACGCGAACGAATTGTCCTTGCTTATTGTCATTGGCAATTATTTCTTCAATTTTCTTTTTAGCAGATTCAGATACAAATAGCATAGTATTACATTTTGATGATGCAAATTTAGTCAATAATCATTCCTTTGCATAAAACCAGAAGAATTGGCATGTTGAAGATTGAACACATAGGAATAGCTGTAAAGGATTTGGAAGCATCCAATGAATTGTTTGCCAAATTGTTGGGCAAACCTGCTTATAAAACAGAGCGGGTTGAATCAGAGAAAGTGGAGACTTCTTTCTTTCAGATTGGCGAATCAAAAATTGAGTTGCTGCATGCTTCCAATGAGGAAAGTGCCATAGCCAAATATGTAGAGAAGCGTGGAGAAGGGATTCATCATATGGCTTTTGCGGTAGAGGATATTGAAAAGGAAATAGAGCGATTGAAAGGAGAAGGATTTCTTCCTGCGTCACAAAAGCCTTTTCCGGGGGCTGACAATAAATTGGTTTTCTTTTTCCATCCCAAAACAACGAACGGTATTCTTATTGAACTCTGTCAGGAAATTCAGCCAATCTGAGCATTCGAAAGCATCGAATAGGCCTGCCAATCGCAACTGATGAAACAATACAAACACATTTTTTTCGACCTTGACCACACCTTGTGGGATTTTGACACGAATTCAAAGCAGGCTTTGCTTCAGATTTATGACGAACAGAAACTAACGGAAAGAGGAATCTCGTCGTTCGATAATTTTGTAGGGCGCTATAAAGCTATCAACGACCGTTACTGGGCTCTGTATCACAATAATATTGTTTCGAAGGAAAAGCTGCGTTTGGGAAGATTTCACGATGCACTGAAAGAATTTGGTGTAGATGATGTGGCGCTGGCAGAATCTATGGCTCAAAGTTATCTGGACCTAAGTCCTATGCAAACGGCTTTGTTTCCCGATGCAATCGAGGTGCTCGGATATTTGCAACAGAAATATGCTTTGCATTTAATTACCAATGGTTTTGCCGAGGTGCAGTGGATTAAATTGGAACGCAGTGGATTGAGACCTTTTTTCGAACACATTATTATCAGTGAGGAGGTGGGCACGCAGAAGCCCGACAAAGAAATTTTTGAAATTGCGATGGAAAGAGCTAAGACTGTTTCAACAGAGTGTGTGATGATTGGCGACAACTATAACACCGATATTGTAGGCGCCAGGAATGCCGGAATGGACCAAATATTTTTCAATCCGAAAAAGAACCGAAAACGAGAAGCGGTAACACATGAGGTTGCCACCTTATTGCAGCTAAAAGAGATTCTTTAGCCTGCAGCCTTTGTTTAGAAAATATCTGTCTTTCCAGATTGCCAGTCTTTATACTGCATGCTCAACATGCTAAAGGGGCATGAGTTGCGTTCCATTGGTTGCTCAAGACCTGGCCTTCTTCCGGTAACAACCACAAACGTGCAGTATCGTCATACTCTCCGACCAGAGAGTAGTTCTTAGCGCCACCCGGAAGGAATACCGACCCGTGACGAAAATAAGGTGTAGTCCTCAAATTTTAAAATAATTTTTGCCGTCTAAAGTCCCGTCCTTCTTCTGCCCGCTTTTTCTATTTTCACCCCACAATTTTCAACCCTAAATACTTCTGCTATGTCAGCTACTACAGCTACCAACTACAAGGAAATAATTGATAACGCCATCAAGGCAATCCATACACGGGGTTTTTATGCCCAATATCCCGAGCACCCGAAAGCGTACGGAGAAGAGGCACCTGTGAAAGGTCTGGATGCGTTCAATAATCAGCTTAATAACCCGTTCAAGGGATTGCTTCAAAAAAATGAAGCTGCATGGATAGGAGAGGAGTCATCTCCTTATACCGGTAAACCACTGGGCATTACCTACCCTGTTTTTGAAGTAGAGACCTTAGTGGTTCGTGCAGGGCGTGCCTTTGATGCCTGGAAAAAACTTTCGGTAGATAGCCGTGCCGAAATTCTGGTAGATGCTTTAGAAAGAGTGAAAGACCGTTTCTTTGAAATAGCCCATGCTACCCAGCATTCTACGGGGCAGAGTTTTATGATGAGTTTTCAGGCCAGCGGGCCTCATGCCAGCGACCGTGCTTTGGAAGCCCTGGCTATGGGTTACGAAGAACTCCAGCGCTTTCCTGCCAATGTGGTTTGGGAAAAGCCAATGGGTAAGACAAGCGTGGTATTGCAAAAGCAGTTTAAGGCCATACCTAAAGGAGTTGGTTTAGTGATTGGCTGTTCTACCTTCCCTATCTGGAATTCGGTGCCGGGCATGTTTGCTTCCTTGATTACCGGCAACAGCGTAATCGTTAAGCCGCATCCTAAATCTATTTATCCTATTGCTATTGTGGTGGCCGAGATTCAAAATGCTTTACAGGCCAAGGGAGTAGATATTAATGTTTGCCAATTGGCGGTTGATACTTCTGCTAAATTGGTGACTAAACAATTAGCCGAACACCCGTTAGTAAAACTGATTGACTATACCGGAGGAAGTGCCTTTGGCAGTTATGTAGAATCTATTCCGGGTAAAGTAACCTTTACCGAAAAGGCCGGAGTGAACTCCGTGATTCTTGATTCGGTGGTTGATTTGAAACCGGTGGTGCAGAATCTTTCGTTTGCCGTTTCGCTTTATAGCGGACAGATGTGTACGGCTCCTCAAAATATTTTTATTCCCGCAGGAGGTATTAAACAGGGCGATACGGTGATTCCTTATGAGGAAGTAAAGAAAGCCTTGGTAGACGCCATTGCCGGCATTGCCGCTCATCCGCAGATGGGCCCCGGAACACTCGGTGCTATTCAAAGCGAAGTGACATTGAAACGGGTAAATTCTTTAAAAGATATTGATGCTACTATTTTATTGCAACCAACGAAAGTGGCTAATGCCGAGTTTGCAGATGCGCGCACCTGCTCGCCAATAGTGTTGGAGGTGGATGCAAAAGATACCGGCATTTATGAAGAAGAATTGTTTGGGCCAATTGTGTTGATTGTGAAAACAAAAGACACCGCTCAAAGTATTGAAATTGCGAAGCACATGGCCGAGAAGCATGGGGCTATTACTTTTAGTGCTTACACAACGGATGAGGCAACAGCCAACACCATAACAGAAGAACTCGAAAGTGTATTTGCTCCTGTGACGTTGAATTTAACGGGTAATATCTGGGTGAACCAACACGCGGGCTTTAGCGATTTTCATGTAACGGGCGGCAACCCTGCGGGCAATGCATCGTTCAGCAATCCTGAATATGTAAACAAACGCTTTGTCTGGGTAGGACACAGAAGAGTGTAACTTCAATCAGTTTCAAGGTATAGAGAAAAGGAAGGCAGCAACGCCTTCCTTTTTTATTTCAGTAAATATTTTGCGACTTAGTTGGCAATGTTTTTTGCTTTTCTATTTTTGCCCACGGAGAGATGCCAGAGCGGTTTAATGGAACTGTCTTGAAAACAGTCGTAGGTGATGAGCCTACCGTGGGTTCGAATCCCTCTCTCTCCGCCAACTGAAAAGCGACCATAAGGTCGCTTTTTTTGTTTTTAACTTAAGAGGTGTGTTTGCTCAGGGTCTCCGCCTAGGGATACCTTCACACCTAATCAGGCAGTCCTGCCGACTGTTTTATATGCCTACCTGGCTGTGCAGTTGTTCCGGACAACTGTTTTGCATGCCTGCACATCTAGTCAAGCGCCCGGGCCGACTGTTTTGTGAGCCTGCCCGGCTAATCAGGCTTTCCGAACGATTGTTATGTGTGCCTACCCGCCTAATCAGGCGTTCCGGACGACTGTTTTATAAGCCTGCTCAGCTAGTCAGGTGTTCATAACGACTATTTTGTATGCCTGCTTGGCTAATCAGGCTTTCCAAACGATTGTTTTGTGTGCCTACACGGCCGTGCAGGCCATTTTTTTTAAAAAAAAGTTAAAAGGAATATTCCGTGTTTGGAGAAAAAAAACAAGCTGCTTTATATTTGGATTACATTTTTCAACCCATTTTTTTCAAAACCTAAAAAACAACATCTTATGAAAACATGGTCGTATTTTGTGAATCCTTTTTTGGTAGTAGGAAGCAAAAGTTTTAAAAAAGCAGTAAAGATTTCAATTTGGCACGACAGTGCCCTGGAAGCCGCTCAGGGTGACCCGTTTTTTGGCCCTATGTACACGGCTTATCACAACATTCATCTCGATTTGCTGAAGGCCTACAACAAATGGAAGACCTCGGGCGGTACCCACAAAGGCGCTACGCTGACGGTGGAGCAACTATTGGTACTGCTGAGCCCAGGCAAAATAAATGCCTGGGATTCGCAGGTGCAGATTCAGTTTGCCAAAGGCTCTCCTAATTATATCAGCATTTTCCCGCAAGGGCACAAACCTTTTCAACACGGAGAAAGAGATGAGCGCATCAACGCGGTGGAGCAGTTGGTGCTGGCTCTCGATCCGTTTGCTCCTCTGTCGGCAACCAAAGCGGATGTAGATGCTTTTTATACACAGATAAACACAGCCCGCACCGCGCAGTTGGGCAAGGAGTCGGATACGGGCCATTTTAGCGATGATGTGCGCCTGAACATATTGGGAGCTATGCGCGCCATGTATGGCAATCTGGGTTTAATCATGGATCATTTTAAAACCCATCCGGTGCAGGGTGAGCCATACTTTGACCTCGAAACGGTGCGCAATCATCAGCAGGTGATATTTACCGGAACGCTGGAGGCCAATGAGCATGAAGTAGTGTTTGAACATTTGCTGGCTGAGGATGATGAAATACTATTGGAGAGCAAGGGCAATACCAATATTCGTTTTTATATGACCGAGTTTGCTACCGATGGCCCGGGAACCAACCCTGTGATTGATATGGCGGCACAGCACAAAGAAAAGGTTTTGCGCAGCGTATTTGGCAATCCGGCCAATCGGTTTTTGCATGTGGTGAATTTAGAAGCCGCGGAAGGCAAGTATAAAGTGCAGTTGTTGTGAGAGACATACATCATCCGCTCTAAACAAAACACCCCCGATAATTTTGTCGGGGCTGTTTTGTTTAGATGATTTTTGTATCCATCACCAATTCATCTTCGCTGTAATCTTGCGGTTTTCAAGTGGCTATTCAGAGTATAATACCAGGGTGAGTTTTAGAAAAGGGGTTTGAGTGTGCCTTGGTTGAGTTATTGAAGCTTTTCTTAAAGAATTTCCAAGCTTTACTATTCCTGCGAATTGCATCAGCCCGATTCGGAAAGCGACAACAGAAACTTTTAAAAACCCGCAATAAACGTTTGGGTAGAGCTAATGGTCGAGTTACCTCACCTTTTCATGAGCGATTTTAAGGCATTATTATCCTCTGAATTATACAAGTACTGTTTAGACAGAATGACATACGCTTTTAGAAGCTTGTGCAAGAATTTTAGGTGAAGTTGGATAGAGTGAATTTAGTAGAATTTCTATATGT
This sequence comes from Bacteroidota bacterium, assembly GCA_947478005.1. GTDB lineage: Bacteria > Bacteroidota > Bacteroidia > Chitinophagales > LD1 > Bog-950. The sequence continues at coordinate 7,834 of CANJVG010000144.1, forward strand.
ACGTCCATTTTATATCCCGCAGCTAAATTTATGGAAACGATTAAAAATACCTTGACAGGCGCTTTCGTCTAAGTATTTTGAATAGGGCTTTACGGAACAAATATTCACCCTGAAATAAGCATCATCACCTCAACAATTTGCATCTTCATGAAAAGGTAAAGGATAAAATACATGGGCTTAACACCGACAATACAAAGCCCTACTATAACACAATGTTCAAGGTGCTTATTTTTATGATATCGGTGGGCTGGATATATTCTGTGATAGAAATTTTGATGTCTGTGGAGGGTTGTTGTGACTCCGTTTTGTTCAGCCCTGTACCTAATGGCACGCTTATAGGGCTTATGTACTTTATGTGCTTCTGCTGCACTCTAATTTTCTTTTCTGTACTTTTCAAGTCAAATCACAGCCCGATAATATTATCGGGCTTTTTTATTTTAGGTAGGGCTTTTAGTCTATTAAGTATACTTTTAAAAAATTAACCGATGAATTGTTTACGACTTATTGCTGCTGTATTTTGTTTCTGTTGTGTTATTCAGGTTCGTTCCCAGGTGGTGATCAATGAGGTGATGCATTATCCTTCTACTTCGCAAGGGCTGATAGGCATAGGCACAGAGTATGTGGAGCTTTTCAATTCCAGCCCCTGCCTGACTGCAGATATCAGTTGCTTTATTATTGGCTTTGCCGATGATGACGGTGGTATAGTAAACAACCGGGGGGCTATTGTGCTGCCTGCCGGTACAACAATACCTCCTTACGGGCATTATGTTATAGGAACATCTTCCTCATCGGCTAATCCCGCATCGGTAGATTTTAAAACCAATGTGAATACCGGTAACTACTGCACAGTAGGTAATTTTGTATTGGCTAATGGCGATGGATGGGTCGGTTTATATGATGCTTCGGGCGTAGTGGTAGATGCACTATATTGGACGGTAAGTGCCGGTGAAGCATCAAAAATCACCACCGATTCCGATTTAGACGACAACCCTTGTGTTCCGCCTCTTATTGCAGGTTGTGGTGGTCCGGTAGCTTCATTGGCTTCGCCTAAACAAATCTATCAGACCTTTCCTTCCCGTATCAGTTATATCGGTCAATATGTAAACGCCAATACCATCAGTCGTATTCCCGATGGCGGCACCTGGACCCGCGCTATTGCCCCCTCCATTAATGACGCCACTGTAGGCAATTGCAATGGAGGTACCTGTTTAGTTCCTGTGTCTATTGCTTTTACTGCTACAAAAACAAATCCTACCTGCGGCAACAGCAACGGAAGCATAACGATGAATGTAACTTCGGCAGGCGCGGTTTCTTATGCATGGAGCGCCAATGCCGCCACCGGAAACAATGCTACCGCATCGGGCCTGGCGGCAGGAACCTATTCATTGACGATGACTCAGAATGGCTGTATTAAGGATACGACTATTACCCTCAATTCGAACAGTACCTTAAATGTGGCGCTTACGAACTCTGTAAATCCAACCTGTGCAGGTGGCAATGGTTCTATTACAGCTACCTTAAGTGGAGGAACCGCTCCCTACGTAGTAACTATTGATACGGGAGGAACTCCTTTTATCATAAATGTCCCTTTCGCTATTTCGCAGACTTTAAGCAACCTTCCGGCTGGAACCATCAACGTTAATGTTGCAGATAATGCAGGTTGTTCGGCAAGTGCCAATACCACACTTAC
>CANJVG010000145.1 GCA_947478005.1 Bacteroidota bacterium
AACTTTTGCATAAAGCTATAATTGGGTGCGAAACTATTTTCATTTACTTCGCGCCCTTCATTCACTTATAAACTAAATTCTGTGCAAAAAGGCATTTTGTTCGCAGCTTCACTCGCGGGTTTACTGGCAGTTATTTTCGGTGCATTTGGGGCTCATGCGCTGCGCGCTGTGCTTTCGCCTGGGCAATTGAGCATTTGGGAAAAGGGCGTTCAATATCAAATGTATCACGCGCTTGCACTATTTGCTTGTGCGGTTTATTTGCGCACCCACGCTTCATCGCTTCTGTCCAAAGCTGCTATCTGTTTTGTGGCGGGCATCCTTTGTTTTTCGGGTTCGCTTTATCTTTTGGCCACAAGCGACATCACCGGCATTTCCACTTCTATCATCGGCCCCGTTACCCCCATTGGCGGCCTGTTCTTTATTGCCGGCTGGGCGCTAATTTTTGCGGAGTCCTTAAGGAAAGAATAGAACCGTTCTAAGGTTCAGTCTTCAAAATAAGCATTACCATCTAAAATCAGCCATAAATTCCATTCCGGTGATATTTTCGGCACTTTGATTAAACGCTTATTGCTTTGTGTATTTTGAAGACTTATGCTGAAACTTAAACCAGATCGATCTATTTCATTAACAACCTGCTCAAATTGTCCAGGTAGTCAACCCGTGCTGGGTAAAATTATAGCGCATTACTTTGCCGCCTAATTTATTGAGGGCTTCTATCACTTTGAATTTGTTGTTGTAAGGCGCGTAGAAAACCATAAAGCCACCACCGCCAGCACCCGATATTTTACCACCGGTAGCACCGGCTTTCAGTGCAGCGCTGTAAATTTTTTCCAACTGCGGATTGCTGATGCCTTCGGCCATCGCCTTTTTGTGTTCCCAGCTGTTGTGCAGTATTTTTCCCATGCCGTCAATATCGCCCTTCAGCAGCGACTCTTTCATCTTAATGCTTTCCTCTTTCAGGCTGTGCATCGCATCTATCGATTTGGCGTTTTTCTTCTTCACGTTCTCGCTTTGCTTCTTGATAATTTCGGAAGAGAGGCGCGAGGTTTCGGTGAAGAAAAGAATCAGGTTGTTTTCGAGTTCGTGCAGCCATTTATCTTTCACGCGCAGTGGGTTCACAATCACTTTATCGTTGGCGTAAAACTCCATGTAGTTCACTCCGCCAAAGGTGGCGGCATATTGGTCTTGGCGGCCACCCTGCATCAATAAATCTTCGCGCTCGATGCGGTAAGCGAGGTGCGCAATATCATATTCGCCCAAAGGCAGTTTGAGCCACTCTACAAATGCACCGAGAATAGCCACTACTAAGGTAGAAGAAGAACCAAGGCCCGAGCCCGGAGGCGCATCGACATAAGTAGTCAATTCAAAGGCGAAAGGTTTTTTGGTGAAGTCCTTTACTACACGATTGTAAACCCCTTTAGCTAAATCAAGTTGACCATTAATGGGCAGTTTCTTTTCAGCAGCCAGCACAATTTCTTCATTGCGGTCAATGGCCTTGATGTGAATTTTCTTTCCGGTCAAAGGCTTTATAGTGGCATACGCATACATGCCTATGGTGGCGTTAAGAATAGCCCCGCCATATAAATCGGAGTAAGGGGAAACATCGGTGCCGCCACCGGCCAAACCAAGACGAAGAGGGGCTTTGCTTCTGTAAATCATGCTGCTAATAACGAATTAGTAATTACAAATTACAAATGAATCTGTGCGGCCACTTCAGAAATCTTCTTCAGCATTTCGCTCCAGGCGTATTTTTTCTTTTCCGTTTTGATGTTGTCGCGCATTTTAAACTCGCGATGGTTAGCATAGAAATCAACCAGCGCATCGGCAATGGCAGTAGGGTTCGGCTCTACCACATAACCTACTTTGCCATGCGGCACAATTTCGGGCAAGCCACCCACATTCGTCACGAGCATCGGCCGGTCGAAGTGATAACATATTTGCGTGACACCGCTTTGTGTAGCGTGCTTGTAAGGCTGCACCACCATATCGGCTGCGCAGAAATAATTCCGCACTTCATTATCGGGAATAAAATCGGTCTTCAAAATGAGCCTATCGCGAATGCCCAGTTGCTGAATCATATCCGCATAAGGTTTTGAATCGGTGTAAAACTCACCGGCCACAATCAGTTTCATGTTGAGGTTACGCACGCGCGCGTCCGCCATAGCCTGCAACAGCAAATCCAATCCTTTATAATCGCGAATGAAACCAAAGAAGAGAATGTATTCTTCGTTGATGGCAAGACCGAGTTTTTCATAAGCCTCGGTTTTGTTAATGGCTTCGCCAAAATTATCGAACAATGGATGCGGTGAAAAAGCCCTTGGCTTATGGGTGTCGAACTTTTTTAAATCTTCTAAAACCGATTCGCTCATGGCAATGAAACCATCTACGCTGCTGGCAAAGTATTTAGCCAGTTGAAAATCTCCGAATCTTTTTTCGTGCGGAATGATGTTGTCGAGAATCGAAATAACTTTTGTTTTTCCATTGCCCTTAACGATGCGCGAAATCTTGCCAAGGCAAGGACCCATAAAAGGCAACCAGAATTTCACCAACATTAAATCGGCATTCAGCTTCGCAATTTCTTTGCCGACCTTATACCAGTTGAAAGGATTAACCGAATTGACTTTCACATGGATATACAAATCATCCGGTGCGGGAGCATCGCTATATTGCGAGGTGCCGGGGAAAAGAAATTCGGGATATTGTAAGCTGAACGTGTAAATCTGCACACTGTGTCCCTGACGGATAAACTCACGCGCTAAACGTTCGTTGTAAGAAGCAAGACCTCCGCGAAGAGGATGGGCAGAGCCGAGAATGATAACTTTCATTTCCCGATGTTCAGATACTTAGCTATATCATATTGATTTCTATCCACTGCTTTGCGCGAAACCAATTCGCCTAAAAAGCCCGCCACAAAAAGCTGCACGCCAACTACAATAGAAACCAAAGCGATATAGAAAACCGGTCGTTCTGTCATTCGATATTGTTCGAAGAAGAATTTCGCAACAGTGAGATAGGTAACGATACAGAAGCCTAAGAAGAAACTCAATACACCCAAGCCGCCAAAAATATGCATAGGGCGATTGGCATAGCGGGTCATGAAAGATACAGACAACAAATCGAGAAAGCCATAGAGAAAGCGTTCCATCCCGAATTTGGTTTGACCGTATTTGCGCGCTTGGTGCTGCACTACTTTTTCACCAATGTTTATGTAACCGGCCTTTTTTGCTAATACCGGAATGTAGCGGTGCATCTCTCCATACACTTCCACATTCTTCACCACTTCATTTTTATAGGCTTTCAATCCACAGTTCATATCGTGCAGTTGAATACCGGTCATAGCACGCGTGGCTCCATTATAAATCTTGGTAGGAATCGTTTTAGTGATAGGGTCAAAGCGTTTCTGTTTCCAACCGCTTACCAAATCAAAATCATCCTCCGTAATCATTTTATAGAGCGCAGGAATTTCATCGGGTGAATCCTGTAAGTCGGCATCCATCGTAATAACCACATCTCCTTGTGCATGAGAGAAACCAACCTGCAAGCCGGCACTCTTACCGTAGTTTCTGCGGAAGCGGATGCCTTTGACATTTGAGTCTTGTGCAGATAGTTTTTCAATAACCGTCCATGATTTGTCTTTGCTTCCATCGTCAATCAACAAAACCTCATAGCTGAAGTTGTTCGCTTTCATCACACGGTCAATCCACGCTGTCAATTCGGGCAACGATTCTTCTTCATTAAATAAAGGGACAACAACGGAAATTTGCATCTATGCTTCTGTTTTTACTTCCCCATCTTTAGAAGGGCGCTTGACGAATAAAGCAACAATAAGACTTAAAATAAGTCCTACCCCCAAACTTATTCCGAAAGATTTCAAGGTGGATAGAATGGTTGGTGTAAACTGTTCAAGTGTAACACGCTCCATAGCCTTTTCAATATCTTCATCTGAGCTTCCGAATTTTTCCATGGTTGCAGTTGTATTGGCTACCACGATATCATACAAATGCTGCGCATATTCTTTATCGAGCCAATTAGGAATAACATAAGCGATAATGTTGCTAAACAACAGCGTGAGGAAAATAATAATCATAGAAGCTGTAACCGCTTGAATGAAGGTAACCGAACCCATTTCGTGTTTATAGCTAACAGTTCCCCACACAGGAATAAATATCATGATGCCCATTGTCAGGAACCCAAAAGCCATTTGAATCCACATGGAACCAAACAGAGTAGCATAGAACATGTAGGTTATCAAACTGATTGCGACCATAATCATGCCGCCAATCAATCCGTAACGAATAGGAAGTTTGTAATCCGGGTTCATGGTATATTAGTTTAGGTGAAGTTTCCCTTTATTAATTACTCCGAGTGATTTGCCTAAGAAACCAGTGCCGATGAAAGCTGTGTTTTTTGATTTTGACTTTATATCAGCTTCTGTAAAAGTCCATTTCAAATCGGGATTGAATAAAGTCAAATCGGCATCGGCTCCTTCAGCAATTGTATTTCCCAGGCCAAGAATTTTTCTGGGATTGCTTGAAAATGCTTCAATAATCTTTGTCAGGTCAACTTTACCTTTTAGGGCCGTATTCGCTACGGCAAAGCAAGTTTCCAAACCAATCATTCCGAAATCAGCTTTATCGAATTCCAATTTCTTGCATTCTTCATCTTGTGGCTGATGAGCTGATGTAATAGTATCAATGGTGCCATCCGCAAGTCCTTTTGCAAGTGCCACAATATCTTCTTTCGAACGTAGATGCGGGTTCACTTTGCAGTTGGTATTATAACTTCCTACCGCTGTTTCATCAAGCATCAGGTTATAGGCGTTTACAGAAGAAGAAACTTTAAGTCCTTTCTTTTTTGCACTGCGAATTAATTCAACACTGCGCTTTAAAGAAATATCCAGCAGATGCAATTTCGATTCGGTGTATTCAAGAATGTATAAATCCCGATTCACAGATATTTCTTCGGCAAGTGATGGAGCTCCGGGCAATCCAAGTTTGGTGCTGGTTACGCCCTCGTTCATCGCTCCGTTTTTTGATATGCTCTTTTCTTCAGGATGGTTCATGATTAAACCATCAAAAGCCTTTACATAAAGCAATGAACGTTCCACCATGCCCGCATTTGCACTTGGCTTCAATCCATCGCTGAAGGCAATGGCGCCTGCACTACGCATGTCATACATCTCCGCCAGATTATGTCCTTCCAAATTTTCAGAAACAGCACCAATAGGATGAACACTAACAATTTCGTCTGCCGATTTGCGCGATACGTATTCTATCTGCGATTTGGTTTGAGTTATCGGTTGTGTGTTGGGCATACAACAAATATGGGTAAAGCCTCCAAAGGCCGCGGCTGCACATCCGGTTTCAATAGTTTCTTTTTGTTCGTAGCCCGGGTCAGCGAGAAAAGTGTTCAAATCAAACCATCCCAAAGAGACGTGAAGATTGTCAGCTTTAATTTCTTTAGCTTTAGACGTGTTCGTCAGCTTAGGACCGATCTTTTTGATTTTGCCGTTGCTGACTAAAATATCTTTAACCTGATTGTTAAAAGGAGAGCCGGTGTCAATGATTCTTGCGGAGCGAATGATTATTTCCATACCGAAAGTCAAATATAGAAAAGGTTAGCAGTAAATGGTGAAAGCAAGCAATCAGCTATAGCAATTTGTAATTTTTATACTCCCCAATGTTTTTCCCGGTCAGTTGTTCAATCCATTTCCTGATTCGGTATTTGAGTTTCATTTTGCTTTTGGAAGTATCAAATTCGAAGTTCCAGTTCATGCGATTTATTCTTTCCAGCATCAAAGCAGGATGCGTGCCTTTAAACTTTTTGAGCGAATCTATTTTATGGAAATCGTAATCGGTGTTGTTGCCGAACTGCTCTTGTAGCTTTTCATCGCTGTGAAACAAAGCCGTGAATGCTTTGGTTTTGTTCATCATTTGCTCAGGTGATTTCACGGCCGTGTAATGATGAATCAGGCCACCGGAATTCTTTACCTGCAGCTTTCCGTTCGGTTGTTTGCGAAAACCCATTGAGTCTTTATAGCTAAAAATGCTTTTGTCGTTTCTGATAATGCGAATTTCATTTCTGTGCCAGTTGTAAGCATCAGCTACATAATTATAGGAACCATAAAAATGAATGAAGTCAAGCAATAAACCTTCCACTCGTGTATCATCTTTCCATTTCAGCATACTTTCACGAATTGCATTCAACGAATTTTCGTGGACTATCTCATCTGCCTGGATATAAAAACACCAATCGGCATCTTCAGAAATCGCTTGAAATGCTTTGTCGGTTTCCACGGCCATAACTCTTCCACCTTCGCGCAAATTATCATCCCAAATGGTTTCTATGATTTTTATTTTTCGAGGATGAATATCGCGAACTAAAGCTAAGGTATTATCGTTGCTTTTCCCTACCGTTACTATTACTTCATCACATAAAGGCAAAATGGATTGAATGGCTTCCCGAATAGGATAATCGCAAATCTCTGCATTTTTGATAAAAGAGAATCCTACGACTTTCATACGTGGCTTTGTGGAAACTATTTTACAGCGCTCTGATAATGGCTAAGAAATCCTTTGGATTTAGTGATGCTCCTCCAATCAAGCCTCCATCCACATCAGCACAGGCAAATAACTCCTTCGCATTGGTAGGCTTGCAACTGCCACCGTAAAGAATTCTAATCTGCTGTGCAATTTCATTAGAATATTTCGCAGCAATTTCTGCACGAATAAAAGCGTGCATTTCCTGCGCTTGTTCAGGTGTAGCATTTAGACCGGTTCCTATTGCCCATATAGGTTCGTAAGCAATAATTATATCGGTGATAGCTGCAGCCGAGAAGCCAAAAAGGCTTTCCTCTAATTGTTGCTTCACATAATTCTTTTGCTCGTTCTTGTTGCGAACCTCTAATGGTTCACCGCAGCAGAAGATAGGCATTAACTCATTTTGAACAGCTTGCTGAAGCTTTTGCTTTATGATTTCATTTGTTTCTCCAAAGTGCTCTCTGCACTCTGAGTGACCAAGAATAACTAACTCAATTCCTACGCTAGCTAATTGCTTAGCGGATACCTCTCCTGTATAAGCCCCGCTATCCTTATGCGAACAATTTTGTGCGCCAAAAACAAGCATATCACCTTCATACATGTCCATCAAATCACCAATCATAACCGATGAAGGGAATACAAATACATCGCAGTCATCATCCTTCAAAGCCGGCCCCACTTCTCCCAACCATTCTGCAGCCTCGTCAATGTCAAGGTTCATTTTCCAGTTGGCGGCCACTATTTTTCTTCTGCTCAAGTTCTGTTTGCTCATTTAATCTCTTCTGTATTTAGCTTCCTTTTCAAAAACTGCTTTTAGAATCTTTACATCCGCTTCTTCTAATTTTATACTTCTGCGCTCCATCACCTTAGCAGCCACTTCAATCGACTTTTCAAATGAAAAAGTGCGCAACCATTTAGTTCCTCCCCAGCTAAAAGACGGAATTAACTTTGGTGGAAAGTCTCCCCCAAAAATATTGGCACTTACTCCAACTACAGTTCCCGTATTAAACATGGTATTGATGCCGCTCTTGGAATGATCCCCCATAAACAAACCGCAGAACGTTAGGCCCGTGTCTACCGGTTTACCTTCTCTATAATTGAATATTTCAACGGAGCTGTAATTGTTTTTCAGGTTGCTGTTGTTAGTGTCAGCACCTAAATTGCACCATTCGCCCAGAACAGCATTTCCCAAGAAGCCATCGTGTGCTTTGTTGCTGTATCCAAAAAATATAACGTTGTTAAGTTCTCCTCCCGCTTTACAATAGGGGCCCAGTGTGGTTGCTCCATATACTTTCGTACTCATTTTGAGTGCCGCATGGTCGCACAAAGCAAAAGGTCCCCGCACAGCACAATTTTCCATTACTTCAGCATCCTTACCAATATAAATTACCCCCGTGTTGGTGTTCAATGTGCTTGCTTCCACCACTGCGCATTCTTCAATAAAAAGGTTTTCTGCTGAACCAATCAGTGTATTAGTCTCACTTAGTTTTTGCGACTTTCTTCCCTTTGTTATAAGGTCAAAGTCTGCTTTCAAAGCTTCCCCATTCAATTTAAAAAGATCCCAAAGGTTCTCCATGCAGAACAACGGCTCTGCGTACTCAACAGGCGTAAACCCTTTGGCTATGGCTTCGAAGTTTTCGTAATTGAGATGGTGTTTTTCGGTTTTGAACGCAATTATTTTCCCTTTAACGGTTAAGGTTTGAAGGGCTCCCAGTTTTTTAATTGCGCTAACCAGGTTCTCATTAGGCAGAACCGAGCCGTTAATATAAAGTGCGGGAGATAATTCTTTGGAAGCAGGAAATTTTTCCTGCAAATATTCTTCGGTTAAGGAAAAAGAGGCTTGGTGCAATATCTTTTCCCACTTTTCACGAATGGTTAGTATTCCGATTCGGATATCGGCTACCGGACGAGTGAACGTAAACGGCAGAAGATTCTCCCGGGTCTTATGGCAATCGAACAATATCAGATTCATGCGGCTAAAAGTATAAAACCTACTAAGTTTAAAATGAAAACGCCCCTGATTTTTCAGGGGCGTTGTTTAATTTATTCAGCAGGTTTTTCTTCTGCTGCCTTCTTGGTATATCGTTTCTTGAATTTATCAATACGTCCTGCTGTATCTACCAGCTTCATTTTGCCGGTAAAGAACGGATGGCTCTCGCTTGAAATTTCCAACTTAATCAATGGATATTCGTTGCCGTCTTCCCATTTCATAGTTTCTTTGGTGTTGGAAGTGCTCTTTCCTAACCATGATTTATCCAATGAAATGTCTTTGAACACAACAGTTCTGTAATTTGCAGGATGAATATCTTTCTTCATAAATTTTATTTTTTGGGACGGCAAATATAGGTTTAGATTCCGAAAATCAAAACCAAAAGGAATTTTGAGTCAAATTCTTCGAAAATTCCAACCTAAGCAGGCGATTTCTTAGAATCATGGTAAGTTTGGGCAGATTGTTCAATAAATGTAAGAATTGCCTCTGCTCCTATCTTCTTTTCGGACGAAGTCACAAACATTACCGGCAACTCATCCCATTCTTTTAATAGGGCATTTTTAAAGTTCTGGATATTGGTGGAGGCTTCTTTGCTTCCGGGTTTGTCGGCTTTGGTAAATACAATTACTAAAGGAACATGGTTCTTTCCCATCCAACCGATAAACTCCAAATCAATTTTTTGTGGCGGAACCCGGGCATCAATCAACTGGCAGACATACATCAGTTGCTCGCGATGCAGGATGTAGTTGCGAATCATATTGTTCCACTTGTTGCGCATTTCGATAGAAACTTTGGCAAAACTATAACCCGGCAAATCGACAAATTGAAGGACACCATTGATGTCGAAGTAGTTGATTGTTTGAGTCTTTCCGGGTGTGTTGGACACTTTTGAAAGCTTTTTTCTTCCACACAAATAATTGATAAGGGAACTCTTTCCCACGTTTGACCTGCCTATAAAAGCAAACTCGGGCATCTC
>CANJVG010000146.1 GCA_947478005.1 Bacteroidota bacterium
CAGGCCATGGCCAATTCACACCCTCCACCCAAAGCAAAACCGTTTACTGCAGCAATAATCGGTTTGGGGCTCATTTCAATTTTATCAAACACATCGTGTCCTCTTTGGGCCAGCGCTTTTCCCTGCTCGGCACTCATACCGGTAAACTCAGTGATGTCGGCTCCTGCAACAAAGCTCTTGGCTCCTTTGCCGGTGATGATTACTCCCTTGATTTCGGGATTGGAATAAATTTCATCCAACACATCATCCAACTCATTCACCACTGTTTTGTTGAGTGCGTTCAATTTGTCTTCGCGGTTAATGGTAACGAGTAGAATGCCGTCTGTAAGATCGGTGAGAAGGGTAGCGTATTCTTTCATGTATTTAAAATTGCGGGCGCAAACCTATATGAATTTGCAGGATTGCAAAAAGGATTCGGACATAAAAAAACCGAAGGCATCTGTTTAAGAGATGCCTTCGGTAGATAAATGCAGAAGTTCTTTTTAATGAAAAGTAATCTTCATTTCCACTCTGCGGTTTTTCTGTCTCCCTTCAGGGGTATCGTTATCCGCTATCGGTCTCGCTTCACCATAACCCGTAGCATCCAACATTCCGCCACTAACTCCCTTCTTTTCCAAATATGTTTTTACAGCGGTAGCTCTTTGTTGCGATAGAATCAAGTTGCGTTCATCGCTACCTACATTATCTGTATGTCCTTCTATACGCAAACCGTATGTTTCTTTCTTCACCAACAAGTTGGCTAAGGCATTTAGAGAAGGGTATGAACCGGAGGTAATAATGTCTTTGCCTGTTTGAAACTCCAGATTATCAAATGCAAATTTCAAAGTTTCCAATTCCTTCTTGGCTAACTTCGGGCAGCCCTTGTTTTCGGGCACGCCATATACTGTAGGGCATTCATCTTCCTTGTCAAAAATTCCATCACCATCCTTATCGGGCCATGGGCAACCATTGTTTTCTTTCGGCCCCGGAGTGTTTATACAACGGTCCTTATCATCATACACCCCATCATGATCTGTATCCGGACAACCGGCATGGTTGACATCACCCGGCACATCGGCACATAAATCCGACTTGTCAGGCGTGCCATCGCTATCGCGGTCAGGGCAACCTTTAAATTCGGGCAAGCCTGCAAGATCCGGGCATTCATCCAGCTTATCCTGCACGTTATCGCTGTCGCGGTCAGGGCAGCCATAAAATAAAGCTACACCCTTATCGCGCACACAGGAATCCTCCATGTCCACAATACCATCACCATCCGAATCGGGACAGCCTTGCAATTCCTTCGGTCCGGGTACATCAGGGCACCTGTCAATTTTATCAGGCGTGCCATCCAAATCGCGGTCAGCCTGCACTATTGCTTTTTTAGATTTAGCAGCATCTTTAGGATGTAAAAAAGGAATAGGCAGTTTGAGAGCTACATGTACATCGGTGTTGTACACAAATTTTTTGGCAAACAGACCAAGTATATCCTGCATACCTACAATCAGCGGACCTACGCGCAGTGTTAAACCCATATTTACATTGCCTTTGAAATCATAGCTCACGGGCAGGTAAGCGCCAAACCATAAGTAATCATACTTAGGCGTAAGCGCCAATACAGAAGCCTGATGCACCATGTTTCGGTTAGGCGCCATGTTAGGTGAAATAGTAGAGGAAAGATTTAAACCAAATCCGTAAGCGATATTGTAATTGAGAAAAAGATTGAAGCGGGTTGGCAACCACATGGTAAAGTAATTCTTGTTATCGGAGCTTACCTTAAAATTGGCGCGAACGGTATCATCAATGCTTTGTAACCCATCAGGAAATTTGGCACTGCCTACTCTCCAGTCTGAAATGGTTGCCGAAAAGTTACCGCTATATTCTCCTTTCTTAAAGCGAATAGCCCCTAAATCCATCACACTAAACCCGGCAGATAATTTATAAAGGTCTTGAACATTGAGCCAAACGTTTTTGTAAGACTTATTCTTCAATGCCTCCTTTTCGGGTCTCCACTCATAGATAACGCCTAAGTCAACAGCTACAGAAGGGTAAGAATATTTGTAGTTGAACAGGTCTTTAACGTTCTGCGAATAATTATCAGTCGCGTATCCTTTTGAAGTAACGAAACCCTGTGAGTAGGCATAGTGCGCCTGCGAGTTGAACACCGAGAGCGTATCGAAATTCTTCCATTTATATTGGAGATTGTCAACGTGGGCATAAGCACCGGCTATCCCTAACAAAAATTTAAGCGTACCTCCGAATTTAATAAAATGGTCCCCTTTGTCATACACCACCCGTGAATAGGTGAGGTCAAAATCGGCCCATGTCAATGTTTTTGCTGACGGGTTCACATTATTCAATCCCTTCGATAAGTAGTTCAGCATGGACTGTGCTTTAGTACCCGCTCCCAGGTAGGCAATACGCGCAAAGGTTTCATCGAATTTGTCAACGTTTGTTACGGTATTGATGTGATAAGAAAATGCAAAGGCATTGTTATTCTTGCTGCCTCCATCGCCCCAGGAACACATAAAGGAAAGCGGCCCTTGCACCTGGGCAGCTATCACGGCCGATTTATCATGACCATTAACCCGCTCCTGTAAATAATTATCCTGCAAATTTCCGGTGCGCGACCCCCAGTGCAACATTTTATCGCGACTTAATCCCACATAATTGTTGGTCATGTTCATTCCCAGTCCGATCAAATTAATATCCACCATAAAATGATTGTCGGCTATGGCGGGGTTGTAATCGACATTGGTTACTCCTCCAAAAGAACTGCTTCTTAAGCCCTGAAAATATTGAGCGTTTGTAAACAAACTTAGCAGCAAAAACAAAGTGGGTAATAGTCTTTTCATAAAAAGTAAATTTGGTTAGTGCCTTCGAAATTAAATGAAAGTTCTTCCGATGCAAGAAAAGATTTGGGTTTAAATGATGTTTCCAAAATAAGTTTTTTGCTTCGCGGTCTATATGAAGTCATCATCTCTCAAATTCTTATTGGCTGTTTTCATTCTTTCCGTCATCTGTATAGCAGTAGAGTTTTTATGGAATAGACAGGTGGCAGAAAATATGCGCATGAAGGATGGATTCCTTTTGCTCGGAATTTTTGCAGCATCGGTTACTGCCATACATTTAATTTTACTGAAATCGTCTAATGGTGAAGGAAAGCTGTTTGTGCAGAAATATCTGGCTGCTACCGTTTTCAAATTTATGTTTTACGTTTTTCTGGTTATTGTCTTCCTGCTTTTTTCTGCCGATAATAAAACGGCACTTATTCTTCACTTCCTTTTTTATTACGCAGTATTCACAATTTTGGAAGTAAGCATGCTTTACGCGGAGTTAAATAAACTAAGAGGTAAAGGATAACTCCCGTTAGGCAGAAGGTATGTGAATTCAAAAAAAAGGAGTCGAAAAATGACTAACGAACCAGAGTTACGTTTCCGCTGGCAGTCTTAGATTTGGTAGCACCCAACAACTGGTACTCGCTCTTCCAAACATAGACACCCAAATCCTGTTGAACGCTTTGAAACACGCCATCCCAACCTTCACGCGGGTCATTGGTTTGATAAACCTTTTCACCCCAACGGTTGTAAACTTCGAAATTGAGTTTCTGTAAATTCTTGTTGAGCGGATGAAATAAATCATTCACCCCATCACCGTTTGGCGAGAAAGCGGTAGGAACCAAAAAATCAGAAGGGGCTACCTTTACCAATAAAGAATCAGAGGCAACACAACCTGCCTCATCTGTCACTTTAATGGAGTAAAGAGTGGTAACGGCCGGAGCAGCAGTAGGTGTTTCGCAAGTTGTGCATGTTAAAGAGATGGGAGGGGTCCATTCTACAGAAGCAATTGTTGGTGCTCCAATCGTAGGGTTAAAATCGGTGGATTCCCCTTCATAAATGCTGGCGTTTGGCCCTGCATCTACAGTAAATTTCTTCCTGGCTAAAGCAAAAGGTTCCGGTTGAAAATCATTAACGCCAGAAACCTGAACTGTTGAAAGCCCAAGTCCGTTACCTGCGGTTGACATTCCAAGATTATTCCAGCGATTTGGCAAATCCCAATGCGCCCCTTCGGTCCATTCTCCATCTGTACTGGGGTCAAAAAACATACGAAGAGCTGTGGCTGTATTGCCATTGCTGTGATACAGTCTGTGATAAAAATTCGGATTCACTTTGCACAAAATACTATCCATAGTAGTTACATTATAGCCATCCAATGTAGCATCGCCTTTAACGACCATTGCTCCATAAGTATTGGCAGCACCGGCAGAAGGGGAATACTCAATAGGGCGAAAAATACTTGGAGGATTGATAGAAGATGGAGAACCAACGGGGTAGATATAGGCACTTGAAGCAAGTGTGTTTCGGGAAAGCTTTCCGGTATTAAGTGAACTAACGAAGCCATTGTTGCGGGTAATCGCATTGGGGTTGGTATTCGTTACCAACATTTCATTTATATCTGTTGCTAATTCAGCATCGTTTAATACTAACGCCCCTGAAGTAACTGCATCAAGAGTTTGGCTTTTCACAGCGTTTCCGCCTAAAAGATTTAAGTTATTGAAAGTGGTCACCGTTGTTCCTGTAATTTGTTGAGCACCTCCGTTCATTTCCACCCAACTATTTGCACTTGTGTAAACGCTATTATTTATCCAATCCCCGGATAAGCGAACCGTATCTCCTGCGGCAGTGATTGTTCCGTCATTGATTACATTCCCTTCCACAATCACGGTTCCTGAATTATTCAATACTCCAACACCGGCAATTTGATTGTTGTAAAGGGAGCCTGTTTTTACAATTACTAAGCCTCCATCCTTCACATAAATATCGGCACCGTTATTATTAAATAAGGCTTGACCAGAAGCCAAAGACACAACGGCTATTGAAAAAAGGAAAGAATAAATCTTTCTCATGAAATGTATTTTTGAATTAGACGTTAAAGTAAAAGTAATTTGCCGAAAATGCAAAGTTGGAAATCAATCTAATTTTGCGCCCAATACAACCTGCTTTTTAAACCGCTTCACTTTACCTTGTAAATTAAAAACCTCCACAAACACAATGTAGATGCCAACTCGTGCTTTTTGGTTGTCATCATCAATACCATCCCACATAAATTTTCCTTCGCTACCCGTAAGCTCACTTTTAGCAATGGTTCGTATTTCTCTTCCTTTTGAATCATAAATACGAATGTTCAAAGAATAACCTGCCTCGGTAAATTTGTAATGAACGAAAGTAAAATCCTTCTCTCCATCATTGTTAGGAGTAAAAACTTCGGGGTCTACCTTTATTTCATCGCTTGTAATTCCGGTTTCAGAATATTGCGAGTTGACAAAAGTAGGAGTGGCAAATCCGGCAGTTGAAGCGGCACTATGCCAATTGCTTTTATCCACCGTAGCTTTGTCAAAATCTATACGTTCTAGTGAAACCCCGTCTTCAACGTCTAACAAAGGAAAGTGCCAGTTATGGTCATATGTTAACGAATCTATGGTTTCGCCATTGTGGACTTTCAACAGGCAAATACTTTGATTGTCATCATAATTCGGCAACGAAATTTCAATGATGTGTGTCAGATTTTCTACAAAATAGTTTTGTAAAATATTATCCCGCGATTCTGTAAGGACGACATATTCCTGGGGGAAAAGCAAATAGCTTTCTGAAGAAGCAGCTGATTGTTCTAATATCGTTTGAGGATTTGAAATATCCAATTCAAGAATATCAAGTTGCTTCAAATCAATCACTTTTGCAGAACGATTATATAGCTCGACAAAATCATACCCACCTGTTTGTGGATTGAAAAGAATTTCATTAATAATTACATCATTAGACTTAGCTGAATCTGCTATGGCAAAACGTGCAGCGTCAAAAAGACTAATCCTGTTTCCGTTACAATCACTTACATTAGAAACTCGCAACGAGTAAATAATTCCTGAAGAAAAATTTTGAGAGAAAGTGAGCTGCCAAATCGTGTTATCTGCATTACCCACATTAATTGTAGTGGGATTACCTACGCCATTATTCACAAAATAATTTCCGGCTACTGCTGCTGAAGTTGTTGGGATAGCTTCATTAAAGTAGAGGAGTAATGTATTGCCGCCTTGTATTGAAGCTCGCAATAATTGCGGAGGAATAGTATCCGGATTATTTCCTTGAATCGAATTTCTTCTCCCAGGTGTACCTCCGGTAAAATCGGTGCTGGCACTCCAATTTTCCTTACCACTACAAGGGTTACCCGTATCAATCATTTCCAATGTCCAACCTCCGTTCTTTTTCACATTGTCATTATACCAGCTATCGGAATAATTAACTGAGTGAATTGTGTTTCCTAAATTATCCTGCAACAACAAATTATCGCCTGAGTTATTCAAAGAAGGAAAAGATCCTACTGCTGCGATTGCAATGTTTGTCGAAAAAGAATCAACGTTATCTGAAGAACAGACTATAAGAAAGCGATCTGGCAGAATCGTAATGCCTGGAAGATTTACCGTTGAAGAACCATCTGAAAATTTCCACCCATTTAAGGAAACGGGATATACTGACTTGTTATACAATTCCACAAACTCTACTGGTCTCAAACCGACCTGTGGGTCAGGGTCAGCCATTATTTCATTAATGAGCACATCACCAGCAACAGGCGAATAAAAAGCAAACGGATAAGAAAAGGGATTCATCGTATTTGCAGCTACATCCTGTACTCCCGAAATGCTAAGAACATAATTCACTGAATTCTGAAAAGCATTCAAAAGGGTGAGGTGCACCAAACTCAAATCACCAGCATCACGAGAAACAGCAAGTGGATTGCCAATGGAATTGTTGACTGAATAATTAGCAGGGGTCTGCGCAGAAATAAGACTGAGTGGTTCTGAAAATTTCACATCAATAGTGAAAGGTGTAAGCACATTTACATTTACGACACTTGGTTTGATAATGTCCGGATGCAGATAATCAATCTTGAAATCATCGAAATAATAGAGGTTCGAACGTGAAGTTGTAGAATACTTGCAGGTGACACCGAAATAGGATGTAGCGCTAATGCTATTATCCACAAAACTTCCTTCCGCATTATAAGCCGAACCTCCCGCATTATCGGCATACACTTCCCAATTACCGCCAGCGTGACGAATAACTTTCACTCGTACGGAATTAATTGTTGTACTTGTCATAATTCCCGCAGAACCAGTAAATACTTTTGTGACAGTATTTCCTACTTGTTTAAAAATATCTAGTGAATCAGGAGCGGTACCCGTTTCCCCAAACTGAACAAAATAGCCATTCAAACTTCCCGATAAATTCGGTTGATCAGAAACCAGAAAAACACGAACCTGATTTGTTGAACTTGGATTGAAATTTAAGCGAATCAGAAAATTCCATTCAATCGAGTCAATTAAGCTATTCGCTGTAGATAAATAGATAGATGAACTTACTTGGGGTCCGATACTATGCAATGAGTCACCGGCTATTTCAAAAGAAGCGGTGTTGCCATCCCAAGTAGGACTGTTGGTGAAATCGCCATCTGAAAAATTGTCATTGAGTTGAGCAACGGAAAAAAGCGGGAGCAAAAAAAGAAGGGCACTAAAATGTTTTAGCTGTATATTTTTCATTACGCACTAAAAATAGAATTTGATTTGGTTTTTCCCGAGTTAAACCAAGTGAGATATACATGAAAGCGCCATCGAAATTTTCGATGGCGCTTTCATGTATATGAAAATACCAATTTAGAATCTAGGACAAAACATTGTCTGCGGTCCTCTCTTTTTCCATTTTCCAATGTAAGTAAGACCTACTTCAAATCCTCCCTTAGATTTTGTTCCACTGATTAATTGCGAAACGTTTATGTCGTAAGCTACACCAAGTTCCAGTCCATTCCAAACCACTCCCGCATCTAACACCACAGACTCTCCTACTAGTCTCTTATCTCTCCAAGGAGCATTAGGGTCTCCGCCTACCATGCGGAACATAGCCCCGATTCGGAAATTGTTCCCCTCGGGATATCTTTCTTCAAACAAAATTCTGAAATCTGCTGCCAAAATCATTTCAAGCGATTTCCCTTGGCTCATTACAATAAACTTTGGCTGTAAATCAAATCTGCCTTTCAATGGGAAACGGATTCCTCCATGTCCTACAAATTTCATATTCAATTTGACGTTTTTATCACCTAAGAAAGATATTGATGGTCGGTTTATGTGAAACGTGGAGAATCCAAGATATACGCTCGACCTCTTAGATATTTTCATATACCACAATAAACCAGCATTTACATCCCAATACAAGAGTTTGTTGTCAACGAGAAATTCATTAGTCGGCAACAACGAGTTATACGCATTTCCATCCCATTGACTTCCAAATTGTAGACGAGAGAAATCTATCGTTTGTTGAAAAATTTGAGAAGAAAATCCAAGCGTGAGATAGTTAGTGTTTTTTTGGTTTAAAGATTTGTGATAAGCTAAGGCCAATCCTCCAACATTATAACCAAACTTCGATTCACCGGCTTGATCGCCAACAAAAGATGCTCCGAAACCGAATGCATCACCCTTCATAAAGCCTTTGTTTGTTCTAAAGTCTGCAGAGAATGTGTAGGTACGATACATTGGTGTTTGCTCGTTGCGCAATACTTCCCCCCACTGACCACGAAACAATCCGGTTAATCTATAATTGCCATCAAAAGCTCCTGCCATAGCAGGATTAAGATAAAGAGGCGACATGTAAAATTGAGAGAGGTGGGGATCTTGTGCAGATGCCTTCAACATCACTACGACAAGCACCATTAATTGTAGAACTTTCTTCATTTTCTCGGGTTTAAATTTCATCTAAAATAAAAATATTTTGGTTCCGCAAAATCTTTGGCAAAATAAAGTTGACAGACTCCACCATTTCTTTTATCGGATTTTGAATATAAAAGTTTCGTTTAAGTAATTGTATCTTACGTTATTGTTTTATCGAATCAAATTGATTGTTCCTTTCTTCTCTCTCTTTTTTCCGTTTAAGTAAACACCTTCCAAGTAGTAAGTATAAACTCCGGAATTTTGAATTTCCCCTTTATAAGTTCCGTCCCAACCTAACCACTGATTCTGTGAATCAAAAATTTTCTCCCCCCAGCGGTTAAAGATTTTCATGTTGGCCTTTGCTAATCCTGAACCATATATTACTAAGATGTCATTGTTGCCGTCTCCGTTGGGTGAAAAAGCATTGGGCACAAAAAAATCTTCTCCATTCCCTACTAAGATGGTTAAAGTTTGCGAAACGCTGCAATCATGCAAATAATTTACCGTTAAATTAAAGCTGGTATTTGCATAAGGAGTAGCAATTACGGATGCACAGTCAGCACAATTCAATCCCAAAATGGGTGACCACGAATAAAAATTAATATCGGCAGAAGTGTAATCACTTAGGTTCGAAACAAGTGTAATGGACA
>CANJVG010000147.1 GCA_947478005.1 Bacteroidota bacterium
ATTTGGCGAACCAATCGGGCGGAAGAGTGGAGTTGGGATGGAAGGCAGATAAAGCCGGTGTGGGATACCGACTGGGCCAACCAATACACCATCGAAAACGGAACGATTAAGCCATGGAGTAGTGTGCACCCCGAAAGAGAGTGGCAACTGGATGGCGATTTGCCTATGCCGCTTATCATTTTAGTTATCAGCGGTATTGCCCGAACCTATTGATGTTCAAAATTTCATTTCAAATTATAACTTACATTAGCCCCCGTTAAAACGCTTATCATGAAGAACCTACTTTTGCTACTGAACATTTTCGCAACCCTTTTCCTTTTTTCCTGCAACCATAATTCTACCGAGAAGACTACCACTACTCCGGTGCCTGACCCTAAAACGGTGGATGTGAAATTGTCACAACTCGGTTCTACTCAGGATTTCGTTTGCGGTATGCCACTCAATGAAGGGGGTATTGCTGATACGGCTTCTTTCGAAAACAAATTATATGGATTTTGCTCACCTGAATGCAAGGTGGAGTTTCTGAAAAATCCGGCAACTTATTTAGCTCAAAAATAAAGCAGCTTATGCCTTCGAGTAAAATTACGGGAGTGGGAATGTATGTTCCCGAAACGGTGGTGACGAACGATGACCTATCTAAAATGATGGATACCACCGATGAGTGGATCATGGAGCGCACGGGAATTAAGCAAAGAAGATTTTTTAAGGAAGGTGAAGATACCGTATCGAGTATGGCCGCTCATGCGGCTGAGATGGCGCTGGCGCGAGCGGGCAAAAAGGCAGAGGACGTGGATATGATTGTGATGGCTACGCTGAGTTCTGATTATAATTTTCCGGGCTCGGGGGTGTTGTTGCAGCGCAAATTACCATTCAGGCAGATACCTGCTTTTGATGTTAAGGCTCAGTGCTCGGGTTTTATTTATGCGTTGAGTGTGGCGGACCAGTTTATTAAAACCGGGATGTGCAAAACGGTGCTGGTGGTAGGGTCGGAAGTGCAGTCGAATGTGTTTGAGCGGAGCGACCGGGGTAGGAACATGGCGGTGATATTTGGTGATGGTGCGGGGGCGATAGTGCTGGAAGCTACGAATGAAGTGAATAAGGGAATTCTGACTACGAAGTTGCATAGTGATGGGCATTTTGCCGAAGAACTGTATCTGGAGCATCCGGGTAGCCGTAGAAAAGTGCGGTTTACTGCCGACATGATGGAAAAGGGCGAGTTGCTGCCGTACATGAATGGCAAGCTGGTGTTTGTAAATGCCTTGAAATATTTCCCGGAGGTGATTCGGGAGGCATTGGCGGAATGCAATTTGAAGGATGAGGATATTGATTTGCTGATTCCTCATCAGGCCAACGGGCGCATTACGCAAGCAGTGCAAAAGGAAATGAATTTGCCGGACGAAAAAGTGTTGTCGAACATCCATTTATATGGCAACACGACCGCGGCTTCTATCCCTATAGGTTTGTGCGAAGCCTGGGAGCAGGGTCGCGTGAAGGATGGCGACCTGATTGCTGTGGCGGCTTTCGGCAGCGGGTTCATGTGGGCCAGCGCGCTTATTCGCTGGTAAAAAAACAGATAGTTTAGTTCCGTTGTTGAGAGGGTGGTGATGGACTTTTGATTCAAAAGCACCTCGGCCTCTGATTTCTATTCAAAATTTCTATCCCAAATTTTATGGTGATGAAACAATGCAGCCAAGCCAAGGTTGCATACGGCTAAGTGCGTTTCGTTTTGTCTAATCAGTCTTAATGATTTTACCCACGGCTATCTGCTCGCGCAGCGGGCTCATGTGGTTTTGTCTATATTATATGTAGGTGGTGTGAAAGTAGGAAAAATGATGGGAGAGGGGTTTTGTCTCTCTGCCAGATAGACTGTCTGCAGACCAAAGGGGGCTGCGTCTATGTTTAGTCTGACCAAGGTCAGACCGTGTTTTCCTCTGTTTTTACCCAAAAATGGATTAAAAATTGCCCACGGAACCGACATTTTGCCCAAATGTATGTTCCGTGGGAACCACGGAGGTCACATTTTGCCCAAATGTATATTCCATGGGAGCCACGGAGGTCACATTTTGCCCAAATGTATATTCCATGGGAGCTACGGAGGTCATATTTTGCCCAAATGTATATGCCGTGGGAACTACGGAGGTATTCTTCCACCCGAAAATGTATTTCATGGGTTCTGTTTAAATCTTTGGAAGGGTAAATAACTTGGTCAGAGGTAACACGGAACTATATTTTGGGCTGTTGAAAAAATGAATATTTTCTGTGGAAAAAATCCGGCATTTGGTTGTTTTTCAAATAAGGTCAATCCGGTATTTTCGTTATAAAATAACATCAATATGGAGAACATTAAATACCCCCAATTTCCCATTGCGCAGCAGGACAGACGCGATTTAGTACAGAAAATATCGCTGTCGTTTACAGCTAACCCACAGATTACTTTGCAGTGGACGGATGAATCTATTTTTAAGACGAAGGCCAATGATTATGAGGCTGCGGTGAATACGCGTGTGAGCATCGGTGCCGACCGACCGGAGGAGACCCAGACCCTGGAGAATCTGGATAAGCAGATAGATAATCGTTTGTCAGATTTGAAGGGCTATTGCATTGGTAAATGGAATCCGAACAATGCGCCCAGCCACTATGCGCAGTTTGGTATTGTGCATCGGCATGACTCTTATATATGGCCTACTGACCGCAACGAGCGGAAGAATGCTTTGCAGATGGCCAAGGATGCCTGCACGGCTGCGGGTTTTACTGGTGTCAACTATCCTTTTGGCGACACGTTTTTGGATGCCTTGCTTACGGCCTATGTACCTGCCCTGGCAGCCGGAAGTGATACAGATGGGCAAGTGGCCAGCTACATTGGCACGCGCGATGTGTTGTGGGAGTATTTATCAGATGCGATGGATGCGCTCTTGCTGGCCATTCGCGCCAATTATCCTCAAACTTATAGAAATACATGGAGACTTTGGGGCTGGCAAAATGAGGATTTGTAAACCAATCATCTAAACAGAACCAATATGGCAAAGGCGAAAAAGAAGGCGGTGGTGAAGAAGAAAAAGGCAGGTGCCAAGGAGAAGAAACCGAGTGCCTTTGCTGTCGGACTTAGACTCTTGTTGCCGGAATTAGTAGATTGGTCGGAAGCATTACCTAAAAAACACTATAAAAACCTCGAATCTATTTTAGGTAGATATCAATATCTTTTCAAAGAACGTGAACCGAAGAAAAAGCCAACTAAAAAATAACCGGCAACTATCCAACCAACTCCCTGCGGTGCAAACTTCGGGGAGTTTTTGTTTTAGGATAAGAAACAGAGAAATGATTTTGCATTACGGTGAACCGTTATCCGCCAACCGCGAACCTTCTCGCCTCAAAACCTCGGACAATAAAGCTTCTTATTAAACTGCCTTTGCCAGCTGCCGGTGTGCACGAGCGAAATTTCGGGGCCGCCATTGCTGCGGCTGGCGGTCAATAGCTTCGACAGGGTAATGTCGTAGCTCAAAAGCAATCGCCATTGCTTATACTGATAACCCACCACAGGCGCCAGGGCATCCTTCAGGCGATAGTAGGCCCCTACATAGAACGTGTGGGC
The DNA here is from genome assembly GCA_947478005.1 of Bacteroidota bacterium. GTDB lineage: Bacteria > Bacteroidota > Bacteroidia > Chitinophagales > LD1 > Bog-950. The sequence continues at coordinate 3,590 of CANJVG010000147.1, forward strand.
AGGGTTTTCGGAAATTTTATCTAAGATGGCGTAGCTGAACAAAGAGCCGAGCACCAATTCCGATGCGGCCTTCTGATAACCATAGTACCCGTTGAACACAATAGATAACTGCTGGTCGATTTGATACTTCACGCCCGCCTCGGCCTGATAGCGAAAGCCCAGTTGCTCGTTGTTGTTGAAAAACGAATGGCGCGGACGATTGAGGTGCATCATTGAAATGCCCAAATCGAGTTTCACCTGCTCGTGTACCTGACCCCCGAAGTGCAATCCTGCATTCACATCCAACATCTGAAAGCTCTCTCGCTGCACCGGCTCATTGGAATTGACGGCCGTGTTGAACCCCATGTCCTCGACCCATTGATTGTTGAAATAGAATTTAGAAAAGTTGACCGACCGCACCACAAAGCTAACACCCGCGCCTGCGCTCAGCACATATTTATGATGCTTGTCAAACGCCTGATGGTAAGCAAAGCTGCCGCCAAGTCGCTGGTAAGTCAGGCGGCCATCGCCTGCCGCATCGTTCAGGAAGTGCAGGCCCAAACCAAACCAGCCGTACTTCAATTTCTTCTCGCCAAACGAAAAATCTAAGTAAGGCGACTCTGTGTGATAAGTATAAACAGTACCCTTAATAGCCCATGGCCACTGCGCCTTAAAGTTGAACCCCACGCGGTAGTTGCCATTGAAATATCCCGTGTGTGCCGGGTTCAAAATTAATGGGTTGGTGAAAAATTGGGTGAAGTGAATGTCCTGAGAGAATGACGATTGACTATAGACGATTGACCATAGCAAAACAAGCACATACTTTATGCGCTGTATTTGCTTTTTCCGTGAACCGTGAACTGTGAACCGTAAACTCATCGTAGCAACGTGATATTCCCCTTCAATAACTTCTTCTCATTGTTTATCAAAACGGCCGAAACCGAATAAGTATAGGCATCCATCTCCTGCAATACGCCTTTATAGATTCCATCCCAGCCCTCCTTTTGGTCATGTCCTTCATACACCTTCTCGCCCCAGCGGTTAAAGATGAGGAACTCCAACTGCACGATACCTTTGCCTTCCACACGCACTACATCATTAATCCCATCGCCATTAGGCGTGAAGGCATTCGGCACACCAACCTTATCAATGAACTGAATGTAGATATTCTTGCAAATAGAATCAGTGCAATTGCCACTTACCACGGTCAAACAAACCTGCATGTTGTAGATAGACTCATAAGTATGTGTCACACGTTCCTCATCCGTAGCTGTGGTGCCATCGCCAAGGTTCCAAAACAGACGCACATAATCGGTGCTCGTATTGGTAAAGGTCACGGGCTTCAGATAACCGAACGTGTCGCCAGGAGTAGAGAAATTAGCGATAGGCTGCTCATGCACACCCACCGTATGCAAGGCCGTGTCGCGCACATTGCAGGTATTGGTGTCAACTCCAATTAACTGCACCAGATAATTTCCCGAAGCAGCATAATCATGTTGGGGAGAATATTGGTTAGAAAATGTTCCATCCTTAAAGTTCCAGGCAAAAGCAGCATTCGTATTGCTCAGATTTTGGAAAAAAACAGTGCTGCCCAGGCAAACATCTTCCGTTGTGAAATTAACCGAGAAGTTCGGCAACATCCTAACCGTCTGCGACATAGTGTCTAATGGATGGCAACGGTTAGTATCCTGCACCACCAAGGTAATTGTGTAACTGCCGGGCAGATAATACACATGCGTTTGATTAGGCAGGTTGCTTAGTGTAGAATCTCCGAAGCTCCAGAAATACTGTTGTGCGTTCGTGCTACCATCTGTTAGCTTCACCACCAGGTTCGAGTCACAATCGTTCAGCACCTGCAATGCAAAATCAGCGTGAACGGAGTCATTCACAATAGTCACCGTTGAGAAAGCAGTATCGGTGGAGACACAAGCATTGGTATCCACGGCCGTCACCATCACATTGAAAACACCGACACCTGTATAAGTATGCGCCACGGGACTGCCGGTCATAGAGCTACCATCGCCAAAATGCCAGGTATAAGTAGTGGTTAGAAGATTAGAACTGCCGACAAAATTTGCAGTGAAAGGATAACACCCGTTAGTATCATTCGGCAAAACCGAAACCTGCAAGGGCAGCAGACTGATAGCCACCTTGGCAGTGTCCAGTTGGCGGCAGGACACTTGGGCATCGGTGAGATAATGGGTAATTGTATAGGTACCACCAACCGAGTAGGTGTGCGTGGCGGTATTCATATTGGTCAACTGCGTGCCATCGCCAAAATCCCACAGTTGCGAATCGGTTCCCTGGTAGGTCGTCCACACATCCACCTGCACCGAATCGCAACCAAAGAACAAACGGCTGTACTGAAAATCAGCATCGGCAGAAGAATCAATGGTAATGACCACTGCAAAGGCGGTATCTGTTTTGTTACAAGAGTTTGAATTGCGCACCACCATACGAACCTGGAAAGTATCGGCAGTAGTGAAAGTGTGATTCACCACCAAACCCGTATCCGTAAGCCCATCGCCAAAGTCCCACCAATAAGTAGAGCCGCTATCGGGCTGTGCATTGAACCCAACCACCAAGGGAATGCATCCATAAGCATTTTGAATAGAAAAAGCAGCATCAACAATAGGCGGAATAACAACAGCGCTGGTAAAAGTATCAGCCAGATTGCACTTCGTGGTATCACCCACCACCAGCGTTACAACATAACTGCCAATGCCGGCATATTGATGAACAACCGAATCACGAGTAGAAGTCGTGCCGTCTCCAAAATCCCAATGATAGAAGGTGGTGTTATAGTTCTGCGACACAAACGCCACCTGATTGCTATCGCAATTTACAATCAGATTGGGCAAAAAACTTGCTATCAATGAATCATCGCGCACCCATACCTGAAGATACGCTGTGTCGGCAAGGTTGCAGGAGTTGGTATCCACAGCCACCACCATTACATTATAGGTACCGGTGTCCTGATATGTATAAATGGGGTCGTCCAGTGTTGATGTGGCATTGTTGTCATCAAAATTCCACCACACATTCTGTGCCCCGTTGGTAGTGCTTTCAAAATTTACGGTCAGCGGCACACATCCGGTCGCGCGTGGGTGTGCATCTACTTCCACCTTTACACCGCCTAAGTTAAAGGCAATCTTCAGCCCCAGCAAATTACAATTGGTGCTTTGATTCTGTGGCGACCATACACCCGGAGTAGTTGGTGTCAAAGAATTTCCCCCACAGCCAGCACAAATGGCTTGATACATAACCCCGCGCCTATCGAAGCGGCTAGTGCCCCCATCCACGTGCTCAATACCATTGCCTCCAAAATAACTGCCATATAGTTGCGCAGTCGCATTTTTCTTCAACACGAAGAAATAGAAATCGGTTCCGTCCGTATGGTTCTGTATAGCATCAGCCGTAAGGGGCATATTTAAACCCGGATTTGTAAATTTAGCGCAACAGTTATTAGAGTTGAAACTATTGCTACCGTTTGTCCATCCCGCCACATATACATTTTCACAGGTGTCCACCAAAAATGCAGTAGGGGAGATATTAGGTTGTCCATTTCCATTTCCAAACACCGTGGAATAAATAACCGAGTTCAAAGGAGGATTCACTTTCGCTATAAACTGCCCGCTGTTGGGGTTAGAATAAGTAGCATTAAACACCGGATAGACACCGGTGGTCTGCCCCATAAAATACACATCGTTCGAGGCATCTAACTTTACAAAATAAACCTGATCATCAGCCGCAGTGCCAATGTAAGAAGAGCTTAGTAACTGAGCCCCTGATGCGTCTATCCGCGCAACAAACCCATCGCTCAAACCACCAAGATAGGTGGTATGTAATGAGCCCGTAGTCGTAGGGAAATTGGTGCTCATAGTACCACCCGCTACATATATACTACCATTTGGACCAATATCCAGTGAATAGCAGGCGTCATCATTATTACCACCGAGGAAAGTGCACCATATTAATTGGGAGCAATCACTATTCAGTTTGAAAGCGCAACCGTCCTGCGTTCCACCGAAAGCAGTTTGCAACGAACCGGTAGAAACAGGGAAGTTAGTGGACCTTGTGCAACTGACTACATAAATATTTTGTGCAGCATCGATATTTATCTCCCCACGATTCTGATCGCCATAATTTACTTTTAGCTTACCGCTGCTGAACTCCTTACCATCATAATTAATTCCATCGGTTAAGGAACCTCCCACAAAAGTAGAACCGATTAAAGCGGTGCCTGCTGAATTAAATTTGGTTATTACAATGTCTGCCTCTCCATTCAACGAGTTGTCATAAGCATTAGCGGAAATCGGATAGTCTGTTGAAAAAGTAACCCCGTAAATAATCAGATTACCTTGCGCATCCACTACGAGCGAATTCGGGGTGTCATTATCATCACCTCCTAAATAGGTAGAGTAAATTACGGTCGTTCCGTCAGCCGAGAACTTTGTAATACCCATATCGCAAGCATACCCTATTCCGTGTCCTTGATTCTGGGTTCCATTAGAGGCCAATCCGGTTCCTCCTCCCCAATTAAGTTGAAAGGCTCCCGGTGTGAGCGTATATAAATCGCCTGGTTCTGAGTTTACATAGCCACCCACATACATATTTCCTTGGTTATCGTAAGTAGCAGTATAGCCCCAATTGTCGGACTGGGAGCCCGTGTAAGAAGAAAAAACCAAGGTTGGGTCAATTACTAAATCGTTGTTCTCATCATAGCCATCAGGAAAAGAAAAAGATACGGTCTTCGTATCTCTATTCAGATGATAATTGCATTTAACTTCGTGCATAATACCATCCCTTAGTTGATAGGCTAAAGGCGATAGTTCCCGGAATTCACCAACAGAAGTTTTGTAGTGCAACTCACCATTAGCAATCTTCAAATCTTCTACTCCTTCATAATTTAACTGAACATTTCCTGCTGAATTATGAGCATGAACAACAAACTCGTATTTAAGGGCATCACCGCTTCCATACATTTTAGCATCTATTCCTTGCCACAGGTTTTTGTAAGTTACCTTTTTGAATTGCTCTACATGGCTTGCCCAATGAGAAGGGACATTTCCAATAAAATAGTTGCGATAGGCCTTTTCTTTTTCTTCTGGTAATATTTTAACGGAAGAACTAATGTTTTTGAAGTTAATGTTGAAAAGATGAGCTTGAATATTTGTGTCCGTATGGAAGTGATGAGCTTTGTAAACAGCATCTGCATCCCACATGATAAAACTGAGTTTGTTTTTCTCCACCACCATTTTGCCTCCCTGCAAATCAGCTACATACTTAACGCCCTCGTTCCACTGTCCTTTGTTTTCGGTAAATTGTAAACTACTGGGCACACGAATGTCTTTCGATTTTTCCGCCTTTGAAAAACTGATAGCTATAAAAAACAAGAATCCAAAGCTGCTAAAACGTAAAATGGATTTCATGCGAAAATTGTGTCGCGAATAAAGATAGGGAAAATTAAATGCAGAGGGAATGAAAAATGAGAACCTCTTTTCGAATGAATTTTTCTTTTAGTTTCGTCCACTCGAAAATTCATAACTCAATATAAAGGAAGTAGTATGGGATGTTCAACATGTACCACCGCTAAAGACGGTGTGGTAGCGGGGTGTCAAACCAAGGG
>CANJVG010000148.1 GCA_947478005.1 Bacteroidota bacterium
GTATCGCTTGGTACGGTGCAAAAGGTAAAGAAGCTGGTGGTGTTTACATAGGGCATTTAGCTTATTTTGCCTTATTAGGTATAATCTTCCTTAGAAATATACAATTAGGTATGAATTAGGTATGGTAAAAAACAAAACCCTTGCTACTTCATTGGTAACAAGGGTTTATATTGGAGGTCGGGAGCGGATTTGAACCGCTGTAGCAGCTTTTGCAGAGCTGAGCCTAACCACTCGGCCACCCGACCATTTTTTTTAAACGGATGCAAATCTATTCAAGTTTCGAAATTTAAAAAGCGATGAATAGATTTTTATAAAAATAAGATTCTCTACAAGCCTGTTAATACTTCTCAATCTATCCGATGTGTTATTCAAAGTGGTTTTTTTAGTTCAAATTCACCACTTCGAAAATTTAGTATGAAGAATAAAATAATTGCTGCTTTCCTTTTTTGTGCTGTATCCATTCAATCCTTTGCCTCGCAATTGTTGATACCGATGGACGAAGGGCAAGCCAATCATTTGAAAGCATACGGCATAGCCTATTGGGCTTTGAAACAAGGAGCCACGATTGATTGGCTGTTGAATTATCGCGGTGGAAGTTTTGCTATCCCCAATGTTTCCGCTATTGAAACCGAATGTAAGGTACGCGGTGTAAGCTATGAAGTGATTGCTTCAGCACAATATAATGCTATACTAAGTGAAATTGCAGACCCTGAAAAGAATATGGATGTGATGAAGTTAGAGAAAGAGCCTAAGGTGGCAGTCTATACTCCTAAAAATAAATTGCCATGGGACGATGCGGTAACGATGGTGCTTACTTATGCAGAAATTCCTTATGATATGGTCTATGATGATGAAGTGCTTGACGGAAAACTGTTGCAATATGATTGGTTGCATTTGCATCACGAAGACTTTACCGGTCAGTATGGAAAATTTTATGCCTCTTATGCCAACGCACAATGGTATCAGGATGATGTGGCGAATCAGGAAGCCACAGCCAAGCGCAAAGGTTTTACAAAGGTTTCACAAATGAAGTTGGCAGTGGCACATAGCATTCGTGATTTTGTATTTGGCGGAGGATTTATGTTTGCCATGTGTAGTGCAACCGATTCTTATGACATTGCCCTGGCAGCTGAAAACACCGATATCTGTAGTGAAATATTTGACCACGACCCGCAAGATCCAAATGCACAAGCCAGCCTTGATTACTCTAAATGTTTTGCGTTTGAGAATTGGCATTTGCGTACCAATCCTTTGGAGTATGAATACAGCGATATTGATGCTACTTATGGAAGAACAGTTCCGAAGGATTTAGACTATTTCTCCCTGTTTGATTTTAGTGCAAAATGGGATCCTGTTCCAACGATGCTTTGTCAAAATCATACCAGAACTGTAAAAGGTTTTTTGGGACAAACCACCGGATTTCACAAGCAGTTTATCAAATCAAGTGTGTTGGTGATGGGGCAAAATAAATCGGCCGCAGAAGCTCGTTATATTCACGGTGAATTTGGCAAAGGTCTGTGGACCTGGTACGGAGGACATGACCCCGAAGATTATCAGCATATGGTTGGTGACCCACCCACTAATCTCGATTTACATCCTAATTCACCGGGTTATCGTTTGATACTAAACAATGTATTGTTCCCTGCGGCAAGAAAGAAGAAACAAAAGACTTAGATTAATGGGATATTGGCTAATCGATTAAATACAATCCTGCCATAGCAGTCACTATTTCTTTCTGTAGTTCGAAAAGAAACTGTTCAACTGTATTTGGAGAACACCGATAATTCCTTCCTTTATAATATTGCGGCTCATCTTTGACACGCCTTCTACCCTTTCTGTAAAAATGATAGGTACTTCTACTATTTTAAAACCAAGCTTACGCGCTGCAAATTTCATTTCTATTTGAAAGGCGTAACCCACAAATCGAACTTTATCGAGGTCGATGGTTTCTAATACTTTTCGGGTATAACATATAAAACCTGCCGTTGGATCTTTGATGCCTATCCAGGTCACTAAGTTCACGTAAAGGGAAGCATTCTTGGATAAGCGAATTCTATCTTTAGGCCAATTGACAAAACCACCTCCTTCCACATATCTTGAACCTACAGCAATATCATTTCCATCATTATTGCAGGCACTATACAATCGCAACAAATCATCAGGATTGTGGCTGAAATCGCAATCCATTTCAAACACAAACTGATAGCCCCGTTGCAAGGCCCATTTAAAACCCGCGATGTAGGCAGTACCCAGTCCCTGTTTGCCACCGCGCTCTATAAGAAAAAGGCGGTCGGGGAAAGACTTTTGAAGGTCTTTTACCTTCTGGGCTGTACCATCGGGTGAACCATCGTCAATAATGAGCAAATGGAAAGGATGGGACAGGGAAAATACCTTATGAACCATCTTTTCAATGTTACCTAACTCGTTATAAGTTGGAATAATAACAACACTATCGCTCAAGAAAACAGATTAAGGATATAAGAAAGACGGCAAAAGTAATTTTAGAAATAACTTTTCTAAAGTCGTTGTGATATTTTAATATCAAAAATCCCACACGGGCGTTCTGCGACTGTGCACGTAGTCTTTCATTTTTATCCAGAATGCGAGAATCATATAGAGGATAACCGGAGAACCAATGGTCATACAACTGGCATAGATAAAAAACATACGAATGTTCTTCACAGGCATCTTCATGCGTTCACCAATTCGCTCGCAAACACCAAACGCATTTGATTCTACGAGAAATTTAAAGGTGTCGAGCTGTGCCATGTTATTTCTTTTTGCTTATCGAAGATACGAAGTTTATGATTGCAAAATTTTGTGGCCTATCGCGCAGTCTAAACAACGGAACTGGTCGCAGTACTGTTTCTTCAATTGCAGCATGGCCTGCGTTTCAGAAGCATTGTTGCCTGTCAGGTTCATTTTCTTCCAGCCTGTGATGATGGAATTGCTTTCTGCTTCGCAGGTTTCTAAGAGCGCAAACGCACGGTCGCAGTAGGTTTCGTTGTCCTTATATTTTCCATAGGCAAAAAGCATAGGCGCTACGGCATTAATCAAGAGCGTGTTTTTCATTCCCGTGCCCAAATGCGATTTGGCTTGCTTGGTAGGTTTATCAAAACGGTAATGGGTATGCCAGTAATCAACCACATCACTATCGAAGATGCGATGAATGCTCTTGCCGGTCTTTGCCTCCATCACCTGCGAAAACAGTTTTGCATCAAAACACATGAGCGCGGCTAACTGCGCCAAACGAATAGAAGGAAAATTGGCGGGACGAAGGCGCAGGAACTTCCAAACATGTTTGGGCAAAGGCACGAGATTGTGCAGGCGCTTGAGATAGAGAAACTCTCTGCGCAATTGTTTCGGATATTCATCGTCAAAATCTTCATCGAGCATACCCGCTACTCCGAACACCATCGCTTCTATTTGATGCGGCTCATGAATGTGTTTGCCCCAAATATTCACAGGAAGATTTTTTGCAAGCAGTTCAAACGGCTCTTTATTGATGCCTGCACCAAGATAGCGCGCGAGCATTTGAAACATCACATTCTCCCAATCATTGCCGCTTTCTTTCAGCAGGGTTTCTATCTGCGTTACTTTACTTTCGAGTCGCTCTATCAGCAATCGTTCGAGAAAATTCTTGCGAGTAAAATCATCTACCTTAGGAAAGAATTTGGCGCAGGGAATCCAGGATTGTTGCTTCTCCAATTCTTCGTAGCGCGAAAGCAGCGAAGTATTGATGCGGTTCTTTAGTTCGAGCGTAGCAATAGGCTCTCCGCTTTTTGTGTGGGCGGTGTTTCCATTGGCTTCATACACCACATGGAGTATTACATTGTTGTAGGCGGCATCCGTTTCATGTTTATGCACGAACCAATCTTTCGATTGCACGTGCATTTCGATATTACCTGCCCAAAGAGTTTCACCAATCTTAATTTTCGCGTTTTGAAAATCAGCGCCTGCATCCGTATTGTAGGTGCCCGAATGAATGATTTCAACGGCCTCGCCCTGTGTGGTCACCAATCCATCTGTATGGAACAGCCGAAACTTCCAGATAAAGTGAAGTAGTTTTTCGTTCATTGAAATAAATATAGAAACGAAATAGTCAATTCCTACAACAAAATCTGACAGCTGGAAATCAGCCAGGTCAGATCATCCACTTGTTTCGCGGTTATTTTTGTGCTCTTCAAATTGAGGACGCGTAACAGTTTGAGATTCTTGATTGTGGACGGGATGCTGCGCAGTTGCTTATTGAAACTCATGTCTATCGTTTTCATATTGAGCATATTGGTTAAGACAGCCGGCATTTCTGTAAACGGATTGTAGGCTAAATCAATAATCTCCGCCTTTGTCCATTGCTTCATTTCAGCAGGCAGGGTTTTGAGGTTGTTCTTCGATGCCACAAAGCGTTTCATCTTCGTTAGCAGTCCTATTTCCTTTGGCAGCGTGGCTATTTTGTTGAAACTGATTTCTAACTCCTGCAGCGATTTGAGATTGGAAATGGATGCAGGTATAGAGCCTAGTTGATTGCCGGTTAGGTTCAGTGTTTTCAATTTCTTCAGTGTAAACAAGGCATTGGGTAAGGCCGTCAGCTTGTTGGAGGAAAGATTCAGCGATTCAAGATTAATAAGTTGACCAATGCTTTCAGGCAGAGCCGTTAATCCTTTACTGCTCAGGTTCAGCGATTTTACGGTTGTTGGATTCTTCAAGGCCTCTTCGAGCGAAGTAATATCTGCCGCACTTAAAATATTGAACAGCAGGGCACAAAGACAGAGTAGCAGGGTTTTTAATTTCATCACTACCTTATTCGATTTTGGCAAACGCTTGTTTCAAATCTTCTATTAAAACATCGGCCTCTTCCATGCCAATATAGAAACGAATATGATTGAACGGAAACACCGAATCATCATATTGTTTGTTGGGATGAAAACTGCAGGCAGGCATCAGCAAGGATTCGTGGCCACCCCAACTTACGGCCATCAGGAAGCGCTTCAGGCTATTGCAGAACGTTTCCACCTCGTCTATGTCCTTTGCCTTTAGATGGATGCTGAACAAACCTCCGCACCACAACATTTGTTTCTTAGCCAAATCATACTGCGGGAAGGTTTTCGAAAACGGATACAGTACTTTATCAACCTGTGGATGTTGTTCGAGCCAGGCCACTATTTTATCGGTAGTTGCTTTCGTGCGTTCGAGGCGAAGGGGCAGGGTGCGCAAACTTCTTATCAGTAACCATGCATCGTGCGGAGAAATGATGCCGCCCAGATTCAGAAACTCGGAAGCAAAGATTTTGTCGGCCATCGTTTTATTGCAGAGCAGATAACCCGCCACCACATCGCTATGACCGCCATAATGTTTACTGGCCGAATGCAGTTCGATATCAATTCCCATTTCGATACAGCGCTGACCCAGCGAGGTGCAATAGCTGTTGTCAATTATGGTGAAAATGTTATTCTCTTTGGCCAGTTTCACCACGGCTGCTAAGTCCTGCAACTCGAAGGTAAAAGTGTTGGGTGATTCGAGGAAGATGACCCTTGTGTTTGGCTGAATGGCGTTTCGGAAATTAGCGATATCGGTGCCGTCCACCATCGTGGCTTCTACTCCGAAGCGGCTGAGGAATTTATTCAGCAAACGGTCGGTCCAGGAATAGGGTTTGCTGACACATACCACATGCTCTCCGACCTTCACATTGGCGATGACTGCCGCAGAAATGGCCGCGCTTCCGCTTGAAAAAACAAGGGCATCTTCGGCACCTGCCAAGGCCGCTATTTTCTTACGCAGTATTTCCACAGTCGGATTGTTTCCGCGTGTGTAGAGGTGCGATTCGCGCTCGTTGGTAAACGCCACGCGCAAGGAGGCCACATCTTTGAAACAGAAATTGCTGGTTTGAATAACGGGTGGCGACACGGCATTGAAATAGTTTTCGCGCTCTTCGCCCAGGTGATTGAGTATGTATGACAAATCCATGGTTCAAATATAGAAGGGAAGTTGACAGCCCACAGATTTAGGAAAAGATAGGCTTAGTTATAGATACTTCAACATTTCATTTTGCACTCTTTGCTTGAGTGTAGCCAGGTCATCAAGGCTCATCCCTTTTGTTTCAATTGGGTTACTCCAATAAACACTCACGGTGCCCGGAAACAACTGTAGCCCCTTCGGATTATTCAGCTGTGTGGCACCAACAATCGTTTGTACGGCTATAGGCATTTGTGTTTCTATAGCAATGCGAAAAGCACCATCTTTAAACTCTTTTAATGGTTGGTCGGTGCGGTTGCGCGTACCTTCAGGATAAATTAGCAGACTAAATCCTTTTGCCAGTTCCTCCCGCAAATATTGCACTGATTTTTCGCGGCTCTCTTTGCTGTTGCGGTCAACCATAATGGCCAGCATCTTGGTCATGTAGCCAAAGAAGGGAATGTTTTTAATTTCGGACTTGGCCAAAAACCGAACCGGTTGATTGACCGAAGCGCCACTAATTAATATATCAATCTGCGCGCAATGATTTGCCACTACTACATAAGGCTGCGTTGAACTTATGTGCTCTAAACCGTGAACCTTCAGGCGAATGAAACATACCTTCAAAAGAAAAGGACACAGGTAGTGGCAGTTCATCCAGATACATTGTCGCAGATATTTCTTTCCGGTAAAGGTAAAGAGGAGCGCATACAGGATAGTGAAAATGGTAACCACCACCGCAAACCAAAAGCAACCCCACAAGGCCCAAAAGAAAGAGAAGATGGACTTCAATAGTTTCATTCGAGTTCGCGTAGGTATAATTGAATGGTATTCTCTAAGCCTAAATAGAGGCAATCGCGTACCAGCGCGTGGCCAATGGAAACCTCCAGCAATCCATTAATTTGCTGTTGAAAGTACTTCAGATTATCCAGATTCAAATCGTGACCGGCATTAATCCCCACGTTTATTTCGTTGCAAAATATGGCTGCCGCCTTAAAGTCTTTAATGGCTGCTTCCTTATCAGTTAGAAAGTCATGGGCATAAGGCCCCGTGTAAAACTCTATTCGGTCGGCTCCGGCTTTCTTTGCTCCTTCTATCAGGTCATTAACCGGGTCAATGAAAAGCGAAACGCGGATATTATTCTTCTTCAGTTCAGCAATTACTTCCTGCAAAAGATTTTGGTGGTTAAAGGTATCCCAACCATGGTCTGAGGTGAGTTGACCGGGCGCATCGGGCACCAAGGTGCATTGATGCGGCTTTACTTCGCAAACCATTTTAAGGAAATCGGGCGATGGATAGCCCTCTATATTAAATTCGGTGGTTACCACCTTCGACAGTTCATACACATCTTGGCGGGTAATATGCCTTTCATCCTGACGAGGATGTACCGTAATACCCTGGGCACCGTAGCACTCACAGTCTTTTGCAAATTGAACCACATCGGGAATGTTTGCTCCACGCGAGTTTCGCAGCAGGGCTATCTTGTTGATGTTTACCGAAAGTCTTGTCATATTTCTTGTTACGAATTACATGAATTATCACGAATTAAAAAATAAAAAAGGCAAACCTTTCGATTTGCCTTTTTCTATGGACTACCAAATGCTCTTAGTATCTGTAAGCTTCAGGCTTAAACGGCCCTGTTTTCTTCACACCAATGTAAGCAGCTTGTTTGTCGTTTAGCTCTTCCAGCTCCACTCCTATTTTCTCCAGGTGCAGTTGGGCAACCATTTCATCCAGGTGCTTAGGCAAGGTGTAAACCTTGTTGTCATAACGCTCTGAATGCAACCACAATTCTAACTGTGCCAATGTTTGGTTAGTAAACGAGTTACTCATTACAAAAGATGGGTGACCGGTAGCGCAACCTAAATTCACTAATCTTCCTTCAGCCAATACAATGATGTCTTTATTGTCAATCGTGTATTTATCAACCTGTGGTTTAATCTCGTCCTTGGTTTTGCCATATGCACCGTTTAACCAGGCCATGTCAATTTCATTATCGAAGTGACCGATGTTGCAAACTACGGCATTGTGCTTCATAGCGCGGAAATGCTCTTCGCGAATGATGTCGCAGTTGCCGGTAGCGGTAACAATAATGTCCGCTTCTTTCACCGCTGTGCTCATCTTCTTCACTTCGTAACCTTCCATAGCTGCCTGCAAAGCGCAGATAGGGTCAATTTCGGTAACGATTACACGAACACCCGCATTGCTCAAAGAATCAGCCGAGCCTTTGCCCACATCGCCAAATCCTGCAACCACGGCTACTTTACCGGCCATCATCAAGTCAGTAGCTCTGCGAATGGCATCTACCAGACTTTCGCGGCAACCGTATTTGTTATCGAATTTAGATTTAGTAACCGAGTCGTTGATGTTGATAGCCGGAAGAACCAAAGTTCCGTTCTTCTCTCTTTCATACAAACGGTGAACACCGGTGGTAGTTTCTTCCGAAATTCCCTTGATGCCTTGTACCAATTCAGGATATTTATCAAACACCATATTGGTCAAATCGCCTCCGTCATCCAAAATCATGTTCAATGCCTTTCCGCCTTCAAAAGCAAACAAAGTTTGCTCAATACACCAGTTGAATTCTTCTTCGTTCATTCCCTTCCAGGCATAAACCGGAATGCCCGCAGCAGCAATAGCCGCAGCAGCCTGGTCCTGTGTAGAGAATATATTGCAAGAACTCCAGGTAACTTCGGCACCCAGGGCAGTTAATGTTTCAATCAACACGGCTGTTTGAATAGTCATGTGTAAGCAACCGGCAATGCGGGCACCTTTCAAAGGCTGCTCTTTACCATGTTTTGCACGCAGAGCCATTAAGCCCGGCATTTCGGCTTCTGCCAAATTAATTTCTTTGCGACCCCATGCGGCCAGCGTCATATCTTTTACTTTGTACTTCAAGGTTGTTTCTGTTGTTGTTGACATAATTTTGTTTTTTAAGCGCGGCAAATATAGCAATTGCCTTGATGAATTGGTATTGTTATGATTAGTAAATAGGCAGGCATACAAGTTCAAATGCATTGCCAACGGGGAATTAAACAAAGAAGAAGCTGAAAAGTTCAGTAGGTTTAGGTAGAAAATAAAACAGCCGAAGAGATTTCTCTTCGGCTGTTTGCATTAAAGCCCCTTTAGGGGTTTGGGGTGGCTGTTACACCTGCAAATTATTAAACGTAAACTTATAATGACCGGGTGCAGCTCCAATATTCTGCACCATCAAAAACGGCTTACTA
>CANJVG010000149.1 GCA_947478005.1 Bacteroidota bacterium
ACGATTCATCATCCGGATATTTCTCAAAGAACGACTGAATACTGATTTGCTTTTTCATAACCATTTTTCAGCAAACTTACTTCGCCACTACGCACTGTATTTGCGTTGCGGACTAAATGGTTAATCCAAATTTATAATTTCAGCGTCAATTTCCCTTTCAGAGTCGAAGTCAACATAAACCGTATTTCCCGTGCTCCAAATACGTACATGCGCTTGCTCGATAGTTGTTATTGAATTAACCACATCCCCTACGGTAATTATTTCCGATGAACTGGCGGTACAACCCCATTCATTAACAGTCGTTAGTCTGGCGGTGTAGTTCCCTGCGCTTTCATATTTATAGGTAGCTGTATCCGCAGAAGCCTGTTGTCCATTTCCAAAATCCCAAAGGTAAGTAGTGGCCTGTCGGTTAGAAGAAAAGTAGATTGGCTCATCTAATACTGCCTGCTTAGTAGAAACAGTAAAGGGAGCCTGGCTATCGAGAATATGGTAAGCAATAGGCATCGAAACCTCTGCTACTTCCTCTGCGCTGTCAACTGTTCCATTTAGGAAGGATTCAACATTCAGGTTGGTGTTCTCTTCCATCGGAATTCCGTTTCTAAAAAAACAGGTAGGCACAACCTGCGTTTCGAGAAAATAAATATGTGTAGTGTCTAACTCCTCTATAAGAGGAAATGAAACTTCAGTTCTTCTTTCTGTCGAATCATATGCAATGGTTCCATGAAGGATAGTGCTGCTTGTGCTATCACGTAACAAGGCCGAAATAACTACCAATCCGTCATCTACCAATTGCTTGAAAGAAGCACTATGAATCTTTTTACCTCGGTGTCCTACACGCGAAGAAATACGAACCGTGTCACCGGAGTGGCAATCGCGTTCATAGTTGTCGTCATCTTCCAACTCGAAACCATGCACCATCCTCGAACCATAATGCAACATCCAGTTATCGTTAAAGTTAGTAACCATCACCGCCACATCATCGTCTGCCTTAATGCTTAAATAAGGTCGTTGAGGGCCTGTCGTTAAACTCCCGTTGCCATTAAAAATAGATAGCCACTGCAGCGAATCCAGCATCACATCGGCATAGCCCGCTGCATTAATAGTAAGGCTCCTGTTAATCGTAGTTCCATTGGTGTAGGCATCTTTTACGCTTACATGCACCGTGCGATTTTTGTTGCCGAAAATATAAGCGTGCGTGGCCAACTTCGGCATATAGCTGTTGGTTAAAGCATTAAATACTCTATCCTCTTTGGATGGAATAGGCATGTAGGCTAAAAAGTTTTTTCCTGCACTGGTTCCGTTATCGGGCGAAACCATCATGGCTAAATCAGACGTAAGCATCTTACGGGTTTCAATCCAGTTATCTTCCACCACCGAAATCCTTTTCCCGGATGAGCCCCGCACACGAAAGACCGTAGCGTAGGTTTGCATACTCGTTTTGCCCACCCATTCGGCTGTTTGATTTTTGCTAAGTGTCCCAAAGTTTTTTACCATTACCCAACTGCCGTTTGCATATCGCTCTAAAACCACCGGGTTATTATTGCCCCAGGATATTATTCTCACTTCCTGTTGCGCACTATCCTGAAAAGGAACCGTGAAATAGAAAGTAGCTCCAGAAGAACTCCCGTTTTCCGAAGGAACATAACCACCTCCATCATGCTCGTTGGTATATAGCGCCCCATATTGAACAGTTACATCTTTGTTCGATGTCACCATATATGTTTCGCCCGGCTTCAGAATGTCTTTACCTTCTGAGAAATAATAAACAAGGTCTTTGCCCTTCGACAAGGTGCGCTGCAACACCAAGCTATCATGGGAGGTGCTGACGTTGGTATAACCCGAATGAAGGGTGGTAGCTTTCGAAATCTTTCGGATATTAACCACCGTGCCATCTTCAAACGCCATTACATTAATATCGTTAGGCGATAAATTGACCCGATTAGAATAGATAAAAAACTTTTTGCCCTTCGATGTTTTGTTTGTAGCCGGCAACCAGTTATGTTGAAACTCACCGATGCTGGAAGAGGAAACTAGCAAGAGCTTATTGCCGGTAATAATAAAATGATCCCCATCTTGCTTACTAACACCTTCCCCGGCATGAGGGGCATCATCATTTACACCGTTTTCCCGCAGAAACAATATATAAGACTGCCCGGCCTTTAAAGTCCCTGCAGCATTATCATCGTTATCGCCATCTTCATTCGTATCGGATATTTTAAAGTTGGTGTTATCATCCATTGCGGTTACTACAACGGCTACATCGCGACCTAAAATCTCATTATTAGGAGCCACAAAAATATTGAAATAAGTCCCCGCTTCGCCCACACAAAATCCTTGCAATGAACAAAGCAGCAGTACTGCTAAAAGAATTATTGTTTTAAAACTTAAACGAATCATTTCAGGGTTTTCAATTGAACAAGGTATTCTGCTTCATGCTTATTAAAAAAACAGGAATACAACTTACAGCATTTACGTCTCAACCTCTGCTTTGTTTCACAAACGCTGTGGTTTGTCAGATTTTGTGTTTCAGTACACGAATTTCCACCCTTGACCCTAAGATTCTTTGTTAGTGAATTAGAAATCAAATGCAGAAGAGACTTTCCGGACATTTATTTATGTTGGTGACCCGGCCTAATATAGTCGGACAGACACATTGAAAGGCCTGCTGAAAAGACCCAAAAAGGAGGAAAGTGACAGGAGATAAAGTTGTTTGAAAAATAAATTGCTGATAATAAGTAGTATAAATTCTTGTTCTGATAAAAAAATAGGTGGCATTCGAAATCGAGGCAGTTAACATTTCAAGTTTGGATGGTGCCCTTCCCAAATCGCCCGGGTTGTTCATTCGCAAAGCCGCAAGAAGAGGGCATGGGTAAGCTGTGCGTTAAAATCGAACGTTTTTGGTGCGAATGATCAGGAGGAGGACTCGGCTCTATTGTAACGACTAACCGGTTAGCCGCTTAGTCTTCCAAAAAGTAGCCGTTATTGAGGTTAAAGCCCTGAGATAATAAGCAATTCAGGGTGCTTCATTTCGGAATGATCTCAATTCAACAAATTATACTTGCGATGCGAAGAGAAATGGTCTCGATTTTCCGCAACGAGACCTTAATTTGCTAAACCACGACCTTTTCTTTTTGTAAAAAGAACACGGTTTTACTGCTTTAATTCTCATTTCCAACCGAAATAATCATTTCACTTCGTAGAATCATTACGATAGCATCTATCCTAACCATTTCACTTCCTAACATCATTACGATAGGATCGATCGTAACCATTTCACTTCATAACATCATTACGATAGTATCTATCGTAACCATTTCACTTCATAACATCATTACGATAGTATCTATCGTAACCATTTCACTTCGTAACATCATTACGATAGCATCTATCGTAACCATTTTACTTCCTAACATCATTATGATTGTATCTATCGTAACCATTTCACATTTAGACTGTTTTATTGCCTCAAAACTATCGGTTTTAACATCAACAAAACAGGTTTCAGGAGATCAAAGCGTTTGTTCAATTTTATTCCTTAATTAGAATGCCATAAAATCAATAGCTCAAACCCCAGTCTGACTTAAGTCTTACCTGCAAGAGAAAAAAAATCAAAAACAAAAAGCGCGAAGGAAATCCATCGCGCTTTTTGTTTTTGTAGCCATTCTCCATTCTTCTATTCCAAATTCTTAGTTTCGAAAAAATAAAAAACCAACCCATGCTCATTAACGCCACCATTCAGGTCGTTCCGCTTTGCGCCATAGAAAATGCATTTCCGATAGTTGACAAAGCCATTGAAATAATTAAACAGTCTGGCATTCACTATTCGGTTGGTGCTTTTGAAACCATGCTCGAAGGCGAGTATGAACCGGTGCAGCAGTTGTTGCGCCAGCTCGAAGATTTTTGCTACACCCAAAAAGAATTTCAGTTTTTGATTTACAGCAAACTGCATCTCTGTGGTTCGGTGGATATTCTGGCCGAAAACAAGACGGCTAAGTTTCAGGAAACTGCTCATTAGAAAGATTTTCTTTCTCTGAAAATGTTTTTATATCTTCGTGCCGTCAAAAAATAGTCACTAAACAAAAAAGTAATTTGAGTACACTTAAACGTCCCTTCAATCCTCGTTTTCCCCGCACCCCTTTTAAGAGAGAGGCAGAACACAACATCAACGAAAAAATACGCCATCCTGAAATTCGTTTGGTAGGCGAGAATGTAACCCCCGGAGTTTATTCTGTTAAAGATGCCTTAGACAAAGCCAATGCTTTGGGACTTGACCTTGTAGAGATTTCGCCAAATGCCGTACCTCCCGTTTGCAAAATTGTAGAATACAATAAGTTCCTTTACGAAAAGAAAAAGAAGGAAAAAGAAATAAAGGCACATGCCAAAAAAGTAGAAGTAAAAGAAATTCGGTTTACGCCAAACACCGATGAGCACGATGTGGAATTTAAAGCAAAGCATGCCGAAAACTTTTTGAAAGACGGAGACAAGGTTCGCACTTTTGTAATGTTCAAAGGACGCTCCATTGTGTTTAAAGAGCGTGGTGAGCTTTTGTTACTTCAGTTTGCCGACCGTCTAAAAGAAGTTGCCATTGTTGAACAATTGCCTGCCCTTGAAGGGAAGAAAATGTTCATGACGCTGGCACCTAAAGGCAAGAAGAAAAATTAAGCACATTCCATTTTTCTAATTACTGGTTCCAACGAATTCCTTCTCCATTTTATTTTACGGTGTCTTTTGCATTTTACTTAGGTGCTCCTGCGCGCGTGTAAGCGTTGGGTCAATGTTCAGAGCCGTTTGAAACAGATTCATCGCCTCTTTCTTTCGGCCTAAATCCTCTGCACACAAACCCTTACTGAAATAAGCACCACCATAAGCAGGTTCAACCTTTGTAGCTAGTTCATAATAGCGGTAGGCTTCCAGCACCGAGTCCATCTGGTAATAACAAAAGCCCGCACCCATATAGGCTTCCACATTTTTGTAGTTCACATCAATCACTTGTTTAAAAGTCTCCACAGCCGCAATCAGTTTCTCCCTCGCCTTTGCATCCTTGTCGGCATCATACAAATTAACGCCTTCATCTTTCAGCACACAGGCTTTGGCATACAATGCCTGCTCAGGCTTCGCTCCTACTTTAATAGCATTCTCCAAATACTTTACTGCATTTTTATCATTGCGCTTTTGCAACAGCAATCCAATCTGCATATAGGCATCATAAAACTTTGAATTTAATTCCGTAGCAGTCTGAAAAGCGGAGAGTGCCTTGGTAGTGTCGCCTAATTCTTTAAAAACATTTCCTTTATAAAAATAGATTTCGGCATTCTGAGGGTCGCGCTCAATGGCCACATTTAAATAGTCAAGGGCTAATCGGTAGTTACCTTTAATGGTAGTATCAATATAAGCAAACGAAGCCGCCTGGACATAATAAGTTGTATTCATCGAATCAGTGGTAATGGCCTTGTTCATCAATAAAATACCGCGTTGTGGTTCACCGCTCTTTTTAAAAAGTTCGGCAGCGAATAAATAAAATTCGGGGCGCAGGGTGTCGAGCGTAAGCGCATAAAACATATCGGTTATCGCGCTCTTCAATTCATCGTTGGCTTCGAAAAGGTGAGCCCGTTTGTAATACAAAAAAGGATTCAACGAGTCCTGCCTTATCTGAGCATTTAAAGAATCAATTGCCGGAATAGTAGCAGTATCATTTTTTACCTGCAAAGCCTGACTTGATTTACATTGTTTACAGGAATTGAATCCAACAATAACTGTCAACACAAAAACTAAAAACAGAAAATATTTTCTCATGGCAGCGAAAGTAGAAAAGGAAATTTATGTCATCCGGAACATCGAATAATTGATGTCATCGTTTTGTAAAAATCTGTTTTGCCTGAAACCAAAGGTAAACGTTGAAAAGCCGGTTGAAAACTTACAATTAACAAATCTGCCCCGACAGAAATGTTTAAATACTTTTATGGTGCAAACAATTAATTCCATGAATTATATTCAAAAAACATCTGCGGCCCTCGACAAAGAAGCCGAGAACGTTGCTTATCTTTCTTACTTCCCTTCTGCAAAGTTGGAACAGAAACTAAACCTCGTGCAAAAGCAGTTAGAGATTGCTACGCGCAATGAACAGCATGATGCGAAAGAGTTATTAAATCTCTGGCAAAAACAGATTTCGGATGCGCAGTTTCTAAAGCAGCAATATAAAGTGGAAGACAATCCTCACCTCGAAATAGACTTTGAACTGCCGGAAATAATGGCGTTTGAATTGATTGAAAAGCGCCAGGAATTGCTTCGTCAGAAATTACTAAAGGAAGAATTTACCACCGCCAGCAAATAGTTTTTATTCAAAACGAATGGCTTTCACCGGCAATATTCTCGACACCAACATCGAAGGGATTATCAGCAACAAAAGAGTGGCAATAATAGTACCCGCGTTCAAGACCATAATCCAACTCCAGTTTATATCTACCGGTGCATAGGAAAGATAGTATGATTCCTGCGGGAGCGTAATCAGGTGAAACTTGCTTTGAATTAAGCATAAGCCGATTCCAAAGATGTTTCCAGCCAATAAGCCAATACCAATAATCACCGTACTGTAATAGAGGAATATTCTGCGGATAGAAACGTTATTGGCACCTAATGCTTTCATAATACCAATCATATTGGTTCGTTCCAAAATCAGAATCAGCAAAGCCGTAATCATATTAATAGCAGCTACTACAATCATAAGTGAAAGAATAATCAGCTCATTCATGGTTTGCAAATCGAGCCAATCGAAAATGCCGGGGCTGATGCTCTTGATGGTCTGCACATCGAGTTGAGGATTATTTATGCGGGAGTAAACCTCTTCGCCAATAACTTCCAGCGGGTCTTGCTGCAATTCAGCAATTGTTTCCTTACTCAACAAACCACCAAACACCGTAATAAAATACGAACGCCACCGGCTCTTGAAAAGATTTTCTTCCTTTAGGAAGACTTCAAAACCACCCACGGTGTCCTTTCCCCAATTATTCAATTCCTGAATTACACCAATATCCACCATGGCATATTTAGCATCGAATTCTTCCAACCCTGTTTCATAAATTCCTTTTACTTTGAAAGGTCGTGTGCGAATGGTCTTGCCCATAAAAGTTACTACTACTTTATCGCCTGTTTTCAGCAAAAGTCTTTTAGCGGTAGCTTTCGAAATGAGAATATCGCGTTGTGAGTTTTCTGTGCCCGGATGAATAATATCTCCTTGTTTAAGATACGGTAGAAAATTATTCCAATCATAATCTTCACCGGTTCCTTTCAAAATAATTCCTTCAAAATCATCGTTTGTTTTCAGCAAGCCTCCTTTCATCGCTGTCACTTGTATATGCCTTGCTTCAGGAATCAGTTTTGGATTTGTATAAAAATCCTGATTGCGGTAAATGCCCTGCTCTTGCAAAGAATTAGAAAGCGAAAATGGAGTAATAGCTAAGTGCGACCAAAAACTAAGCACCTTGTGGCGTATCTCTTTTTGAAAACCATTTACCATCGAAGTGGTAATAATCATGGTAGCCAAACTAAGCCCCACCGCCAATACCGCAATGCGAATAATGAAAGCAGAGAAACTCTTTCGGCTGCTGAATGCTATTTTGCGGACAATGAATAATTCTAAGTTCAAGTGCGTGATTTACCGGTTACCTTTAATTTAAGTTTGAAGATTACTATTTAAAGTTGAATGTTTGCACCAATGGCAAAAATAAAATTGACAATTACTTTTTTCGGCTTATTACTTTTGACTTCCTGCAATGCACAAAGTGTTAGCACCATACAAAAAACAAAGACAGGAATAGTTTGTGGTGCAGAGCGCTTGGAAGAATTGCTTCCGCTCTTGCAAGGTAAAAATGTGGCTTTGCTCATAAACCAAACTTCGATGGTTGGTGAAACACATTTGGCAGATACACTTCTTTCGCTCCATGTTCAAATCAAAAAAATATTTGCACCTGAACATGGTTTTCGCGGTAGTGCCGATGCGGGTGAGCACGTACGCGATAGCGTAGATGCAAAAACAAAGATCAAAATCATATCACTGTATGGCGATAAGAAGAAACCATCGAATGAAGATTTGAAGAATATAGATGTAGTGATTTTTGATATTCAGGATGTGGGGGCCCGGTTCTATACGTTCATCTCCACGTTTCATTATTTGATGGAAGCCTGCGCTGAGAACAGCAAAGAATTGATAGTACTCGACCGTCCCAATCCGAATAGTTGGTATATAGACGGACCGGTTTTAAAAAAGGAATATCAATCCTTTGTAGGTGTAGATCCAATACCTGTAGTGCATGGATTGACGGTTGGAGAGTATGCGCAAATGGTAAACGGGGAAAGATGGTTGCCTAAAAAAGATACCTGCAAACTGACCGTGATTCATTGCCTGAATTATGACCACTCCAATCATTATGTTTTGCCGGTGAAGCCATCGCCTAATCTTCCGAACGCAAATGCCATCTATCTCTATCCATCGCTTTGTTTTTTTGAAGGTACTGATATTTCGGTAGGCAGAGGAACTGATTTCCCATTTCAACAGATTGGCTCGCCAAACATGAGGGTGAGCAACTTTTCTTTTCATCCCGAAAGCAAGCCCGGAGCAAAGAACCCTCCCCATGTGAATCAGATTTGTTTCGGTTTTGATTTAAGCAATGCAGACCCATCCATTCCCGGAATCAATCTTTCTTATTTGTTGAAGGCTTACTCCGCCATCAACGATACTTCGAAATTTTTCCTGCCAACCGGATTCTTCGATAAACTGGCAGGGACTAACGAACTGCGCCAACAAATTATAGCAGGTAAAAGCGAAGCTGAAATCAAAGCAAGCTGGAAAAAGGATTTAGACTTATACAAAGAAAAGCGCAAAAAGTATTTGCTTTATAAATGATGAAGAAACTAAGGATAGTTTTTATGGGCACTCCCGAATTTGCAGTGCCGATGCTGGATGCCATCCTGCAATCTGAACATGAAGTAGTGGGTGTTATCACTGCACCCGACAAACCCGCAGGCCGAGGAATGCAACTGGGAGAAAGCGAGGTAAAGAAATTTGCCAAAGACAAATCGCTGCTGATTCTGCAACCCGAAAAATTGAAGAACGAAAGTTTTCTTGCAGAGCTTAGAGCACTTCATGCCGATTTATTTGTGGTCGTTGC
>CANJVG010000150.1 GCA_947478005.1 Bacteroidota bacterium
CCAATCAATATGGTGATTACCGAAACCGGTGCGGGCAAAGCGGTAACCAAAATATTCCCTTTCATGAAAGGTAAGCTGACTTCGAATGCGGTGCGTGTGCCGGTTCCGAATGTTTCCTTGGCTATTTTGAGTTTAACGGTGAAGCGCAAAACAACTGTTGAAGAAGTAAACAACTTCCTTCGTGATGCTTCACTTTACGGTAAGTTAGTAGAGCAGATAGATTACTCAATCAGCGATGAAATCGTGTCGAGCGATGTAATCGGTAATTCACATGCTTGTGAGATTGATAGCAAAGCCACTATCGTTTCCGAAGATGGAATGCGTGTGGTGGTATATGCCTGGTATGATAATGAGTATGGTTATACTGCACAGGTAATTCGCTTAGCTAAACACTTGGCTGATGTAAGAAGACTGGTTTATTTTTGAGAAATAGGCAGTAGTTAAACTACAGGTATAATAAAACACCCGCTTTGAATTCTCAAAGCGGGTGTTTTTATTTTGAAAGGAATAACCCTCGCTATATGTTTAGGAATGCTAAACCTGCATCTTCATCCGGAAGCGCAGTCAATACGTTTTCGAGTTTAATTAGTTTGATAATCTTTTTTACCTGCTCCGGCACATAACACAATGCCAGTTCACCACCCGCACGTCCTATAATGCCTGATGCCAAAAGCACCACGAGCAATCCGGTGCTGTTCATAAAAGTAACATCGCTTAGGTTAAACAACAACTTCTTGTGACCTGCCGCTATGTTTTTTTCGAGCAAAGCCTCAATGGTCTTGCTGCTTTCTTCCGATAGCAAACTGCCCTTTAGGTAGATGACAAGTACTCCGTCTTTTATTTTATGTTCCATCTTGGTCTATATTAAACGTAAAGGTTTATCAAAAGTTATAGCAAACAGAAAAAGGTACCGTAAATATTGAGCATCTGTTTTCACACAACTAAACCCGAAAATACCTAAATTTGAATTGTGAGGAATCCTATACTATTACCCGCTATAAAATAGAAGCATCACGTGTCTGAACCCTTTTCTTTTCAACGTCTTTTTAAAAGCTTTTCCAGTATTGTTTCGGAAGAGAAACCTGCGACCAACAAACTTAGTCCACAGCAAAAGGCACATCAAACAGAAATAGAAAACTCCATATTGGTCTTAGCTGCTGAAGTTATTCGTTGCGATAAGAATTATTCGGGCGATACAGAGCACTTCGTTCGTGAGTTCATCATTACACAGTTTGGTGCAAAAGGATTGAATCAACGAATGAAGGCCATTCATAGTCATTTGGATACAGGCACCGAACCTTATATCAAAATTGCCTGCAAAGAATTGGTTTTGCTGACTACCCAGGAATCACGGCTCTCGGTTGTACGCTTTCTGCTGGGTGTGGCGGCTGTCGATAATTTTATAACCCCTAAAGAAACGCGTTGCGTTCATCGACTGGCGGGCTATCTTAAAGTAACGGATGCCGAGTTTAAAGAGTTGAAGCAGAATTTCATTAACAAGAACAATCCATTCTCTGTTCTTGGTATAGAAAACGATTCTACCTTGGTGCAGGCAAAGGCCGCCTATCGCAAGATGGTCTTAAAGTTTCATCCGGATAAAAGAGAAGAAGGTGTGAGCGAGAAGGAGGCGGAAACAAAGTTCCGCGAGATTCAACATGCTTTTGAAACCATTCAAAAGCAATTGGAGGAGTAGGCCAACTCGTCTTTAAATAAGCACTATCCACAAGGGCGGTTTAATAACGGCCTACCATATAAACCATAACAAATTCAGATTTGCCATACTAAAAATGCACCCTTGTGCGTTATCTAAGTAATTACGAATTCAAAGCTTAAACGAACATCATGACTATTCTTCAAATTGTAGTAGACTCATCAGCCTTAGCCAAGACGGCTGTTCAACAAACGCAAACACTTAACCTGCTCGACCTGATAATGAAAGGTGGCTGGGTGATGATACCGATTGGTATTCTGTCGGTGATTGCTGTGTATCTGATGATTGAGCGGTTCATCACTATCAATCGCGCATCGAAAGTGGACAATGGTTTTATGGCGAACATCAAAGCGATGCTGATGGATGGGAAAGCCGATGCTGCGTTGAGCCTTTGCCGCAGCACCAATACACCTATCGCACGATTGCTCGAGAAAGGAATCAAGCGCCTTGGTAAACCCGTGAAGGAAATTGAAAGCGCGGTGGAGAATACCGGCAAACTGGAAATCTATAAACTCGAAAAGAATCTTTCTTACCTCGGTATCATTGCCGGTATTGCGCCTATGTTTGGTTTCGTGGGAACCATAAGCGGGGTTATCAAAATCTTCTACAACATTTCGTTGGCCGACAACATCAGTATTGGTTTGATTGCCGGTGGTCTTTATGAAAAGATGATAACCTCGGCAGCCGGTTTGATTGTGGGAATTATTGCACACATCGGTTTCCATTATCTCAACACGATGATTGACCGCGTGAGCTTCCAATTGGAAAGCACTACGGTGGAGTTTATTGACCTAATACAAGAACCTACTAAGTAATTAATAATTAGAAATTAAAAATTAGAATGGAGAGCCCTGAGAAGAAGAATGTTTTGAAGGAGAAATCTTTCCTCTTTTCGGTGAGGGTAGTTAAGTTATATCAGCATTTAAAGAACGAACATAAGGAGTATGATTTAGCCAGACAGGTTTTGAGAAGTGGCACTTCTGTCGGGGCTAATATTGAAGAAGCTATCGGAGGATATTCACGAAAGGACTTTTACGCGCGTTTAGGCATTGCTTATAAAGAGGCACGCGAAACAAGATATTGGCTGCAATTGCTTTTAGCCACTGAGATATTGGAGGAGAAGTTGAGTAAGTCGCTTGAGAAAGATTGTAATGAGTTAATCAAATTATTGGTAGCTATACTCAAAACAAATAAGGACAAGCCCGATAATTTATAATTTGTAATTTTTAATTCCTTTTCAAATGCAATTACGAAGAAAATCAAGAATGTCAAGTGAGGTGAGTACCTCTTCATTGAGCGACATCATGTTCTTTCTGATGCTGTTCTTCCTTATCATTTCTACCCTGGTGAATCCTTCGGTGATTAAATTGATTTTGCCGAAGAGCGAGGCAGGGAAGGCAGTGGCGAAGCAAACGATTACGGTGTCGGTAGATGCAGAGAAGAAGTTCTATGTGAATAATACGCCTATTGCTTACGAACAATTGGAAGGTCAGTTGGCAGCAGATACAAAAACGATGAGTGACCCTACGGTAGTTATCAGGGCCGACAATACTTTACCGGTGCAGATAATTGTGGATTTGATATCGATAGGAAACAAGTTGAAGATTAGGATGGTCTTGGCAACAACTAACAAGTAATTACAAATTAATAATTACAAATTAGAAATGAATACAAAACAGCCGATGTGTGGAATTATGAAAGTGGTGCATCTTATAATTATCAATTTATAATTTTTAATTCTCAATACCGTGTTCGCAGCGTCATTTGAAGAAGAAGAAAATAGGTTTAAAACCCGCAAGACAGGCATTGCGGCTTTTATCACTATTGCTTTGCATGCGCTCATTCTGCTGTTTTTGGTCTGGATGATTCTCACTCCGCCCGACCCTCCTTATACCGATAGTGCCGGTGGCGTGACCGTAAACTTCGGTACCAGCGAAACCGGTAGCGGTGATGTGCAACCAATGACGCTTACCCCCATTGAGGCTGATTTTTCTCCTGCCTCTGCTTCGGCCTCACAACCCGCTGCGGCTAACGAAGAAGTGGTGACCCAGGATTTGGAGGAAGCTCCGGTGATGGAGAATAAGAAAACAGACACCAAGAAGCCGAAACCTGCCGAGCATCCAACGCCCGTTAAGACCAACACTCCGAATACTACTCCTGCGGTGACCAAGCAACCGGCCCCTGTGGTGGCTCCGCCTGAACCTAAGCCCGACCCGAATGCTTTGTTTCATAAGGGCGCTTCAGGCAACCCGAACAACAGCAAGGGCGATGGAAACACGGGCGGCAATGGTGACCAGGGCAAACCGGACGGTGACCCGAACTCGAAGAGCTATCTCGACAGCGAGGGCGGCAAAGGCACCGGCCCGGGCAAAGGTGATTTGCGGGGGGGCATTAGTTTGAAGGGGCGCAAGAGCACCAGCCTGCCTCCGCCTAAGTTCTGCAACGAAAAGGGCAATGTGATTATTGACATTACCGTGGACCGCAACGGCAATGTTGTTGATGCAAAATACCACCGCGATGGCTCCACCATAACCGACAACTGCAGCATCGACAATGCCAAACGGGCCGCCCGGCTTTCGAAGTTCAACAGCGATGGGCAGGCCGATGAACTGCAATATGGCTCCATCAATTATGTCTTTACGGTGCAGTAGGTCTTCTGCCCGCGCTATCCTCTCCTGATTTTTTGGCTTAAATGATTGGTTTTCTGGACAGAAAGGGTCGTTTTTGGAGATGACGGAAGCTTGTATCCATTTAACAGTAGCTTGTATCGGTTAGACATGACCTTGTACGGGTTAGACATTAGCTTGTGTGCGTTAGACAGTAGCTTATTTGACATAGACAGTAGCTTGTAAGCATTAGACATGTGCTTGTAGCGGTTAGACACAAGCTTATATGCGTTAGACAGTAGCTTGTATCCATTAGACACAAACTTGTAGTGGTTAGACAGTAGCTTGTACGCGTTAGACACAAACTTATTTAGCATAGACACATGCTATTTTAGCTTTGACAGTTGCTCCTTGAGGTATAACACACGCTCCTTTGGCTTAGACGGTCGCTCCTTGAGGTTAGACACGAGCTCCTTTGGCTTAGACAGTTGCTCCTTGAGGTTAGACACAAGCTCCTTTGGCTTAGACAGTCGCTCCTTGAGGTTAGACACGAGCTCCTTTGGCTTAGACAGTTGCTCCTTGAGGTTAGACACGAGCTCCTTTGGCTTAGACAGTTGCTCCTTGAGGTTAGACACGAGCTCCTTTGACTTAGACAGTCGCTCCTTGAGGTTAGACACGCTCATTAATACATATCACAAACCCAACCCCACTCACCCCACTATCCCTCCTATATATAGTAGTAGCCAGAACACAGATGACTGAATCCTTTTCAGACTCAAATCCTGCACTTATATATATGACGGGTTAATTTTTAAGGATAGTTTTTGCGGGGGAAGGTTAGATTTGTGAGATGTTATTATAGAAAGATAGATGTTATTATAGAAAGATAGATGTTAGTATTAACACTAAAGCATCCAAAGGAAAAATGAAATTTGAACTTAAAACCTATAACAGAAACACTCCCGACCAAGAACTATTGGACGACCTTAAAAATGTTGCGTTAAAACTTAACAGAGAAAAAATTACAAGAAGCGAGTATGAGGAGAATGGGAAATATAGTTCTAAGACATTTGAAAAGCAATTTGGAACGTGGAATAAGGCCTTAGAAAAAGCAGGCTTACAATTAAATATTCAGCATAATATTTCAGATTTAGAACTATTTGAAAACATAGAAAAAGTTTGGCTTCACCTTGGACGACAACCACTATATGCCGAATTCAGACAACCGCTTTCAAAATATTCTACACGTCCATATGAAAAACGTTTTGGTTCTTGGCTAAAAGCACTTGAAGCCTTTGTCGAATTTATGAGTATTGATGCTGAACAAAAAGCAGAGGTTGAAAAGAGTGTTTATGAGCAAATTCAGAATACCGAAATTGAATTTAAGCACAAAACGAAAAGACAACCTAGTGAAAGATTAAAAGTTCAAGTTTTAATGAGAGACGGGAATAAATGTAGATTATGCGGATACATTGTTACCGGTGATAATATTCATTTTGACCACATAAAACCATGGTCAAAAGGTGGTGAAACAGTTTTGGAAAATATTCAAGTGCTATGTGAAACTCACAATCTTGCAAAAGGGAACTTGGGATAACAATCCAAGTCTATTTAGTGAGATTTAGCCTCCTCATATTCATACCCCACCATCCTTCATCTTCCCATACCTATTCAGCGC
This sequence comes from Bacteroidota bacterium, assembly GCA_947478005.1. Taxonomy (GTDB): domain Bacteria; phylum Bacteroidota; class Bacteroidia; order Chitinophagales; family LD1; genus Bog-950. The sequence goes on from CANJVG010000150.1 coordinate 5,996, forward strand.
CCAAACAGGAAAATCACCTCCGCAACATGATCATGTGCGGAATCCCATCTTCCATATAAGGTTCGTTCAAATCCTCAAATCCGAAACTTTCATAGAACTTCTTCAGATATGCCTGAGCCCCAATGCGAATTGGAACCATTCCATACATCCGTTCTAATTCTGCAATCGATTTTTGCATCAGCAGTTTGCCGAAATCCCTGCCTCGGTGTTTGGTTGCAGTCACAACCCGCCCAATCGAAACTTCTTCATAACTTATATTGATGGGCAGCAAACGCGAGTAGGCCACTAATTCATCATCAAAATATCCCATTAAATGATGTGCATAAATATCCTTGCCGTCATTATCTAAATAAGGGCAATTCTGTTCCACAATAAATACCTCCTGCCGCAATTTCAAAACACTATACAATTCGGTGTTCAATAATTCGCTAAACGGTTTTAACTGCCATTGTATCATTGCACGAATTTAATTTTCGTTTTCAATTCCCCGATTCATCAACAGGCAAGGGTATGGGAATTTTATCCTTTTATTCTATCATCACAGCACTAAATAAAACACATGGCTAACACCTCACCCAAATTATCTCAACTGCTGACCCTCATTTCCGTTTTCTTTTTCTGGGGATTTGTCGCTGCCAGCAACGATATTCTAATTCCGGTTTTTAAAGAAAAACTGAATCTTGAACAATGGCAAAGCCAAATGATTTCGTTTGCTTTCTATGTGGCATATACGGTGGGCTCACTTATTTATTTCGGACTTTCCCGTTTAACGGGAGGCGATATTCTAAATCGTATTGGTTATAAAAACGGCATCGCTCTTGGTCTGGTTATTTCCGCGCTCGGTACTATTCTCTTTTATCCCGCTGCCGAAACTTCTTCTTTCGGCATATTTATTACAGGCCTGTTTATAGTTGGGCTAGGGTTCTCTTTGCAGCAAACAGCTGCCAATCCCCTCGCCATCAATCTTGGTGACCCCAGCAAAGGAGCACAGCGATTGAGCCTGGCTGGAGGTATCAATAATATAGGAACCACCATCGGTCCGGTGATAGTGAGCTTGGCTATTTTCGGTTCACTGGCTGCGGGGGCTAAACTCGAAAACCTAAGCTCGGTAAAGGGGCCTTATTTAATTCTCGGAGTTGCCTTCATTATTGTAGCCATCATTTTCAAGTTCTCCTCCCTTCCTAACCAGATTGTGCATGAAGATGTTATTGGTGAAAATGCAAGCAAGGATGATGAGCGCAGCATCTTCAGCTATCCTCAATTGTGGATGGGCATGATTGCCATCTTTCTTTATGTTGGGGTAGAAGTTTCTACTGCATCCAACCTTCCCGAGTTTATGCGTCAGCATATTGGCATCGCCACTGCGGATGTGGCCCCTTATGTCTCACTCTTTTGGGCAAGTTTAATGATAGGCCGTTGGACAGGTGCCGTAGGCGCTTTCGATTTCACTAAGGGCACAAAACAAATTCTCAATGTGCTTTTGCCCTATGCCGCCTTCTCGGTTTTTCTTTTAGTCAATTATTTAGCCAACCATGATCTTACTCCGTTCTTTTTGTATGCCGGTATTATCATCATTGTTATTATAGCCGATATACTTAGCAAAGGAAACCCCGCGCGACAACTGGTTATCTTTTCATCGCTTGGTATTACCGCTCTTATTATAGGTATGTTAGCAGATGGAATGGTGAGCGTCTATGCTTTTATTAGTGTAGGATTGTTCTGCTCTACCCTTTGGCCATGTATTTTTACTTTAGCTATAGCCGGTCTGGGAAAAAGAACCAATGATGGCTCCAGCTTCCTGATAATGATGATTATGGGTGGAGGCTTCGTGAGCTTGTTACAAGGATTCTTGGCCGGTGATGGCTATCTTGGTATACAATGGAGTTACTTGGTAGGAGTTTGCTGCTTTGCCTATCTGGCCTTCTATGGCTGGAAAGTAAAAGCTATTCTCAAAGCACAGGGAATTGAATACGATTCCAAGAGTGCAGGAGGGCACTAGAACACTTTTTTTATCTTCTTTTTGGTGGCAATAAATGACTTCTGCCATCCTTGCCTGTTCACATCCCGAAAAATAATACGACAAACATTTGCTTGTGTCTTGATAAAATATATTTTTGCGTCCCCTAAATAAAAAATTGGGGTCAAAACTTAATAACTACATGGGTCAAAAAACAAGTCCTATATCTAATCGCCTCGGTATTGTAAGAGGATGGGAAAGCAACTGGTTTGGCGGAAAAGATGCCGGACTGAAATTAGTGGAAGATGAAAAAATCCGCAAGTATCTGCACGCTCGTATCAACAAAGGCGGCATTTCGCGTATTGTGATTGAAAGAACAATGAAACGAGTTACTGTTTCTATTCACACCAGCCGTCCGGGAATTATCATCGGAAGAGGTGGAACTGAAGTTGACCGTGTAAAAGAAGAATTAAAGAAACTTACCGGTAAGGAAGTTCAAATCAATATCGTAGAAATACGCAGACCTGAGTTGGAAGCAGCTATTGTAGGCGAAGCAGTTGCCAAGCAATTAGAAGCTCGTATCAACTACCGTAGAGCATTGAAGATGGCAATTGCCTCTACTATGCGTATGGGAGCCGAAGGAATCAAGATTCGCGTTGGTGGACGTATCGGTGGTGCGGAAATGGCGAGAACAGAAGAATACAAACAAGGAAGAACTCCTCTTCATACTTGGAGAGCGGATATCGACTACGCTATTACCGAAGCACAAACTGCTTATGGAAAAATCGGAGTGAAGGTTTGGATTTGCCGTGGTGAGGTTTACGGAAAGAAAGATGTGACTAGCATCTACTCTCAGGAGCCAAAAGAAGAAAAACGTCAGCCTAAGAGAGGTCCTGCTGCCGGAGGTGGAGACAGAAGACCAAGAAGAGAGAACTAAGAGTTAGATAAAGAGACAATAGATTTTAGACAGAAAAATAAAAGTCAATGTTATTACCTAAAAGAACAAAGTGGAGAAAAACCCAAAAGGGTAGAGTTGCTGAAACAACTACTCGCGGTCATGAGATTGCTTTCGGCACTTATGCATTAAAGTCATTAGAGCA
>CANJVG010000151.1 GCA_947478005.1 Bacteroidota bacterium
AGCGTCATTAAGCTTCATAAACTCCATCCGCATTCCTCCGGTTAGTGTAAGCTTATTAAAAAATTTCTTCTCTGCCTGAATGTATACGGCCACATTCATAATTGGCCTGCTGCTATAGTAGGCACTGGTTAGACTGCCGAAAGTTTTTCCCTGAATAATTGAATAATAGCCATTAAACCCTGTGGTTAATATTAAGTGAGCCTTTTTGAAATTATGGAGGAAACTATAGTCGGCATAATACTGTGTAGAAAGGGTGCTATCTCCTGACCCTCCCAATGAAACTCCTGCATTGGAGTTATACATGGTATTGTAAATTCTAAACTTCAGGCTATGCTTATTCTCATACTTATCGTAATAGTTTACATAAGGGTCGATACTGAAGGTGCGGGTGCGCGTAGTGGTTACATCGGTAGGAATGTACATATTCGTAGCCGTTCCCTTGGCAATAAAGAAATCCTTTAGGTTTTCATGAAAGAAGTTGAGGTTTAAGCCAACTGTAAGGTTTGCCAACTTGTGAGGAGTGTAGCGCAACTTGGCCGTCATTCTTACGCGCTTGTAATCGCTGTTCTGCTTAAATCCCTGATCTTGATTGTAGCCGGCACATAATACAATTCCAAAATCGCCATATTGTTTGGCATGCAGAAATTGTCCTCCACCAAACATAGGACGCTCTACCCTTGAAATAGTATCGCCTTTCCTGTTAATAGACTTCCGTGTCCACCAATGGTTCCAGGTGCGCTGACGGGGTTCATCATAAAAGCCGTAGCTCAACAACACCTTGTTCACCATTTCAGGCTTAGGGTTGATGGTGCGCATATTCAACACTCCATTTAAAGCTGATGAACCATAAAGAGCCGATGAAGAACCTTTGATTACCTCCACCTGTTCCAACGCCTCAATAGGAATAGTCTCCCAACGGATACTTCCATTCTCGGGACTGATGATGGGCATTTCATCTAATAGCGCCAGCACCCGGTTACCGGTAGCATCGCTGAAACCGCTTCCTCCACGGATAGAGATAGTCTTGCCCAACATATTTACGCCCGGCACCTTGTTCATGGCCTCGTCCATCTTGGCGCTGCTTTGGTTGATGACACTGGCTTTGAGCACTTCCATAGAAACGACCTCTTCGCTCAGTTTCTTCTCATACTTAGAACCTGTAACTACGAGGATGTCCAATTCCTTTACATCCTCGCCAAGTTTAACATCCAACTTTTTGTCTTTGTTATCAATAATAGATACCGGAAAGCTGCGGGTTTCGTAACCTACAAAACGGAATTCGAGGGTATGGATGCCATTTTCAATATCGAGGGAATACTTGCCGTCTATATCGGTGACTGTGCCGTTGGCAGTTCCTTTTTCGGCTACGGTAACTCCGGTCATCAGGCTGTCGCGCTCGTCTCTTACTGTGCCGCTCACCTTTGCTTTCTGGCTGTAAGCATTGGCAAACAGCAAGAGAAAAGTGAACAATGCGTATATCTTCTGCATAAGCGATTTCTTCATCTGTTTATAATTAATACTACGGACCGATGGAATGCCCGATGATTGTCAAAATATCCTTGCGAAATTTCCTCCCGGCATTTCGCGGAACCAAAAATAGAATTTTTAGTTACCGTGGTTAGAAGGGAGAGTGAATGTTATCAACAAGGGTGCCGAGAGTGGCAGTTGGCAAAGCCGTAACAAAAGCGAAAAGGTAAGTCCAGCCCTTGTGGGGTTGGCTTTCTGCTTTTGGCGTTTAAAAACCTCCATTCTTATTTAATCAGTTGATAATCAGCACAACTAAGCGGGCATTTGCTATAGCAAACACGCTCTTAGTGGAAACTAAGCGGGTATTTCTTTAAGCAAATACACACTTAGTGGATACTAAGAAGCTGTTCGTCCAACCAACTGCCTTCTTGGTGGAAACTAAGGGAGTGTTTGCTAGAGCAATTATGCTCTTATTGGAAAATAAGCGGGTTTTTGCCGCACCAACTGGACTTTTTGTGGATCCGAAGCAGGTATTTCTTTCAGCAAATGTATTCTTAGTGGATGCTAAGGACCTGTTTACCGGAGCAATTGGGTTCTTAGTGGGTAGAAAAACAGTTGATTTTTGCGCAAATAAAGCAAAGAGGCGCACGAAGATAAATAGTACAGATTTGGCAGCCGTAATGTCCAATAAAAAAAGGCGAGCCGAAGCCCACCTTTCTATAATAGTTAAACAGACGGATATTAATTGGCTTCCGGAGCATCCAACAATACCTTGCGGCTCAATTTGAACTTGCCGGTTTTGTTATCAATGCCCAAGAGCTTCACTTTAATCACTTCGTTTTCTTTCAATACGCCTTCTAAAGAATCAAGACGTTTGTGAGAAACTTCGGAGATGTGCAGCAAACCTTGTTTGCCTGGCATGAACTCAACAAATGCACCGTAAGGCATGATTGATTTCACGGTAGCTTCGTAAACATCGCCAATTTCCGGCACGGCTACGATACCTTTTATCTTGCGCATTGCTGCATCAATACCTTCTTTGTTTGGCGAGAAGATTTCAATTTTGCCCTGGTTACCTACTTCTTCAATTTGAATGGTAGTTCCGGTTTCGCGCTGCATTTCCTGAATTACTTTTCCTCCAGGTCCTATGATTGCTCCGATGTATTCCTTTTCAATCATTATCATTTCCACACGCGGTGCATGCGGTTTGTAATCCTGACGAGGAGCCGAAAGCGTCTTGTTCATTTCACCCAAAATGTGTAAACGACCTCTCTTTGCCTGGTCAAGCGCTTCTGTCAATAACTGACGGGAAAGTCCCTTGATTTTAATGTCCATCTGACAAGCAGTGATTCCCTTTTCAGTTCCACACACTTTAAAGTCCATATCGCCCAAGTGATCTTCATCTCCAAGAATATCGGAAAGGATTACATACTTACCGGTGGTTTCGTTTGAAATCAATCCCATGGCAATACCCGATACTGCTTTCTTGATTTGAACACCTGTATCCATCAAAGCCAAAATACCTGCACACACAGTGGCCATAGAAGACGAACCGTTTGATTCCAAGATATCGGAAACGATACGGATAGTATAAGGAGTTTCTTTAGGCATTACTTTAGAAATAGCGCGGTGAGCTAAGTTACCGTGACCTACTTCTCTGCGTCCCACACCACGTGGTGCACGAGCTTCGCCCACCGAGAACGGAGGGAAATTATAGTGCAACAAAAACTTCTTGTCATAATTAAAGATAGCTCCGTCAATTAACTGAGCATCGAGTTTAGTGCCGAGAGTAACAGTAGTCAATGACTGAGTTTCTCCACGGGTAAACAAAGCAGAACCATGAGGCCCCGGCAAGTAACCAACTTCGCTCCAGATAGGACGAACCTCATCCATCTTACGTCCGTCAAGACGTTTGTTCTGCGCCAACATTACATCGCGCACGGCATTGTATTCCACTCCGCCCCAGTATAAACCAAGTAAGAATGCGTTTTCTTTTTTCTCTTCATCAGTCAATGTTGCCAAAAACTCTTCCTTAATAGCTTTGAAAGCAGCACCGCGAAGTTTCTTGTCGTTAGTTTCAGAAGCGGCTACTACTGTGCATTTGTCATAGCAGAAAGCGTTCAACTTAGCGCGCAATTCTTCGTTGTGCTTTTCGTGAACGTATTCTCTCTTTACTGTCTTACCGGTTTCAGTTTGCATTTCGTTTAAGACCTTCACCTGCGTTTTGATAGCATCGTGAGCAAACATGATAGCCTCTACCATATCGGCTTCGCTAACTTCGTTCATTTCACCTTCGACCATTACGATAGATTGTTCGGAAGCAGCTACTATCAAATCAATATCAGCTGTTTCAACGGCTGTCTTTGTCGGGTTGATAACCAATTTGCCATCAATCTTCGCTACGCGAACTTCAGATATTGGACCGTTGAAAGGGATATCGGAAACAGCCAAAGCCGCAGATGCTGCTAAACAAGCCAAGGCATCCGGCAGTTCATTTAAATCACCTGATACAAGAGTAACCTGCACCACCACGTTTGCATGGTAATCTTCAGGAAACAATGGACGAAGCGCACGGTCAATTAAACGAGATACAAGGATTTCATCGTCACTAGCTCTGGCTTCGCGCTTGAAAAAGCTTCCCGGAATTCTTCCCACGGAAGCCATGTTTTCGCGGTATTCTACCGTAAGCGGCATAAAGTCAACGCCATCTTTCGCGTCCTTATCAGCACATACAGTAGCCAGCAACATGGTGTTGCCATACTTTACCATAGCCGAACCGTCAGCCTGTTTCGCCAGCTTGCCGGTTTCTATTTCTATTGTTCTTCCTCCTCCGAGGTCGATTGTTTTTTTGATGATGTTCATCTTTTTTATGTTTATTGTTAATTGATACAGTTAATGGAAATGCAAATAACCACGGGATGTGGTTCTTGATTTTTAATTCCTACTCTTTAATTTGTAATTCTCTTTGGCGGGTTGAAGGCAATTTGCCTTGTTTAGTTTATCGTCAGGGTCCATCCCAAAACCTACCCGGACGTTTTCATCTATAAAATGCAAAGGGATGGCGTTGAGCCATCCCTTCACGGTTATATTACTTTCTAATTTTTAATTTTTCTATTAACTGACGGTAACCTGTAAGATCTTGTTTCATTAAGTAGTTCAATAATCTTCTTCTTTTACCTACCAAAGCTACCAGCGAACGGGTGCTACTGAAATCCAGTTTGTTGGTTCCAAGATGTTGAGAGATATGGTTAATACGCTCGGTAAACAAGGCGATTTGAGCCTCCGTAGAACCGGTATTTTTTTCAGAACCACCGTATGTTTTAAACAATTTCTTCTTTACTTCTGATGTTACTTGCATTTCTTCTGCTTTTAATTGAGCGCGCAAAGATAACAGCGGAAACTAAAAAACCAAATAGATTGAAACAGGATGTTCTCTGAATCCCCTTTTTGTTAAGAAGACAGTCGATAAAAGAAGTATTTTAGATGCCTTAAACCATAGTTATGAAAAAATACAGCGTTTATTTAATGGGCTTTCTTTATGTTCTGGCAGGAGCCAATCACTTTATCCACCCAGCCTTCTATTTAAAGATGCTGGATGGGTTTCTTCCTTATGGTGATCTGTTGAATGTACTGAGTGGCGGGGCAGAGATTATTTTGGGGGTGGCAGTTTGCATTCCGCAAACCAGAAAGTTAGCTGCTTACGGAATCATTCTTTTATTGATTGCTGTTTCCCCTGCCAATATTAATATGGCGATTCACCATGAACAATGGAATCTTTCTGCCATCGGACTTTATTTGCGGTTGCCCGTGCAACTGCTACTCATTTGGTGGGCATACATTTATACTAAGCCCTAATTACTTTTCACTTAAATCAGTCCACATAGCCTCCGCGCTGTTTGGTGTAAAAAGGAAAACACGCTTGGTATCGTCCTTTTGAAGGAAGGTAATGGTGCATTTTTCATTTCCTTCCCAAACAAACTGAACGGTTTTGTCGTTGAGGTCGCTGCCAAAAAACTCGAAGCTGATATTGCCTTTTAACCCTTTGCCCTCAGCCACTATATTGATATTCCATCCCGTAAGAGGGCTTTCGCGTTTGCCGGAGACCGATACTTTGACATTGCCATCGGGTGATTGACTGACAACCGCATCTTTCTTTTCTACATTGCAGGATGAGATAATAAAGAGCGCTGTAACTACAAAGAGCAGGTTTTTCATTTGATTTGGTTTTAGACGATGAGGGAAGATACCTCTATAAACGAAAACAGTTGGCCTTTTATTGTAGCCAACTGTTTTGTGCCCGAAGGGAGATTCGAACTCCCACACCCTTACGGGCGCTACCACCTCAAAGTAGTGCGTCTACCAATTTCGCCATCCGGGCTTTGAAGGGCTGCAAATATAAACGGGGAATACGAAATACGAAATGCGAGCGAAAATTACTAATGACGAATTATGGAATGACAACTATATCCATAAATATCTGCACAAAGCTGAAAAAATATATCCCTATAGTCTTCTTTGCACCCAAATCCTTTTCAAGTTTCTCTTAGAAAGTGGGGGATTTTCTGATAAGTTTTCATGTGAATTGCAGGCCCTCAAAATGTAAAACTCAACGTTTCTCAGGGTTGTGCCTTGTGTAAAATAAACCTAAAGAGATAAATTTAGGTGAAAATAATTCACAAAGCACTCCCCTATATTGCACGGGCTTTTTATTTCCTCAGAAAGCTATTTTTGCTCCACTAAAAAATGAACCAATGGTAAATGTAGCAACTGATGCAGACTTTAAACAAAAACTAAGCGAACACCCCCATGTAATTGTAAAATACTATGCCGACTGGTGCGGCTCGTGCAAATTGTTTGCGCCTAAATTCAAACGCCTGTCCAACGATGAACGCTTTGCGGGCATCGAGTTCCTGGAAGTAAATGCCGAAGAAAATCAGGAAGCGCGCAAAGCAGGCGGAGTGGACAATCTGCCCTTTATGGCCACTTTCAAAAACGGTGAACTGGTGAAAGGCGAAGCAACCAGCAAGGAAGAATTTGTAGTAAGTATGTTAGACGAACTAAAACAATAACCATGCAGATACCCGTAATCAAAAAACTGGCCGAGAGATTTACCCTTGACCAATTGAAAGCAGCCGAAGAGGCGATGATGAACGAACAGCAACCTGCCATAGAAATAGAAGGCAAAGACGAAGGCGAACAACTGACGCATGTGCTGGCGGCTATAGAGATGCTCACCGATATGCAAACCAACAACGTTGACCTGCGAACCGCCCTGCGAAATTACTCGCAGCGGGTGCGCAACTCCATTAGTTAAAATAAAAAAGGGCTTCTCACGAAGCCCTTTTTTATTTTAACTAATAACTCTTAGTGCTTGCCCAAGTAATCAGCTACACCCACGTGCGTATCTTTCAAACCTTCTTTTCCTTTGCTCCAGTTAGCCGGGCAAACCTCGCCTTTCTCTTCGAAGAACTGTAAAGCATCTACAACACGGATAGCTTCTTCAATATTTCTTCCAATCGGCAAATTGTTTACCAGCTGATGCTGAACAATACCGGCTCTGTCAATTAAGAACAAACCACGGTAAGCAATCAACTCAGAAGTAGCCTGCATTTGATTATTTTCATCGTAGAAATACTCTCCGTTCAACACATCGAAGTTAGCCGAGATAGTTTTGCTGGTATCGGCCACCACCGGATAGGTAACACCTTTGATACCCCCTTGCTTCTTGTCCAACTGCAACCAACCCCAGTGCGATTGCTCGGTATCGGTAGAGCAAGCCACCACGGCTACGTTGCGTTTTTCAAATTCGGCTAATTTTTCCTGAAAAGCGTGAAGCTCGGTAGGGCAAACAAACGTGAAATCTTTCGGGTAGAAAAAGAAGATGACATACTTCTTACCGATATACTGGTCGAGGGAAAAGTTTTCTACTACTTCTTCTCCGTTAATAACTGCCTGCGCCTTAAATGACGGGGCTTTTTTACCTACTAATACTGCCATAGTTTCTATTGTTTAAGGATGATTGAATTTTTGAGAGCGCAAATATAAGTGTCGCGGTATAATCAACAACTGACAAGGACGAATAGTTCAACTGATTTCTTTCAGCCGCTCCAATACATAGAATACAGCAGGGCAAGTAGTGCTGTTTTGAAAAGTAATATTCGGCCGTTCGAAGAATTCTCCGCTGTCAGTATAGGGATAGTTGGCGCAGTCGCGCGGGCGGGCTTCGTAAATACTGCAATAATTGTCGCTGCCGAGGAATGGGCAGGGTGATTTTTTTACTACATAATCTCCGTCTCCGTCTAAACGCAGATAGGTATCAATCATCTCACCTTGCTTCATGCCGAGGTATTTGGAGATACGTTCAATGTCCGGCTTTTTAAATCGAGGGGAAATGGTTTTGCAGCAATTACCGCAATTCAAACAATCTATTTTACTGAAAGCTTCATCATGCAAATCGGGAAGATGTTTCTCAATACCGCGCACTCGTTTTGCTTTATCCAGAAACTGTTTGTTTTCTTTCTTCTTCTTCTCTGCTTCGCTGCGCCAGGTTTCTTGCTTAAACTGCATCGTGGATATTATGTGAACACAAATAAACACAAACTGAATTTTAAACCCACACAAAAACTATATTCGCACCTCGAATAACCAAATTCGATGACAAAAACCTTCTCCTCTGTTCCCGCTGTTTTATTACTTGCTGACGGAACAGTATTTCACGGCAAATCATTAGGCAAAATCGGAACCACTTCCGGTGAAATCTGTTTCAACACATCAATGACGGGTTATCAGGAAATTTTTACCGACCCGAGCTACTTCGGTCAGATAATAATAATGACCAACGACCACATCGGCAACTATGGAGTTAGAGCCGATGAAGTAGAATCGAAAAGTGTAAAGATTGCAGGAGTAATCTGCAAAAAATTTTCGGCACAGAATTTTTCGCGCCTGAGTGGAGAAAGCTCCTTGCAGGATTATTTCGAAAAGAACAACCTCGTAGGTATTTCAGATGTTGATTCTCGTGCGCTTACTATCCATGTGCGCAAGAACGGAGCCATGAACTGCATTATCAGTTCCGAAACTACCGATGTAGAAGTTTTGAAAGAGAAACTTAGCGAAGTTCCAAGCATGGATGGCTTAGATTTAGTATTGAAAGTAACCACGAGCGAACCCTACTATTATGGAGAAGAAAATTCTAAACTGCGCGTAGCCGTTTTAGATTGTGGTATAAAAGAGAATATTCTCAAGTGCATGACCGACCGCGGTATTTATGCCAAAGTTTTCAACGCAAA
>CANJVG010000152.1 GCA_947478005.1 Bacteroidota bacterium
ACCGGTGATTTTGGTTGTTTGCGAAAATAAATTGAATGAAATAAAACTTAGAGCGAATAGTAAGTAGTGGCTGGACTTCATGCTTATTTTGTTTTTTGAATGAAACAAAAATAGATTTTTTTAGAAGCGGTGCAAGGCATAGCTACTCTATCGCTTAATCAGTTTTCAACACTAAATCAGTTGAGGCTCAAGGCCCATGGCTAAGATACAGTCATTAATGTATTTCGACTCTTTATAAAATAACCGTTTTTGCTTTTCATTCTTAGTTGTATTTAGCACTCAACACGATATAGGTTCGGTTTTTTCTTATTTTCATTTTACGAATGCGGATTGTCTTTATTTTCTTATTTGCTTTTACTGTTTCTAGCTGCTTGGGTTTTTCCCTGCATGGAGTTGTATCTACTCAAAAAGGGGAGCGGTTGGGATATGCTAATATCCACGTTAAAGGAACGACCAATGGCACCAGCGCCAATGTTGAAGGGCAATATATATTTGAATTACCTGCCGGTACCTATGAAGTTATTTTTCAGCACCTCGGTTACAGACAACGCAGTGAAACTGTAAAGCTCGAAAAGAATACAGAATTGAATGTAACACTCGAAGATTTGCAATACGAAATTAAGGATGTAGTTATTAACGGCAATGAAGACCCTGCCATTGCGGTTATACGCAAAGCTATCGAGAAGCGGAAGTATTTTTTGCAGGCGGTTGAAAGCTACAGTTGCGATGCCTATGTAAAAGGAGTGAACCGTTTAACTGATGTACCTTTTTGGGCAGAGAAAAGAATTAAGAGCGCGGGGATTGTAGTCGGAAAGAACGGAGTCGTGTATCTAAGTGAGTCGCAGTCTAAACTGTATTACAAACGGCCCGATAAGTTTCATGAGGTAGTCTATTCTTCAAAGGTCAGTGGTAAAACAAACGGGTTCACGTTTAATTCGGCACAGAATTTTTACTTCAATTTTTATGAACGGAATATCACGATTCAGTTCCTTGCACAGCGCCCTCTTATTTCTCCACTGAGCGAAAGCGGGTTCTTTTACTATAACTACCACATGTTGGGCGCCTATAAAGAAGGGGACCGGCTCATCAACAAAATCCAGGTAACGCCTAAGCGCAAAAACGACCCTTGTTTCAGCGGTGTACTTAGTATAGTGGAAGATAACTGGAATATTCACTCCCTTGAACTCGTGCTTACCAAGAACAACGGCATTCAATATCTCGATACGCTGCGCGTAACTCAATACTTCGTTCCTGTGAAGAACGATATATGGCTGCCTACGCAACAGCGTTATGATGCTAACGGAGGAGTGCTGGGAATTAAAGGTGATGGATATTACCTTGGTATTTTTAAAAACTACATCGTAAATGACGTGCTCGGATCGACAGGAGTAGTGGTTAAAGCCGATTCTACCAAATCGCCTAAGAAGTTTGTGCAGCAGAAGAAAAAGGCGGAAAAGAAAGCAGAGAAAAAACTGTTTAGTCCTGAAATAATGGTGGTGGAAAAGGAAGCTAACAAACACGAAGAAGCCTATTGGGATAGTGTTCGCCCTTTGCCGCTAACCGAATTGGAAGTGGGCGACTATCAGGCAAAAGACAGCATTGAAAAGATGCGTGAATCACCGGTATATCTGGACTCGGTTGATAAAATAAACAATAAGCCTAAGTTCTTTTCTATACTGACCGGTTACGTGTATCGCAAGCAAAACAAAAAGTTTGATGTCACCTTCCCTTCGCTGTTGGGCATCGTCAACTACAATACTGTGGAAGGAGTGAACTTTCAATTGCGCTTTGGTATTAATCGCAGATGGAAGGATGGAAGACGGGTGACATTTGAACCTGTGCTGCGTTACGGAGCCGCTAACCGACATTTTAATGGAATGGCGACTCTTACTTTCCGCAACAGTCAAATCAATGATGAATATTTTACACTAAGCGGTGGTAAATACATCAGCCAGTTTAATGAAGCGCAACCGCAAACCGAGTTTGGTAATACCTGGCAAACCCTCGTGTTTAAGAACAACTTCATGAAGTTGTATGAGCAGTACTTTGTGCGGTTCAGCTATGCCCGCGAAGTTTATAATGGCATCGACCTGTCGGTAAGTGCTTTGTATGCGCAGCGATTTGCTCTGGAGAATATGAGCCACTACAATTTCTTCAAGACCGTGAAGAAAGATTTCAGTGCCAATGGAATGGACTTGCCGGGCTTGACCGAAGAAACAGACAACATTAACCGGCACAATAGCTTGCGCCTTGACCTTAAACTTCATTTCACTTTCGGGCAGCAATACATTACCCGACCTGATGTGAAATTCCGTGTTGGTTCCAAATATCCCGAGCTATTATTAATGTACAAACGCGCTATTCCAATCAAGGGTGTCAGTGATTTGGATTATGATTTCCTCGAAGCGCAATTGGCGGGGAACATTCCGCTTAAGATTGTCGGCACCCTGTTTTACCGATTGGGCGGTGGTGGTTTCCCTACCAACAAGCGCGTGGAGTTTAGCGACTACAAACATTTCGCGGGCAACTTCCTAAACCAGGGCGGCACCGATTTGCTCGGCTTTTATTTAACCCGCTACTATCGCTACAGTACCAATTTGTACTTTGCCGAAGCGCATATCGAACACCATTTCAGCGGCTTTTTGTTCAACAAGATTCCGGGAATACGAAAACTGAAACTGGATGAGATTCTTGGATTCCATTTCCTCTACACACCTGTACGCAAGCAATACTTACAGGTAAATGCCGGCCTCGGTAATATTCTGAAAGTGCTGCGCGTAGATTTTGTAGCCGGTTTCGGAGCGGCTACAAAAGAAGTTTATTACGGAGCCAGAATGGCCCTTAATATTTCTGTGGTTCGATAACACAGCTAATCCGTTCGGAAAGTCTTAAAAGATAAACGCCACACTCAAACTTGGAAGTATTGGTAACTGATTTATGCGCTTGTAGTTAACCCGGTCGAAATAGAACACGTTTTGACGATTGTAAACGTTAGAGGCACTCAGATTTAACTCTATTTTTATTTTATCCTTGATGTTGAATATCTTCTTGATCGACAAGTCGAGGCGATGGTAATATGGCAGTCGGCCGGTGTTTAGTTTACTGTCATAAATTACTCCCAAACTTCCGTTGGTCGAGGTGTAGTTGGTTCCTATGCCGTTGGCAAAAGGATTGGTTTCATAAAAACCCTGTGTTTGAGTAAACGGAAAACCGCTACCCATATTCCAACGGGCTCCAACTTCCCAATCGCTCTTCTTTCCGAAGGTGTAAGCCAGAATCAAATTCACGTTATGTCTGCGGTCGAAGTGAGGCGCGTAGGTTTGTACCCCATCATTGCGATGTGTGTAAGCCAAAGAATAAGTGGCATAAAGGTAGATGCCTTTGTACTTCCAGTTAAGCATAATGTCTAAACCAAAAGCATCGCCCTTTTCCAGCAAATAGTTGGAGGTGGTATCGAATTGTTTGTAGCGGTTGAGGTTGAAGAGATGCCAGAAGTATTTGTAATAAGGCTCAATGTTCACCGTTACGTTCTTAGGAAGGTCGAGTTCGATACCAAAAATGCCGTGTACTGAACGCTGCATATTGCGGATATTGTCGTAACGCTTGGTGCTAGCATCCTGAGCGGTTTCATCGGGACCGGTAAGGAAACCGGTAAACAGATTAACCACATCCCGGTCGCTTTTGCTGCTGATCAGGTTTTGCGAATACATACCCGCAGCTACTTTAAAGCGCAGAATATCGTTGACATTATACTTCATGCTGAAACGCGGCTCGGGCGACACCGCACCTATTTTGCCATAGTACTGGAAACGGCCACCGGCTTCTATCACAAATTTCTTTACGTATTTGTGCACCATGAAATAAACGCTTAGGTCAGTGGTGTTTTGGTCCTGCAACACATTCTTGTTGAAAGAGTTGGTGAAGGCCAGCGAGGTGCGGGTGCCTTCCACATCCAAACCGTATTTTACTTCTCCGCTCTTGATGTAGTAAGCAAAGTCCATCCCTATATCAAAGCCACCCACCAAACTTTTGCGCGGCAGATTATCCAGTGCCTTTAGCTTGATTTCGTACTGCGAATAGCTGACGTGGGTATTCAACGACAGGTTCGAATTCATAGGGGTGACATAGAAATTCAAACCCACCCCGAAGTTATTCCAGGAGTACTGCGCTTCGGCATAGTTGGCTTTATCGGTAAAGTTGAAGCCTGAAAGATTGATTTTAATACCCTTGCCTGCAGTGAGCGAGAACTTGCCATACACATCGTAGAAGGAATACGGCAGGCCACCTTTGCCCGCATAAGGATACAGGACTTTTGAACTCTGGTCGAGGTAGGAAACCTTAGTATTGAGAATAAGCGAGGCATTGGTGCTTTTATCTTCCCGGAATTTAATAACCGGAATTTCTAAAAGCGCATGGGCCATAAAAGGGCTGGCGGTTAATTTGCCGGCAAACTTTTTGCGGTTTCCATCGCGGGTGGTCACATCCACCACGGCCGAAATCCGGCCCCCGTATTGAGCAGGGAAGCCCCCGGTGTAAACGTCCACATTCTTAATAATGTCAGTTTCGTAGGTAGAGAAAAGACCGATGGAGTGAAACGGATTGTAAATAGTAATACCATCTAACAGGAACTTGGTTTGGATAGGCGTGCCCCCGCGAATAACCACCTGCCCGCCCTGGTCACCGGTGGAGACAACCCCGGGTAGCACCTGCAAGTATTGCGCAATATCGGCTTCGCCACCAATGCTCGGCATCTTCTTCATATCCATAGGCGAAATACTGATAACCGAAACGCGGGTCTCGGTTACCTTGCGTTGTTTTGCGGCACTGATTTCTACATCTTTCAGCTCGGTAGATTTGGCGACCAACGAAATTTTTAGGTTAATGGTTTTCCCTTTCACCACATCCAGGTTTTGTTCCTGACTTTCGTAGCCGATGTACGAGAAAATAACTTTGTAATTGCCGGCCGTCAAATTCGGTATGTTGAAAAAACCCTGGTCATCGGTGGCGGCTCCAAATTCGGTACCTGCCATTTGCACGGTAGCGTAAGGAATTACCTCGCCATTGGCCTTGTCATAAATAAAACCTTTCACGTTTGCTTTTTGAGCAAAACCCAACTGCGAAAGCAAAACAAAACCAAGGAATAAAAACTTCTTCATGGATGATTGAATTAAGAGGGGCGCAATATAGAGAAAGACGCCAATCGCAAAAGCGGGCAAATGTTAATGAGCGAAAACAAAAAAACTTAACAGGCTAAAGAAAATAGCGAAAACCATGGCGGGTGTAGTTCCTGTATTTATCTTCGCCCTAAATTTTAATGCTGTGAAAAATGCTGTAACTGTTTCTTTGCTGGCGGTGCTCACCGTGGTTGTTTCGTTCCTGGTTTATCAGAACTATTCGCTGAACAAGAAGGTGGAAGAACTTTCTGCCGCCAAAAACGGAACCACCAGCGCCTCGACCACCCCATCGGCTCCGCTTGACCCTGCTGCCGAAAGCCCGTTTGATAAACCAAGCACTGACCCGCTGGCTACCACATTGCCGGTGGCCCCTCCTAAAAATCCGGTTTTATCTTCAATTTCGTTCGAGCGATTGAATCACGACTTTGGCAAGATTTCGGATGCCGAGTTTGTCAATACCAAGTTCCGGTTCAAAAACACGGGTACCAATCCTCTGTTCATTTTAAATGCCGAAGGCTCTTGCGGCTGCACCGTGCCGCGCTGGCCGCGTGAACCTATTGCACCCGGCACAGCAGCCGATATCTTTGTGCAGTTTGACAGCCACGGCAAAAGAGGCGAGATAGAAAAGACCGTGACCGTGACATCGAACACCACTCCGGCCAAAAATATACTGACCATTAAATCGCTGGTGGTGCCCACCGACAAATAATGGGCAGAATACTGGCCTTTGATTTCGGTTTGAAGCGGGTGGGCGTGGCCGTCACCGACCCTTTGCAGATTATAGCCAACACGCTCGAAACGATTCCTACTAAGGATATCTATACCTTTATTAAAACCTATTGCAGCAAAGAAGAGGTGGAGGCTTTTGTGGTGGGTTATCCCTATAAACACGGCCACACCGAAAACGAAATCACCAAGCATATCGACCTGTTTATAAGCAAACTGGACGCCCTTTATCCCGATAAAAAAAGCCATAAGGTAGATGAAAGCTTTACCTCGCGCATGGCGCAGCAAACCCTGCTGATGAGCGGTGTGAACAAAAAGGAGCGCAGAAACAAGGGCCATATTGATGCTATAAGTGCCAATATCATTCTGCAAACTTATCTCGAAATGAAGGCGAAGTAGGGCGCGGCTCTCGTTGAATACAATCGAATTCCCAATCTTTCATAAACTGAAACCCCAACGACAAACTACTATCGCGAGACGACTAACGATAAACTGTTTTGTATTACCTTTGCGCTTCTAAAATTTGAACAGAACATGGTTTTACCAATTGTAGCTTATGGCGACCCGGTATTGCGGAAAGTGGGAGAGGAGATAACAAAGGATTATCCGCAGCTCGACAAACTGCTGACCGATATGTATGAAACAATGGAGCGCAGTAAAGGCGTGGGTTTGGCGGCTCCGCAGGTGAACAAGGCTATCCGCCTGTTTATTATCGACTCTACCCGCATGTATGACGAAGGCGAAAAGAACGAGGGCCTGAGCGAAGTTTTTATCAATGCCAGAATGATTCAGGAACTGGGCAAAGTATGGCCGTATGAAGAAGGCTGCCTGAGCATACCTGGCATTCGCGATGAGGTACACCGCCCCGAAAAAATACGCATTGAATACTACGACCGGAAGTTTAAGAAACAGGAGAAGGAGTTTACGGGATTAACCGCGCGGGTGATTCAACACGAATATGACCACATAGAGGGCAAACTGTTTATAGACCACCTGAAACCCCTGCGCAGAAGCCTGCTGAAAGGCCGGCTCGAAAAAATATCGAAGGGCAAGGTGGATGTAGACTATAAGATGAAGTTCCCTAAGGTTTAGGGGAATTATTCTTAATTATTGTCATTCTAATTTACGTAAGACTACCCAAATAATTGGGGTGGCACTTTACTCGCGTTGGTTTCCAGAACGAAAACCCTGAACGCGAAGTTTTTTTGCATGGTTATATTCTATTTCCTTCTATCATTCAGCCAGCCAACCTTATTGCTTTTATACTAAACGTCCTTGTTTATTCCTTTACTACTGCTGCTGTGCGGTTGAAGACAGTTTTTTATCTGTTCGACTCATTTGTTCACTCCCTAAAGATAGACTATAAGTCCTCTACTTCATCATTTAAGCCATTCATAGTCTAAGTTGGAGCGCTTACGATAGACTATGAAGCGCTCAATAAGGACTATGAATCACTTATCTCTAGAGTTGGCAGATTGAATAAGGACTATGAGGCGCTCATCTCTATAGTTGGTGGTGTGAATAAGGACTATGAATCGCTTATCCCTGTTGTTGGGCGAGGTAACTTGGACTATAAATGGCTGATAGTCTAATTTGATTAGCCTTAAACTATCATTGTTTACTTAGAAACAAGGTAAAAACTGCCGAATACTATGGGTAAATGTCTAATAATACGGTCTCTGTGGTTAGCACCAATTTGGCGCATTTGCAGGAATAATTTATTCTGCTTAATTTAGTATCTTCAATGACCTAAAACAGAACGACATGAGAAATCCTGACGTATTCCCAACCCGCGATGATCTGTTCAATAGTTTTCAGGACGGTCTGCTGCGGAAAGTAAACAGCAATAAGGTAGCCTGGGGTTTTACCACCACCGAATTAAAGGTACTGACCGACCAACAAAAGGTATGGGTAGAAGCCTGGGAAATAGCACGCAACAAGGACAACCGCACCAGGGCTCAAACAAGGGCTAAAACCGATGCGCGAAAGGATTATCAAAAAGTGTTGCGCCCTTTTATTCAAGCCCGCATACACGGCAACCAAAAAATGACGGAGGCGGATGTGCGTAGTTGCGGTATTAAACCGCACAAATTAACGCGCACTCCGGTGCCGGCCCCAAAAGGCACTCCTCAACTTAGCTTAGTGCCCCAAGGTGGAAAGCAGATGAAAGTTTACTTCTATCCCGAAAAAGGACAGGATGGTAGCAGCAAGCGAGCCATGCCTAAGGGAGTGGTGGGATTGCGGATTGGATTTAAATTAGGGGGGACACCACCTTCAAGCATAAAGGAATGCCCGAAACACCACATCGTTACGAGCAGTCCATTCCTGTTTACTTTTAAGGATGTGGAACCCGGATTAACCATTTATGCAATAGCATGCTGGCTAGGCACAAAAGGACAAGAAGGACCATCCTGCGAAGCGCAGAAGTGTAGGGTTTATTGAAAGGCTCTTCCCTTGCAGCTAACGATGCCATCGATAGTAGAAAAGATTTCCCGCGGTATTAAAAAAGAGGGTTTATTTTTAGTGCAGAATTAAATAAGCCCAATGCGCACAAACCTACTTCGTATAGCCATCCTCCTTATCATTTTTAATTTATCATTGGATTAACCATTTAGTCCGCAACGCAAATACAGTGCGTAGTGGCGAAGTAAGTTTGCTGAAAAATGGTTATGAAAAAGCAAATCAGTATTCAGTCGTTCTTTGAGAAATATCCGGATGATGAATC
>CANJVG010000153.1 GCA_947478005.1 Bacteroidota bacterium
ACTGAAACTAATCATTATCATTACAAAACTAAACGGAAGACCTAATTTCAAAATCAATTTTTAATCATGAAAAACTTCTACATCCTTTTCACTGTATTGATGCTGTTTGTTTTTTCGTCACAAGCGCAAGTGATGAACGGCAAGCTGGATGACATCAAAGAGTTCAGCACCAAAATTACGGTGCCATTTGTAATGCCCGATGGCGTTAAACTATTTACCGATGTTTATTTGCCGCGTGTGCGCGACTCCATGGTTGTTGATCTTGGAATAATTCCACTTCCCTCACCATTTAACAGCATTTTAGGTGACACTATCCACACGGTGCCTGTTACATTTATTCCGCTTGGAGCACAAATAATCGAGTATCCTACCCTGAACGGCAGCCCAAATCCTAATCCCTTTCAGTTGCCTACCGTGTTCACCCGAACACCTTACGACAAAGGTGACTTCGATGAGTTGGGAGGCATTATGCCAATCTTGGGATACAACTACATCTTACAGGATATGCGCGGACGTTATTCTTCCGAAGGTGTTTACTTCCCTATGTATTCTGATAGCTGGAATAAAAATCCTTATCACCCGGGTGTAGGTCACGTGTTGGATTACCTTCCTTCTACTGACCCGAAACATTCCAACAAACATGAGGACGGTTATGAGTCTATTAAAATTATTTCCACGCTTGACTCTGCTTATGCCGCAGCTGTGGGGGTAACTGGCATCGAAAACTTGTATGCAGGATATCCTCATACATCAACCCGTATCAATAATGGAAGCATCGGAATGTTCGGAGCTTCTGCCTTAGGTAATACCCAATTACAATTGGGTTTAGCGCATCATACCCCCGATTCTATTCCTCATTTAAAATGTTTGATGCCGATTGTGGCCACTACAGAGCATTATATTTCTACAGGTTATAACAACGGAGTTTTTCGCGACAGAATTGTAACCGGTTGGTTAAAAGGACAAATCTTCAGCGGCACAGATGATGACCTCATCCCTTCTGACCATGACAAACAAAACACGGTTCACACTTCGTTCGATTACAATTTGCCACAAACAATTACGCTTAATGGCATAACCAGAACCTATGAGCAAAATAAGTTTGAAGCTGCCAATCTTTCTATCGACCACTTTACCGCCATCCGCTATCTGAATTCTTCAGGAGTACTGGCTAATTGTGGTTTCTATCCTAACTCTGTTGGCCGCCCCGATATGGATGGCAGCCAAGCCAGTGTAAATGCTATTGGTGAAGCAGTAAACCCTGTTACTCAAACCCCTTTGGCTGATTTAAATTACAGCCGTTATAGAAATATGGATGTGCCTATTTTGCACATCACCGGATGGTGGGATATTTTTACTGAAGGTCAAATCAATAACTCCAATTTCAGCCGCGATGCACTTACAGGAGTAAACAAGCAGTTGCAAAAATCAGTGATTGGTCCTTGGGCTCACCAAACAATTGCCAGCCGACTTTCAGGCGACCGTTACTATCCTAAAAACGTAACCGACCTTACTAAGATTGACCTTTCGAACTTCAACATCAACAATGTCCCTATTAATGACATTGTGAAATCTGATTTAGTTACTTGGTTCCGTTACAACCTCAATTATCATTCAGAATATAAAGTAGATGAACCCAAATTCATTATTCAGGAAAGCAAAAAGTGGCAGTTGTTCTCTAATGCTACTTCTCAGCACAGCGATATCTACATCCGTGTACCGGCTAAAGACTTTGTCGTTGATTACCCTAAGATGCTTAACTTTTTGGGTGGTAATGGTTCTTTAGATAATTTAGATATTGAACTGAAGTTTCAATTTTCCGGTACAGATGTTGTGATTCCGCTTAAGCAGCCTGTTCCGAATTTAGGAACCGGCCTTACTCAGTTTGCAGGTCATCCTTTGGATTCTATCCCCGAGAGAGACTTTTTAAACGATGTGCCTAATTACAGATTCTATGTAGTAGGGCCCGATTCAATGGCCGATGTGGTAGCCGGTTATCCAAACAACTCTACTATGGGTAACTACTGGATGGGAACTGATAAATTTCCGCCAAGCGAACATATTGAATGGAAGAAACTCTTCTTACATCAAAACGGAGCACTTGATGCATCTGCGCCCATTCAGGATGAAGGATATAAGACTTATGTAAGCGACCCAGATGACCCTATCCTTACTGTAGGAGGTAGCAACATGATTGTTCGCTCGCCTGACGGAACCAGAAATTCCCAAAGCCAGATGGAATTAACGGACCCTACCAACGCACCTTATACGATGGACCGCGAGGGAGTTATTCAGTTCAACAGTGCTGCTATTCAGGATTCATTTACCATTATCGGATTGCCGGTTTGTACCTTATATGCTAAATCCAATCCGGGCGGTGTGACCAGCGGCCCTACCGATACCGATTGGGATATGCGTATTTGCGATGTGTGGCCCGATGGGCGCGTTTATTTTGTGCAGGAAGGTATCGTAGGTGCACGAGGAAGAGACTGGGCGCGTTCACTGGTTGACCAAATGGGTGTAGCAGGTGCTCCTACTTACGCCAATGGTGTAGAAGACCCGGGCGACAAGGACATTCCTTATAGCAACATCAATATTGGACAGATTTATGAATATGTGTTCAAGATGATGCCTATTGGTTACACGTTTGCCAAGGGACACAAGATTAGAGTGCTGATTAGCTCAACTAATTACACTCGCTACCAGGCTAACCCCAACCTTCCTTTGAATGATGGGGAATTCTTCCGCAGAAAACCAGGCGATGGTCAGTATTATATTTTTGACGGTCAGCCGATGTATCCACGCGTGGCGGTTCAGCGGGTTCACTTCTCACCGGAAAACCCTACCAGCATCAACTTTCCTGTTTATAATCAATCGTTCCAATACAATCAAGTTCCGAAGTTGACGGTTGATTCGAAGTTCGACATTTCTGTTTTCCCGAATCCGGCTGTGGACAAAATTCAGATTTTTGCAAACATGGAAGGCGAGCATGAAGTAATCATCAGCGATATTACCGGCAGAAGAATTGCTTCGGCCAGCTTTGATGACAATGTTATTTTCAATACCGAAACCTTTGGCAAGGGAATTTATTTTGCCACGGTTACGGATGTAAAAAACCCTGCTTACAAAGCCACCAAGAAGTTTACGGTTCAGTAGGTCTTTAAAATTATGCAAACAAAAAGCGCGAAGGGTTTCCTTCGCGCTTTTTGTTTTTATTCATAAACATTCTTTCGGTCGCCTATTTTGCCCACCTCTACTATTTTTATCTCATCATCTATTTTATAGAGCACCCGATAGTCGCCAACTCTTATCCGCCAAATGTATTCCTCTTCTCCTTTTAGTTTTTTACAACCGCTGGGTCGTGGGTCTTCTGCCAGGTTATCTATGGCGGCTGATATTTTGCGGGTTTCCTTTAGCGGTAGATTTTCTAATTCTTTAAGTGCTTGCTTCCGGATACTTACTTTATAACTCATAGCTTACCCTTTTTCTTGAGTTGCTTTTTGGCATTTTCCCAAGATATAAGTTTATCGTTTTTGCGCGACTCGGCTACCAGCACGTCTATAAACTCATGAATCTCTTCTTCATTTTTTTCGATGTCTTTTAGGTCAATGACTACCGATTTTTTATGATTCTCTGTATCCGTAATGTAGCTTATACCTTTCATGTTTCTAAATTTTACTCAAAAATAATCTTTACGCGGTAAAAGCGCAAGCGCATAAAAAAAGCGCGAAGGGTTTTCTTCGCGCTTTGTGCAATTTGTCTGACCAAGGTCAGACAGCGGTTCTATTGCTTCACCAGTTTCCTAGTCACTCTTCCTTTTTCGTTTGCTACGGTAACAAAGTAAACACCGCTGGCGAATGATGAAGTGGGAATGCTGAATGCTGAATTAAGAACCCGAACAGCCATCACTTCTCTACCTGTCACATCCGTAATAGTAAGCGCGCTGCCAACCAACGTTTCATCTATCGAAACGGTTACAAACTCATTAGCCGGATTTGGTCTCAATCCAAAATCCGCAATCCGCATTCCCAAATCTGCAATGCCCGTAGGCAAACTGAAAACACAGTTAATGGTGATGATGGTGTTTTCGGTTTTGTAAACGTAGGTAGAAGAATCGCAGTAGGTGTCGGTGCAGCCTGTGCCATCGGTGATGGTCAGGCAGATGTTGTAGTTGGCGGCTGCGGAGTACGTGTGCGATGGTGTGGCACCCGGTGAACTGTTTCCATCAGCCCAATCCCAATTGTAAGTAAGCGCACCTGTGCCTGTCGCTTGGTTTATCGCAAACCAATTGTGCGGTGTAGAAGTATCGGGAACAAGCACATAGAACGCATGGCAATTGTGATTGCAGGAATCTACTACTATGCTTTCGGTAGCGGTGTTGGTGCAGGTGTTGTTATCGGTGTAGGTGTAAGTGATGGTAGTAGTGCCGGTGCTCGAAGGCGTGAAACTGCCGCCTGCTACTCCGGTGCCGCTGAACACGCCACCTGCGGGACTGCCGCCCGATAAGGTAAGAGGCGAAGCCGTGATACAAACCGTATCGGGATTGCCGCTGAGGCTAACAGTCGGTAGCGGATTGTTGGTGAGCACGAGTGTAACGATACTGTCACAACCGCCCTGGGCATGAAGCGAATCTATATAAGTGCCGCCCACCGTCAGCGATTGACCTTTGAAGAAATAAGAATCACCCGGACAGATGCCCGCGCTCAGGTTGGTGGTGATAACACTGCTGACCTGCAACACGGTGATGATAATACTGTCGCAGCCGTGAACGGTCAGGATGGTGTCGCGGTAAGTGCCGCCTGTGGTTTGGTTGGCACCGCCTGCAAAATACGAATGACCGGGGCAGATGCCCACGTTGTTGGTTTGCGAATAGGCCGGATACACCGTAACCGCCACAGGAGTAGAAGTGCTCCAACAGTTTACATTATCGGTAATGGACACTACAAAGCTGCCGGTTTGCGACACGGTGATGCTTTGGGTAATGGCGCTGTTGCTCCATAGATAAGAGTAACCCGCAGGGGCGGTAAGCACCACATTATCGCCCGCGCAGAAAGTAGCAGGGCCGCTGAGCGTGACCGTAGCAGGGCAAAGCGCGCTCCAGGTAAGGGCGCTGTCGGCTGCCGAGTAAGGCGACTCGCCACAGGTGGCGAAGGCCGACACACGATACCAGTAAGCGGTGTGAGCCGCCACGGTGTTATCGGTGTAGGTGTAAACATTGGCGGCTGTGGTGTCTATCTGTGCCCAGCCGCTGAGGCCGTTGGGGCTGCGGAAAATATGAAAGCCTTTGCGGTAAGTGGCGCGGTTGTGCCAGCTAAGCTGCACACTGTGCAGGCCGGTGGCGGTAGCCAGCACACTATCGGGCGCGAGCGGAATAGGCGAGGCATTGGGCAGGCCCCATTTGAGTATAAAGAAATCGGGACTGGTGGCTCCGCCATTGGCAAAGGTGGTATCTGTGCGGGTGCCTATGCTGCCGGCATAGGTGCCCATGAAGTAGCCATTGCCGGCTGTGTCGGTGTTTATTATTTCTATAGCATCTTTACTTGTGCATTGGCCTCCGGTTATCTCGCCCTTTACACAAACCCCATCGCAGGTGCGCAGTTTAAGGACAGCCATATTATAGGTATTGGCAGGGGTAACAAGGTTAGCCGAATCCCAAACCACAGTGCCTCGGTTTTGATAACCGAGGTAGATATTATCATTAGAAGCACCACCGCGCAGAACAGTATATTGAGGATTGATGGTTTGCGTAGTGGGACGCGAAACCCAAAGAAGATTTAAGTTAGTATCAATTTTATAGACCGTAAATTTTTGAAAGTTAGCAGCTGCATGGCAGGTATCAAAATCGAAACTGGAATTATTGAGATTACCACCGCTCGCATAAAGATAATCGCCAGAACAGAAAATATTATTGAGTGCCCCTTGGTAGAATCCGCTGAGGTTTTCATCTTTTACAGTAAAGGAAGTGTCTGTTTTAAAAAGGAAGCAACTGGTTATTGGGGTTGAAGGGTAAAGATGACCGAGGATGCTTGCCGAAGTTAAATTGATATTAGTTATTGGAAAATAGATGTTGTCATTTGCATCAGTAACGAAATTACCTAGGATGCTTCCCGATTGAGAAATAGTATCAATCAATGCTCCCTTAACCACATTGCCTAAACTATCAAATAGGACAAAGTTTCTGGAACGGGAAGCCATTTGGTATCCATCTATATTTGAGCCGCTGGAACTGCTTGTAATAACACTAAGAAAAAGACCGGATTTTAAACGCTTAAACATTCCCTTTGTGGTGAACCAGAAGTTCGCCCCAGGGAAATTATAAGTTTTGACGTAAGTTAAATTGCCGTTCTTATCAAACTTCGAAAAGAAATAGATGCAGTTATATAAGACAGTATCCTTAGCAGGAGTGTTGATATAAACCGGGTTCCCACTGCCTTGCAAACGACCAAATACGTAAATATTACCACTATCATCAACGTCCAATCCATCAACCCCATCATTTCCAATCCCACCTCCAACTCTTGCCCATAAAACGTGTCCATCTTTATCATACTTGGTTAAAAAGAAGTTTGAATTATCCCAGTTTACACTGTTTGTAAAATGAATAGTATCAAAAGCAGGAAACCAAGTAATATTTCCTCCTACAATTACATTTCCATCTCTATCTAAAGCACTCGACAATATTTGGTCAGTGCCTGGGTTTGAAGATGTGCTCCCCGAAAACCCGTTCCCGCCCCCGCTTTGTCGCCACTGCCAGCCGGATTGGGCGGAGGAGACGTTAGCCAATAGACAGAAGACGGAAGACAATACAAAGGAGCGAAGGAGATGAGATTTCATAGGTTGAGGTTTAATTTGACGTTTTAAAAATACTTTCTTTTCAATGCTTTTTAATAAAAAACCCCGCTTCAATATGAAGCGGGGCTTCGGAATAACTCTTCATTAGTAATCTATGGAAAACTAAAATTCACCGTAACCACTGCACCAGCCACCACGGTTGGCGTTGCTGTTTTGATATTGGCAGGGTCGCTGTTCAGGAAGCATTGCACCGTTTGGCTGCCTGCTGCTACGCCTGTCATAGTAAAGTTGCCCATAGCATCAGTAGTAGCGGTTAAACCCGTTCCCGCTACACTTACCGTAGCCGGTGGAAAGCCCGGTACATTTACATTTCCGCTGATGGTGCCCGTGCCGGCCAGCTCGGCCATCGTCATATTGAGCGTAGTGATAGCCCCTGCCGTAATAATTACGCCAGGTATTGTTTTATCAAGATAACCTGCTTTGTGAATTTCTACCGTGTAGCTGCCCGGTGTTTGCACCCCGAAAAAATAATCGCCATGGCTATCGGTGTTGATGAATATATCGGGCTCTGCTAAATGCACCAGCACATCGCTCAGCGGCAGGCCGGTAGCGCTGTCTATTACTTTGCCGGTGAGCGAAAAATCATCGGGGCTAAGTGCCTCGCCCGGGTTTGGAATATACACCACTCCCCATTCGCGGCATTTGCGCCTCACGCTCGGCTTATCGCCCTCATCAAAAGCAGCCTCCATTTCGTTCCACATTTTCAAAATCAGCTTATCGCAATCCTCATTCATGGCCTCCAAGGCTTCCTGTGCATTGTCATACACCGTTTTGGCGGCTGCCTGATTCAGATTGAGGGTTTTGAAAGCGCCCACCGCCCCGTCTACATCGGCCAGCGAAGGAAAACTGATAGGCGCGCCACCGGCTGCTATGCGCGCTGTTTCGCCATCATGCACCCGCTCGCCCCAGTCGAGTATTTCCTGCTCGGTATGCAGCGGTGGGCGATGGGGCGCGCCTACCGGCAAGCCGTATAAAGCCCGCACCGAGGCATCGAAAGTGCCGCGCCTGATGGCATTTTGCAAAGCATCAATAAAATCGGCCACAAAATAACCGGCCGTAATCTTGGCTGTTTTTATCTGGTTGGTCAAAATCGACTGCCCCGCCAGGGCTGTCTGCACCGCCAGATACTTGGTTTTGTATTGCGGAAAGAAGGTGTCGAAGCGGGTAATGGTGTTGGCTGTAAGCGGCACATCGGCAGGCGCGGTTACGTCTTTGCGGTCTTTTACAGCTTTTAAAGCGCGGAAGCGTTTTGGATTCGAATTGGCTAATTGTCTTTTTGGCATGGCAAGGTTGTTTTACTTGTTATTGAATGGTTTTTATGATAAATGATGAATAAACAATGGAAAAATGGGCAAAACAGAATTTGGTTCATCCATTTTGCGATGGAAAACAGGATAAACCAACATTGGTTTCATGCCCTTTGCGGTGTAAAACCGGCTGTTTAAATATTCGTTTGTACAGTTTGCGATAGAAAAGTGGATGCTACGAAATTGTTTTACCCAGTTTGCGATGTAAAACCGGGTCATACAAAACTGCATTACCGTGTTTGCGATAGCAAAGCGGTTCATAAAATATTGGTTTATGCAGTTGGCGATGGAAAAGCGCCTGAGGCAAAACTGTTTTGCTGAGTTGGCCATCGCAAACAGGGTGTTGCAAAATGGTTTTATGCCCCTTGCCATCGCCAAGACCATGAAACCATTTTTGTTTTCGGCACTTTG
>CANJVG010000154.1 GCA_947478005.1 Bacteroidota bacterium
TTCCTCCTGACCTTCCAGTATTTGCATAAATTCTGTTTGGTGATAAACCAAACAGCCTGTTATTTGGTTTTCGCTGTTAAAGATGCGAGCTGTAATCAAAATATCCCGCAGGCTATTTATGTCAAAACCCCTGGAAGCAGTGCTATGATAAATCAACTCATACATCATAACTTACAATATTTAAAAGTTCGAACTCTACTCACTTGTAGGCTAGGTATGTGTGTTATCGAAGGCCTATACTAACTGTGGACTTATGGAAGCAAAAATATAAACAATAAAATGAGTTAAAATAGGTACATGTACTCAAATTATTTCTCCCAAAAGGGAGTATTAGTAGATACTGATTATTGGTTAAATATGGTTAGAGAGCCGTCCTGGCTAGACGGCTCTTTTTTTTCTTGTTGTTGACACATTGCAGAGCCAATGCTAAACACCAACAAGGGCTAAGCAGGATGAAGCACCTGCGGAAGACCTGGAAGAATGGGTTTAAACAGAGGAATCGCCCGCTATTTGCGGCTTACCAGTTTAAATCTAAAAGCAGTGCATAATGGTCCGATAAATCATCGTGGTCTTTGCTCCATTGACAACAATAGGAATGAATCAGGCGGTTAGTGGCAGCAGGCTGAACACCATTGGGGCGGTAGAGAATGTAGTCAATTAAATTTCGTTCGCTCGAGAAACGTTCCATGTCATTGTTCAGGTGGTCGTTGGTAAAGAAAATAGGGCCGGACACGGGCCCGTCCTGTGCTTCTAACTCTTTAATCATGCTGCGATAATAAGCGGTATCGAAATTAGAGATATTGTAGTCGCCTGCACAAAACTGCGGCACTCCCTGCCTTGCGTTTTGTTTCATCAGTTGACCCATTTCGTGGAACTCTGTGGTTTTAAAGGCCAGCGACCCACCGCCATTGAGGTGGGTGCCTGCCACCTGAAAGGTGTGCCTACCATCGTTTATTTCTACGAGCAACACGCCTTTGCGTGCCCAGCAATCGAAGTCTTCGCATACGCTGTATTGAATAGCGCCTATCTGTTTCATGGGATATTTGCTGCAAATCATCACTCCTCCGTTTATTTTGAATCCGGGTATTTGGTTCACCGGGCCAATTATGTAGGGATATCGCGCTTTTAATAGGTTGCGGAAAATGCGGTTAGCTTTCTTATCAAATGCTTCCTGCAAAACCAGGATGTCGGCATTGTCCTCGAGCAGATAAGCGGGAATGAGATGGGCCCTGCGGATGGGAAAATGATGTTCGCGCTTAATGAAGCGCGGCAACATTTTGATATTGTAGGATAGCAGGCGAAGATGGCCGGCAGCTATGCCCGAACTGTCATCGGGCCGGGCTTGCGCCTGGCTTTGTTGCGGATGAAGGGTGGCAGCGCCAGCGCTGAGCACCAACAAGGGCGAAAATGAAAATAGGATGGCCGAAAAAAGCAGGCGCATGTTAACCGTTGATAGTGGAGTAGTTGTCAATCGTATTTATTTGAAGATCGAAAGTTAAACTAAATTTATTTCCCTTTCTTGTGCTTGCCGAAGGGTGATGTGATAATCTGAAGCATTGACGGAGCGGACTTGGCGATGAAAACAGCAACAAGGGCGAAAGTGGCAATCCAACGCGCTTCGAGTCCGCAAACACTCAACTAAATAATAAAGAGAAACTTAACACTTTGAGGGGCATAGTACGCCATGAAAATGACACTCCTATTTTTTATTCCTCTTTTCTCTTTCTGTTTCGCCCTCGCGGCTCATCAGACTCATGCAGTACAATTTCGGAATGTAAGAACTCTGCAGCCTCTGCTGAGTCTTTTACTTTAGATGCACTGCGCTCTAACATTTCTGATTCAAACGCTGTCAGCACAGTTTCTCTAAGTCCAGCTTCCCGCCATTCAGATAAAGGTCTGCATCCTTTTGAAATTGCCCGGGCCAGCGCCAGCGCATCAAGCAGTGTTTGATTAGCTCCCTGCCCTTTAAACGGACTCATAGGGTGAGCGGCATCGCCAATAAGCGTAACCCGGGCTCCCTTTCTTAATAATTCAGGCTCGAGCAGTACCCGGTCATACAACGGATAACCGGAAACCTGCATTTGACCGGTTGCTGCTAAAATTTGAGGAATGGGATGGTGCCATTGCGTTCTGCGACAGGCTTCCTGCTTAAGTGCCTCAGCCCCGAAAGCACTCAATGCATTGGCCTCTTTTTCGGGCATGGGGAAACTAAGCTGCCACATTATCGAGTTTGCCGAAAAAGGCATGATGTATATACGCTCGTTGCCATTAGCGGTTTGAAATACCGTAGCCGAATCGAGCAAGGGACTTTCAAGACCTTCGAGATTCTCTAAAGGACAAATTCCTAAGATTACTATACAGCCCAGGTAACGCAAGGGTGTAATCTCGTCACCAATAATCAACCTGCGCACGGCACTGCGAATACCGTCTGCTCCAACTACCAAGTCAGCTTTGGCGCTCTTCATCTGCCCGTTTACCAGAAAGTTTAGCTCAACCCCTTGATCCTCCCGTTCTTTAAAGTCTATTAATTGATTACCCCATTGCACGGCCTCCTCACCACCCAGTTGCTGAAGCAAAGCTAAGCGCAAAGACTGCCTGGCGATATGTATGTTTCTGCGCTTGGGATACTTTTTGTCAACTAAGGGCACCCACTTTCTCATTCCCCATTCTCCAATCACTTTTCCTGCTGTAGTATGCACCACATGTCGGGTTGAAATTACCCCTTCTTTTAACGAGGGAATGCCCAATGCGGCTATAGCTTTACCTGCCTGTTGCAAAGTAAGCCCATAGCCCTGAGAGCGGGAATCGAAGCTGCTATCTCGTTCATAAAGAGTAAAGGGAATGCTGCGGTGCAAACAAGCCACGGCCAAAGCCATTCCGCCTATACCGGCACCAATAATAGCCAGGTGCGGGTAGTTTTGTATATCGGCAACGGGTGGGGCGGTGGAGTGAACCAAGCCTGAGCCGTTACAATTTAAGCAGGTAATGAGAGAGCCTTTGGGGCGAACCGGAGCCGTGCCTTCGCCTTTTGCTTTTTCAAATTGTTGCAAGGCAATTTGGTAGCGCAGGCGTATGTTCTTGCGCACTTTTCTGCTCTTTTTGCCGCTGCCCCGGCAGTCGGGGCAGGTAGTCCAGTAACCCTCTTCATGTATCACCTTCTCCATCGTTTTTTAAACTTACCGCTAACATTTTACTGGCTCCCGATGAAACATCCGGGACACGTAATGATTGGCGCTCCAACGCACTTCCTATACGCAAACACTAAACTAAAATAACAAAAAGAAACTTAACGCTTGCGACTTCCTGCGCCATTTCATTCAAAGGAGCGGGAAACGAAATGACTGAAAGCCGCGCAGGAGGGCGACTTTCAGTCATTTAAATTCTACATCTTCACCCAACGGATATTAGCAATTCCTTCTTTTGCCTTTACACGAACCATATATGTTCCAACAGGCAGTGAACTTAAATCAAGCGGCACCAATTCAATCCTTTCCGGAATCTGTTGATATACTTCCTGACCAATGTTATTGAACACTTCAATTTTCAAGGCAACAGTATTTTGAATGCTAACGGTTACCATTCCGCTAACAGAAGGATTGGGGAAAACCTGAATAGCAAACAATTCATTCTTAGGTTCTGATACGCTGTTTACCACAGCCGGTGGGGCAAGGTAATCTTCGCAGTTCACGTATTCACAGGCATTTAAGAGTTTAAAAGTATCGCAGATGTGGTAAGTGGTTCCAGGCGCGAAAGTGTAGGTAAGTACACTGTCATGCGAAATGAAGGTGCCGTTAATAGTCCATGAATGAGAAGTAATAGCGGCATTTGATACCAGAGAGTCCCGCATTAATATCACCGGGCTATGCAAGGCATTATAAGCCATGCCGCCATCCGGTGGTATACAGGCCAGTGCGTTTCCGCAGAGGCTATAGGTGCAGCTGTAATCATTTACCGTTAGGCAAACTTCGTGATTTCCGCTGGTAGTGTAGGTAGTTGAAATACTGCTTGCAGCAGAACCCTGCGCAATACCATCCAATGACCAGGCATAGGTTTGACTACCGTTTGTGCCGGACGAAATATTGGCGTAAGTAAAATTATATCCATCGGGCGAATTGATGCTGAAATCCACCACCACATTGGGGCATGAACCCTGATGATAGGGGAGGCAGGCATTATAAGCGCAGCCACCATCCTGTATGTAGAGGCAAATATTGTGGTCTCCATTGGTAAAAGTATGATTAACAGAAGCACCCGTGCCAACATCGGCACCGTCAATGTTCCAGCGGTAGGTAGCCGAGCCCGACATGCCTGTAGAAGAATTGGTAAAAGTATAGGTGGGTGACGAGCCGGTGGGTGCAAAATCCGGAATACCGTTACAAATCTGAACATCATAATTAAAACAGAAAGGACCATACGTGCATCCGTAGTCGTAAATGGTCATGCAAACCTGATGCTGGCCGGATGTGCTGAATGTTTTTGTAATAGAACTTCCGGTTCCTGCTACACTTGCCCCATCCACCTTCCAACTATAGGTTTGGCTACCGTTTAAACCGGTGGAAGCATCGGTAAAAGTATACCCAGCTCCATTGGACGAAATAGTATTGGCCAGATAATAAACAATGGTAGGGCAGGTATTTCCTCCCACGGTAATATCAACGCAATAAGGCCCGTAATGGCAACCATTCTGATCTTCAATGTACTCGCAAACATGATTCGTTCCGGCAGGGAACGTATGGTCGGCTATACTCAAGTAACCGAACTGATAGGTAGTGGGCGAAAAACTTGTATTGAGATAAGTCCACTCATAAGTTTGAAATCCGCTCATCTGGTTCGGATGACCTTGTGTGCTGGTAGCCGCAAGGTCAACAAAAGAATAATGCCCGCCACCCGAAGAGTAATAGTTAAATGTTGCTGTTGGATTGGCACATTGAGCAAACACATGCACACTGTAACAGGCAGAGAGAAAAACAAGAAGTAAATGTTTTTTCATGGCTTGAAGTTTTATTGAATTAAAAAAATGCCGGAGCGAAGTAAGGTAACTTCCTTCCCATAATTCAATACCTGAACTATGATTGTGGTCATAATGGGTTAATCCATGTTGATGTTATGACCAAGAACACAGCGCCCGCTATTATTCCATGCTTTTTCTCAAACACTGGGTTCCGAGACGGAGACCCTGGGGGGGCGAAGCTTCAAAGTCCTTCCCGCTAAGCACAGTGGGATGAAGCACATGCTAAAGACTTGGAAGAACGGCATAATAGGCGCATCTAGGCATAAAAAAAGACTCCCTTTTGAGGAGTCTTTTTTTTACAACCTAATTGTTACATTATGGTAATAACACAGCATCAATTACATGCACCACTCCATTAGTTCCGTTCAAGTCAGCAGCAACTACTGTCGCCTTTCCTCCCTTAGCATCAGTAAGTATGACATTTTTACCATCCAGGCTAGCCGTTAGTTTAGCCCCATTCACGGTAGTTACTACTGCCTTGCCATTACCTTTTTTAATAGCTGCCACCACTGCTGCTGCATCCAGATTTCCGGCTACCACATGGTAAGTTAAAATACCGGCAAGAGCGCTTTTTGATTCCGGCTTTAGCAAACTCTCTAAAGTTCCCTTAGGCAAATTGCCAAAGGCAGCGTTTGTGGGTGCAAATACGGTGAAAGGTCCTTTACCCTTCAAGGTTGCTACCAGGTCAGCAGCTTTTACAGCGGCTACCAAGGTGGTGTGATCTTTTGAACTAATCGCAATATCTACAACATCTTTAGTTTGCGAAAACATAGGTAGAGAAGAAACAACGATAGCAAATACGAATACGATCTTTTTCATTTTGTTTATTTTTTAAGTTTTGAATGGATAATAAACACGCCCATCTCTGAAAAGTTTAAACGAAACACTGCATTACCCAGATTTAACTTTTGTTTGGTTCGCGCAAGGTCCCGAAGCGGAGACCCTGCGAGGACGAAAGGATGCACAGGTCGTCTTTTATCTGCGCCTCGCACAGGGTATTTTTGTGTTTCAGTTCATTATAAGTAAGGGTCAGGCGGTTGAGGATGTTTTCCTGATTGGTG
Source organism: Bacteroidota bacterium (assembly GCA_947478005.1). GTDB lineage: Bacteria > Bacteroidota > Bacteroidia > Chitinophagales > LD1 > Bog-950. The sequence goes on from CANJVG010000154.1 coordinate 6,073, forward strand.
ATTTTGTAGGTTTCGCCTTTAGGGAAATCGACATAATGCCAGCTACGCATAAAATCATAATCCTGGTTTGATTTCATGATGTCCATCCAGTTGGCGGCTGTATCCACCGGCATGCTGCCCAATGCCTGCAGCACATTTTGCCGCACATCGGGTTTTACAAACTGCATGGCCAGGCGCGCTACTATGGCATGGCCCTCGGGGCCCCAAGCATAACTGAATTGAACATGGAAAACACAGCAAAGCAAAAGCGGGCTTAATCGTTTGAATTTCATAAGCCGCGAAAGAAAAAGAAAAATGTAAAACAGCGGTTTAATCTTTACTAAGCCAAGGGTTCACTCTATGAGCAGGGTCCCGAGGCGGAGACCCTGCACGAGCGAAGGAACTATAGTGTTTCGCAAATCATTAAGTCTACTTCTTGTTTATATGCCTTTTTACGCAATTCATTGAGTGAATTAAAGTCCTCGCTGGCATACATATCCTTAATACTTTGCGCGTTCGGAAATTCAAATACTGCAATAGCTTTTATTCCGCCTTGCCCCATTATTTGATCAACGGTTTTAAATCGCTGCATGTTGGAGCCGCCAAACTTGGTTATGATACCTACAATTTGAGAAAGGTAGGATTGAAAACTTGGCATATCCTCAACATTAGGGATAGCATTGATGATTAGGAAGGTTTTGTCGTTTGCCATGGTCTGTTTATCTAATAACTATTACTTTATCCAATTCTAATTTTGTGTTCTTCTTTACTATTTCACCTGTCTCGATGTATTTTTTATGTCCGGCTGCAATACCATCTAATAGCTGAGAATTCATTCTTTTCATCATTAGGCTATTCATGATATCAAAAAAGCCATTTTTCATGGAGTAATCCATGGTTGAAGTAAGCACCGTTTTGTCGCCTTTTCCTTCTATCGCAAAGTCGACAGTTATCGACTCAATGCCCGGCATGTTTTTTAATTCGTAAGCCTCTATCTTTACATTCTTCCCTTCATTCCACTCAATGGCTCTTTCTTCAGATGTAGCGCCCATCATGTTTAAGTTACAGTGCCGTGTGGCACCTACCCCTTCTTTTTGTTTAGAGGTAACGTGTGAGGTGTCTACCGCTGGATGTGCATGACAAATGTTTCCAAAGTCAGCTAATGCTTTCCATACTTTTTCTTTTGGAGCGTTGATTTCAATGGCTCTTTTGAATGTTGTTGTTTTTCCCATTTTATTTTGTTTTTAAATTAGTGAATAATAATTCCATTGTTTTCAATCCTTTTTTGTTGCTGCCAAGGCTTTTAGCTCTGGTCAATACACCGTAGAATGTAGAGTGGAGTAGTGTCGCCATTTCTTTTGAGTCGTAATCAGGATTGATATCACCTTCATGTTGCGCCCGTTGAACGCATGGTTCCACGGCATTTATTATATTTTCAAATCCTTTACTTGTCACATGAGCTACGTTTTCATTTATTGCCCCAAGTTCCGACATCATGTTATTAACCATGCAACCCATGAAGTTAACTTTGGGTTGAACTTTGATCATATAGGAATAGAACTCAAATAACTGGTCAACAGCTTTAACACCTTTTTTAGGAGCTAAAACGGTATTTATTCTTTCGGTGTTTGATTTATCAAAACGGGCTAAGGTTTCGAGCAAAAAGTTTTCCTTGCTTTCAAAGGCATTATAGAAGGCACCTTTTGTCATGCCGGTGGCGCTGCATATTTCATCTAACCCAACATTGGTGTAGCCCTTTGAACAAAACAGGTTTAACCCAATTTGCACTACTTTTTCTTTGTCGTGTTTTACGTTCACGGTGCAAATATAGGAAAATAAAATCCAAACAGACTAATCGGTCTGTTTAAAATAAGCCAAAGGAAAAACAACGATTAAGTGGTTCGTAAATGATCAACCGGCAGCAGTGCATTCGCAGACTTGCTGGTTCATTTAACCTTCCAATTCCTGCTGCGGAAGAATTCGAAGAACAGGTGGCATCCTACCTGTGATAGCTAAAAGGTACAAGGCAAAGACCCCGGAGGGCCATGTTAACGTGCTGTTTAGCGCGTTATCTCAGTTTGTCTGAAGGCAGGCAACACGAGATACTTTATCCGGAACAAAAGATGTCTTCTGCTATATATTTAAATAGCACTCGAGCCGTTGTATCACTGTTAATTTTTTTGGTCAAAAGCAGTAATTCATCAACAGTAATTTTACTGCTTTCCAACTTATCAAAGGCAGACAAATCATAATAAGCCATCGTCCAGTCTGCAAAAGCCCGTTCTTCAATTGGACCTTGAGAAAGTATGTTTAAATTATAATGCCGGGGGTCTGTTTGTAATTTCTTATATAAATCCTTCATGACTTCCTCCTGACCTTCCAGTATTTGCATAAATTCTGTTTGGTGATAAACCAAACAGCCTGTTATTTGGTTTTCGCTGTTAAAGATGCGAGCTGTAATCAAAATATCCCGCAGGCTATTTATGTCAAA
>CANJVG010000155.1 GCA_947478005.1 Bacteroidota bacterium
AATAAAACAGGAGCGATTAATGCACTTTTTTTTCATCGCAGAATTAGTAGGTTTGCCGCCTCGAAATTTTAAACCAAACTGCGAATTATGAATGTTGTTGGTCCCAAGAACCCCCAAGCGAATCTCGAAACATTAGGCATTAAAAACACTGGCACTCAATTTTGGAATCTCACGGCTGAAGAGCTGGTGGAGCAAACTATCCAGCGCAAGCAGGGTTTGTTGAACGATACCGGAGCACTGGCGGTAGACACCGGAGAATTTACCGGACGCGCTCCAAAAGACAAATTTATTGTGAAGGATGCCAACACCGAACACAGTGTTGACTGGGGCGGATTCAACAACCCTACCACTATTGAGGTTTTTGAAAATCTTTATAAAAAAGTAGTAGCGTATTTTGAAGGGAAGGATGTGTTTGTGCGCGACTGCTATGCATGTGCCGATGATGCTTATCGTTTGAATGTGCGCGTGGTAACTGAATACCCTTGGGCAAATTTATTTGCTTACAACATGTTCCTCCGTCCGTCATTGAGCGAGCTTAGTTCTATTCAACCTGATTGGTTGATACTCCAGGCACCGGGTTTGGTTTGCGATGGAGTAACCGATGGCGTTCGCCAGCACAATTTCGCTATCTTAAATTTCACCAAGAAGATTGCCATTATTGGTGGTTCGGCATACACAGGCGAAATCAAGAAAGGAATTTTTACAGTGTTGAATTATGTATTGCCACACGAAAAGAATGTGTTGTCTATGCACTGTTCTGCTAATGTGGGCAAAGAGGGCGATGTAGCTTTGTTCTTTGGATTGAGCGGAACCGGCAAAACGACTTTGAGCGCTGACCCTAACCGTCCGCTGATAGGCGATGATGAGCACGGCTGGACCAAGGACAGTGTGTTTAATTTTGAAGGAGGATGCTATGCCAAGGTAATTGACCTTTCGGCAGAGAAGGAACCCGATATTTACCGCGCCATCCGTCACGGAGCTATTTTAGAAAACATTGGTTTTGAAGAGGGCACCCGCACAGTTGATTTTGCTTACAAGGCAAAAACAGAGAATACCCGCGTTAGCTACCCTATTCATTTTATTGACAACGCCCTGCCTAAATCAGTAGGTGGCGCGCCAAAGAATATTTTCTTCTTAACGTATGATGCATTTGGTGTTTTGCCTCCGATTTCGAAACTGACTGTTGGGCAGGCTATGTATTTCTTCCTTTCGGGTTTTACTTCTAAAGTAGCCGGAACCGAAGCAGGAGTTACTGAACCGCAGACTACTTTCAGTACTTGTTTTGGTGCGCCTTTCCTGCCCTTGCATCCTACTAAGTACGCCTCTTTGTTGGGCGATAAACTGCGCAACTCAAATATTCGTGTGTGGTTGCTGAACACCGGCTACACAGGCGGTGTTTATGGCGAAGGAAAGAGAATGAGTTTGCCACATACCCGCGCTTTAATAACCGAGGCTTTGAATGGCAATTTGGATAAAGTAGAATTTGAAACTCATCCGGTGTTTGGCGTTTCTATGCCTAAGACCTGCCCTAATGTGCCGGCTGAAATACTAAACCCACGCAATACCTGGAAAAACAAAGAAGCGTATGATGCTAAAGCCAATGAACTGGCTGCTGCCTTCAACAAAAACTTCGAAAAGTTTGCGGCTAAATCTGAGAAGGAAATTCTGGATGCTGCGCCTAAGGTGATGCAGGCTATTTAAAATATAACGAACGTAAACAAAAAGCCCTTCGAAATTCGAAGGGCTTTTTTATTTGCTTGCATTTCATTTCAATTCTTCTTTTGCTATTCTTACTTCCTCATTTACTATTGCATCTATGCCTACACAAAAATTCAATAAGCTCCTCGTAGCCAACCGTGGTGAAATTGCTATCCGCATTTTGCGCGCGGCTTCCGAATTGAAGATTTCGACCATTGCGGTTTATACTTACGAAGACCGCTACTCTTTACATCGCTACAAAGCCGATGAGAGCTATCAGATAGGAATCAATAGCGAGCCCCTCAAACCATACTTAGATATTGAAGAGATTATTCGTGTGGCGAAAACAAACGGGGCAGATGCAATTCATCCTGGTTATGGTTTTCTTTCAGAGAATGTGCAACTCGCAAAGCGTTGTGAGGAAGAGGGAATAACGTTTGTTGGCCCACGACCGGATGTAATGGAAAGATTGGGTGATAAGGTTGCTTCGAAAGTGGTGGCGAGAGAATGTGGCGTGCCTTTGATTCCCGATAGCCATATCAAGCTGGAGAAACTAAGTGATGCAATGAGTGAAGGCGCGCGCATTGGTTTCCCGGTGATGTTGAAAGCGAGTGCCGGTGGTGGCGGAAGGGGAATGCGCGTAGTGAGAAGCGAAGAAGAAATGAGCAAGGCATTCACTGATGCGAAGAGCGAAGCGAAGAAAGCCTTTGGTGATGATACGGTGTTCATTGAGAAGTATATCGACAGCCCGAAACATATTGAAGTGCAGTTGCTGGGTGATAACGAAGGCAATATTGTTCACTTGTATGAAAGAGATTGCTCGGTGCAACGCAGGTTTCAGAAAGTGATTGAGGTAGCTCCAAGTATTTTGAAACAGGAAACACGCGAAAAGCTTTTCGATTATGCTTTGCGATTAGCCAAACATGTTCAATACAACAATGCAGGCACTGTAGAGTTTTTGGTGGATGCCGATGAAAATATTTATTTCATTGAAGTAAATCCACGCATTCAGGTGGAGCATACCATTACCGAAGAGATTACGGGTATTGATATTGTGCGCTCACAGATTTTGATTGCCTCGGGTTGTCCGCTAACGCATGCGCAGATATTTCTGCGTTCGCAGGCCGATGTGCATTGCAATGGCTTCGCTATTCAATGCCGCATTACTACCGAAGACCCCGAGAATGATTTCAAACCCGATTACGGAACTATCGTAGCCTATCGCAATGCCGGAGGTTTCGGTATTCGATTAGATGAAGGCAGTTCGTATTCGGGTGTAAAGATTTCTCCGTTTTTCGATTCAATGCTCGTGAAGGTTTCTGCATGGAGCAGAACATTGAAAGGTGCAACAAAACGTATGGAGCGCGTGTTGCAGGAGTTTCGTATCCGCGGAGTGAAGACCAATATTCCTTTCCTCGTAAACGTAATGAGCAATGAGGAATTTCAAACCGGTAAAGCTACCGTTGGTTTTATTCCGCAAAATCCTCAACTCTTAATTCCTAAATGGGGATATGACAAGGACAGAGGAACCAAGATGGTTCGTTACCTGGCAGAGTTGAAGGTGAACGGTCATCCCGACATCAAGGCTTTCGATGCTGAAAAAAAATTTAGAACTCCTATTGTTCCGTTTGTTTCATCGGACATCGGACATCGGACATCAGACAACTCTTTTCCCAAGGGCAGTAAGGACTTATTGAACGAACTCGGTCGCGAAGAATTCATCAAGCAATTAAAGAACGACAAGCGCATTCATTACACCGACACCACTTTTCGTGATGCACATCAATCATTGTTCGCCACTCGTTTGCGCAATATTGATATGCTGGCTGTGGCCGAAGGGTTTGCAAAGAATCATCCCGAAGTGTTTTCGATGGAAGTGTGGGGCGGTGCTACGTTTGATGTGTGCATGCGCTTTCTGCATGAAGACCCTTGGGAGCGTTTACGTTTGCTGCGCAAGGCGGTGCCGAATATTTTATTGCAAATGCTTTTCCGCGGAAGCAATGCCGTGGGTTATGCAGCTTACCCCGATAATCTGGTGGCGAAGTTTATTGAGAAGAGTGCCGAGAACGGCATTGACATTTTCCGCATTTTTGATTCGCTGAACTGGCTCGATGGCATGAAGATGAGTATCAAGACCGTGCGCGAAAAGACCAACTCTATTGCCGAAGCCTGCATCTGTTACACCGGAGATATCATGAATCCCGAAAGGCAGAAGTTCAATCTGAAATATTATGTGGAGCTCGCGAAACAACTCGAAGGCGAAGGTGCGCATATTCTTTGCATTAAGGATATGGCCGGCTTGCTCAAGCCTTATGCCGCGCAAGAATTGATTGGCGAATTGAAGAAGAACATTTCTATTCCTATTCATCTGCACACGCACGATACGTCTTCGTTGCAAGCCGCTACTTATCTTAAAGCAATTGAAGCGGGAGTGGATGTGATTGATGTGGCGCTGGCGAGTATGAGTGGTTTGACTTCTCAACCAAATTTCAATTCAATCGTAGCGATGATGAAGGGGCACGAGCGAGAGAACCCCGTGAACTTGAAATCGTTGAATGGATACTCCAATTATTTTGAAGTGGTGCGCGAGTATTACTATCCGTTTGAAAGCGAATTGAAGGCGGGCACAGCTGAAGTGTATGAACATGAAATTCCGGGTGGACAGTATTCCAATCTTTTGCCGCAGGCGCGCTCGCTGGGGCTGGAAGATAAATTCGAAACCATTAAGCACAACTATGAAGTGGTGAACGAAATGTTTGGCGATGTGGTGAAGGTTACGCCTTCATCGAAAGTCGTTGGTGACATGGCGCTGTTCATGACTTCGAATAATCTGACGAAAGAAGATGTGCTGGCCAAAGGCGATACACTTTCGTTTCCCGATTCGGTGAAGCAATTGTTTCGTGGCGATTTAGGTCAACCGCATGGTGGCTTTCCGAAGCAACTGCAAAAGATAATTCTGAAAGACGAACTGCCTTATACCGATAAACCGAATGCGCACTTGGGCGCTACCGATTTCGACCGCGAGATTTCTGCCTTCCGCAATAAATACGATGAGCAGTTGACGATGGAAGATTTCCTTTCGCACAAAATGTATCCGAAGGTGTTTGACGAATACTATGCCTTCCAAAAACATTTTGGTGATGTTTCGTTTCTGCCCACGCCCTCGTTTTATTACCCCATGAAACCGAACGAGGAAATCCTGATTACGATTGAGCCCGGCAAAAGTCTGCTTGTGCGCTTTATGTATATGAGCGAACCGAACGAAGACGGCATGCGCGATGTGTTCTTTAAGATTAACGGGCAAACGCGCTCGGTGCCTATCCGCGACCGCACGATTAAGGTAACCAAGGTGGAACACTACAAAGCCAAATCCGAAAAGGAAATTGGCGCCCCGCTGCAAGGCAAACTCGTGAGCGTGCTCGTGAAAGAAGGCGATAAGGTGTCGAAGAACCAGCCGCTGTTTGTAATAGAAGCGATGAAGATGGAATCAACCATCACCGCACCCGCTGCGGGCACTGTGGCTAAAGTTTATCTTACAGAAGGAGTAATGGTGGAGCAGGATGATTGTGTGGTGGGGTTTTGAAATTAACAGCCGCTATGCAACCCTACCCTAAAGGGGGCTATGCAAAGCAGCCATTGAAGATTGAAGATTGAAGATTAACGATTAGAGATTGCAGAAGTGAAATACCAAAGACAAAACCGGCTGTTCCTGCGTAGCGGTTCTCCCTTTAGGGAGTCAGAGGGTCTGCGAGGTAATGGTGGAGCAGGATGATTGTGTGGTAGGGATGTGAGGGCTAAATTTTGGTCGACTTTATTGTCCATTTAATTGTTTCTTAACTACAGGAGCGACTTTATCCATTGTAATTCCTTTAGTCAAGCAGTATTTTGTATTTAACTAATCAGCTAAAAGTTTTGTCCCTTTACTTGCATTACAAGATCCACAGCAAAGTGCAATATTGTCAGGTCCGTTAATTCTGATGTCGTTAACTATGTGTTCCCATGTCGGTCTAGTCTTATGTGTAAGAACTGAATTAGCAAATGAAATCCCGCAGTAAACACAATTAAAATCTCTTCCCCTTACTAGCTCTTCAACAGTTTTAGGTATACCCCAGCGATTTGCCATTTATTATTACTTTCTGTTTGTGTAATAATCGAAATCGAAATAATGTCTTTTGTTGTAGACCCATATCTCCCCAATTTTTCCTTTTTCACATTTGTCCACTGGAATTGCTTTGCTGTCATTTAGATCTTTTAGTTTCCCAAAATAAATTGAAAATGAGTTGCGGTCAAATTGAATTGCTAGCCAGCAAGCTTGAGCCTTATGTTTTTTCTCTGAAGCTATAGCTTTTTCATACACTGATTTTCCAAGATTATATCTTGTATTCAGTTTCCCATTTTTTTGAAATTTATTTCTGGCTTTTACACTAATAATATATCGTTCACCATCTTTTTCACAAGATATATCCGCAAAAGTTTCGTTCATCGAATCGTCATTCAGATTTCTAATTCTGTCAAACCTATTATCAACAAGTGCTTTTAAGGCAAATAATTCACCTAATTCACCAAGTGATTTTTTTCTAGATGCTTCTTTTCTATTAGCTAAATCCATTCCCATTTAGTTCTCTATAAAACGAATATAATCGTAAGTATTATTCCCTCCCTAACCTTCCCCCGCAAACCCCATTTCTTCCCCCCAAAATATTTTTTCAAAAATATTTTGAGAAATCATAAAAGTTTTATTTTCTTGGTATCGAAAAAATTTTCAACGATGAATCTACTCTCTCCAAGACTACTCTCTGTTTCGGCTGACATTCGCCTCAGCACAGCTTTCAGCGCATCTATATATAAAGATTCATCCTTCGGCATTTGTTCCGAGGGCAGCCTAACAAGCAATTGTGCCTCCGGAACAAGTTCCGAGGGCAGCCTAACAAGTAATTGTGCCTCCGGAACAAGTTCCGAGGGTAGCCTAACAAGTAATTGTGCCCCCGGAACAAGTTCCGAGGGTAGCCTAACAAGTAATTGTGCCTCCGGAACAAGTTCCGAGGGCAGCCTAACAAGTAATTGTGCCCCCGGAACAAGTTCCGAGGGTAGCCTAACAAGTAATCCTACCCTCGGAACCTTTTTATTTAGTCACTTTAACATTAAAACACAATAAAACCACAAATCTATGTCAGTAATCGACCGTCCAAACTCAGATGAGCAGCGTCTTCAGGCTTTAGAAGCGCTCAAAGCAAAAGCCGATGTAACCGCACCGGCAGATTTAGCTTTTTCTGCCGCCAACCTTGCCCTGCTGTTGGCGTTTTTGCCCAACTTTAGGTTGCAGATGCAGGAGCGCGGCAGCGCCCTCAGCGCGCAGGCCGAATCAACCAAGGTGCTCGATAAGGCCGTGCAGGTGCTGCGGAAGTATGTCAGCCATTTTATTCAGGTGTTTAATCTGGGCGTTTCGCGCGAAGACTATCCGGCATCGGAGCGCGCATTTTTTCAATTGCATGTCAATCAGGATACGGTTCCGCGATTGGTAAATGAGCAGGAAGTAGCGATGTGGGCCGAGCGAATTGTGACGGGCGATGCTGCGCGCGTGGCTGCCGGTGGCGCGCCCATGAGCAACCCCACAGCCGCGCAGGTTGGAGTCAAGCTTACAAATTTTGTGGCCGCTGAAGGTGACCAAACAACCAAGAAAGATACCTATGACCATGAACAGGAAGATGTGGCGGCTTTGCGCAACGAGGGCCATGCGCTTATCAATGATATTTGGGATGAAATTGAATTTACCTATCGCAAAGATGCTCCTTCTTCTAAACGCAGAAAAGCACGCGAATATGGGGTGGTGTATGTGCCCAACAAAGGCGAAACGCCAAGCCCCGATGATTTTTCAATCATGGGCAAAGCGACCAACAGCGCTAACGGAAAGGCTCTTATTGATGTATCTATTACCGTAGTGGAAACAGCCGGTGTGGTGCTGACCGATAGCCACGGAGATTATTTTGAAGCGGTGTTGCCTCCCGCTAATTATACGCTCAGGGCGCAAAAGGCAGGTTATCAAACACAGGAAATAAGTGGTGTCGTAGTTGTGGCGGGAGCTATTACTACCGTAAACATTCAACTGGTGGCGGTGGCTACCGGCAGCCTGCATGGCAATGTGCAGATTGGCGGAGCCTTTCTGCCTGCCACCGTTACTATCGAAGGCGCAGGGTTTAGCACAACTACCGATTTGGATGGAAACTATAATTTTCCGGCAGTGCCCGCAGGCCCCTATAATGTTCGCGCGGTTGAAACCGCTAACCCTGCCCGTGGCACCACGCTCAGCACAACTGTGGTAGCAGGCGCATCCGTGGCCTTGAATATTATGGTGCCGTAGGCAATAAAGATTCTTCTTTTTTTAGAAGCCTCGTCAGGGTGTGGCGGGGCTTCGCTTTTTTAAGAAGCCTCCTCTCCTCCCGAAGGTTTTTCTTTATTTGGTCGTCAAACAAAGAAAACACGCGCATGCTCAACTTTACCAAACAGGTTCTGGTTCTAGTCGTTTTGTCGACCTTCAGCCAAATTTCTTCTGCCCAATACAACAATCTCTGGATTCCCGACACCCTTTCGGGCACTACCTTTAACCTAACCCTGATGGACACCCTCAAGCAACTGCGCACCGGCCAGCAAACCGTAACCGCAGGTGTCAATGGCGATTTTTGGGGGCCAACTTTGTTTTTTAATAAGGGCGATACGGTGCACATGAACGTGCAC
>CANJVG010000156.1 GCA_947478005.1 Bacteroidota bacterium
TGACGGGTCGTGAAATCAATATTCACCAGTGCATCCAGTTCGTTCATTACAATATCAATATTGCCTGTTCCTATGCCTGTCGATATAACGGAAATCCTCTTGTTGTTGAGAAATCCGGTGTGCGTAATAAACTCGCGGTGTGCCGCTTTCTGTTGAATGGAATCAAAATGCTTACTCACATCAGCCACCCTGTTGGGGTCGCCAACTGTAATGACGGTATTGGCAAGCTCCTGTGGCAATAAATTAAGATGATAAACAGCACCGCGTTCATTAATCACTAATTCGGATTCAGCTATTTGCTCTTTCATGCTTTACTCTGTTTTACTCCACTTAAATGTTTTGTTGATGTATTGACTAATATTACTATTCCTTCCAGCATTATGTAACCGCACATTCACTAAATAAATTCCCGAAGACAAATTTGCATTGCCATAATTAAACACTGCTTGGCCTTCATGAAACGATGAAACAACTTGCCCATTTACATTAAGCAATTCAATTTCCATAGCCAGTAAACCGGTGTTTACAATACTGAATGATTGGTTGTGATTGAAAAACTGGATTGGAAATTTTTGAACATCGTTAATACCAACATCGCACATCACAAAAAGATTAATGGGGTTCAAGCCATGCAGAAATAAACAGTTATAGATAGGGCAAAAATATTTGCCACCCGTAAGTAAAGTATCGGCATCAATTAGTAGTTCTGCTGCGGCATCCATTAATATGTCTTGGGCATAGGCATAATGGGTTTGCAAAATCAAACTATCGGTAGCATCTCTACCAATTGAGCCATTTAAACACCAAAGTACTGCCGACCAGATGGAGGAATTTTGATACTTCGCACCGGCAACTAAATCTTGAGGATAAACTTTTGTTGAGTTCAAAATTCTTGCGCCTAAATTGCTGCCAGACCACACCGGACCATCCCACTTAAATACCTGGTTTTCATTGAATGTATTTAAACTTCTAGCATAAGAACCTGCCAGGTAATCACCAAAAGCTTCGTCCAGGGAATTTCGCTCAAACCCGCTATTGCTATTAGGCGATGCGGCTTCAGAAACAGCATGCCCGTATTCGTGTACGCATACTCCGCCATCTTCTGCATCATCCACTCCACCTGTGCCGTACGAAATTCTTGGCGGAGTATATCCTGGGTCATAGACCGAGTTATCCTGACCAAAATACCCATGCGTGTCAATATCAATTAAACCATCTGCACAACCAAAGCCCAGCAAATGTATATGATTGTGGATAGTGGTGAGATGATAGAAGGCATTCACATCTTCGAAACCTGTTTGTGAACGATCGAAAAAGAATTGTCCATTTGCAGATGTGACCGGAGCAGCGCTAGGAGGCTCAAAATCAACTATACGAACGAATGGGCTTTCCAAGGTAAACTGGGAGCCGTTATAGTTCGCCATGAAATTGACCGTTTGTCGTTGCGCATCGAGCCAAGGTGAATTTAAATCATTGTTATCTACCAAAGTGCCACCATAATATTGCCCCAGGGTAGTCAACGGGTCAGGATTAAAAACCTTTCCGGTAACCAATGATTCGGGTGGACAGAAATACATTTTTAAATCGCGGGTAAAAACGACCTCCTGATTTGCTATGAGTGTTTCGATAGAGTGATTATCGATTCTTCTTTCCGTCAAAACAGGTTGATGAGTTACCGGATGTATCGCTATTACTGAGTTGTCTTTCTTGTCAATGGTTGATAAACTCCAGAGAGAAGTGTTTTCTGAATTGTCGAAGGTAGAGTGAACGGTATTCCCGTTGTCGGTGTTTACTTTTATTTCGCTCTGGTAAATGGTTACGCCATTAAAGAGTTGAGTAAAAGAGTAATGAAACCCACCGGGGCTTTCGTGCTTATAGTTTAGCTTCAAAGTTACCCTTGCGTCCTTTAGGTTTGTTAACTGCTTTCTTAAAAACAGTTCTACATTAGATTGGTTGTTCTCCCCATCGAGTCTTATTTTCTCAAAGGAAGATTTACAGGGAGAATTGCGGTAATAAGCCTCCCCCTTGTTCTCATCGGTCTTTTGTGACCATAATGAGAACGAGCAAAAAAGTAGCCCAAGGAGAAAAACTCGCTTTATCATAGCTTAAAGATACGAATTACCGGAAACAAAGTTGTGATTATAATCACGTTGCTACCAAGTAATATTTGAAAGAATAATCAGTGTAATGGATATCAGCGCGAAAGACAAACCGAGTAAATTTATTTTTGAAATCCTTTCTTTAAAAAACAGAATGCCCGCCACTGTAGCAACAAGAACGGTTCCTAAATTGCTTACCGGAAAAACCACCGAACTGCCCCAAGAGATATTCGATAGCGCTTTGAGCAGAAAAAGAAATGAAAAGTAGTTTATAACTCCTAATATGGTACCGAAGATTAGGCTCTGGAAATTGAACACCGATTTTCTATTGATTAACTGGACTGCAAACATCACTAAGCCTATAGCACCTGCTGCCACGAATAGAAACAGCGAGAACTCTTCCATGCCATCGGTGCCTACATATTTTTTGCTTACAAATTGTGTGAACGAATCGCAGGCACCGCTGCCGAAAAAAACCAACAAGGGCAAAAAGGCAAATGCGGATTTATGATTCGGTGTTTGGGTTTCGTCTTTGAGCGATGAGAGAATAACTGCGGCAAAGGCAAACAAGATGCCGAGTAACTTAAGGAAATTGAACGGTTCGCCATAGAATAAAAAGGCAAGCAATACAGGAAAGACCAAACCAAGTTTCATAGCCACGGAAGCAGTGGACACCCCGTAACGAACGGTAGCCATGCTCGTGAGATTGAAGACCATAATAAACATGGTGCCGAGCAATAAAGCAAACGGCAACCACGAATGCGAAAAAATGCTCCCGGTGAGAAGAGGCGTTTTGTCGGGAAGAAAAATAATGCCGCAGATGGTGGCGGAGATGTAATTGAAAACGATGGCCTGAAAAATAGGTATACCGCGCATGGCAAAGACCTTGAACATAAGTACCAAACCGGCAGTGCACAGTATAGAGATAAGCAGATAAATCATGCGGTAGTATTAAGGAGTGTTTTGAGTGTATTAGTTTCCAATTTCAATTCTTCTATCAGTCTTACTTGTATGGCTGGGGCAAGCTTTCCCGTTTTAAGCTGATGTGTAGTGCAAAAGATTCGCGCTTCATCCCAAAGATTCTGTTCTAAAAAATGTTGCAGTGTAATCGGTCCTCCTTCAATCGTTAGCGATTGTATTTCGAGTGAATATAAATGCGAAAGGATTTGTGCGGGAACATTTCCTGTGAAATCAATCTTGGTGAACTGTGTGCTTCCTCTTTGTGTAGTTTCAATTTCATTAAAAACCAGGGTCTTTGCTTCTTCATTGAATATCTTCTTCGTTCGGGGAAGCGATAGCCTTCTGTCGATGACTACGCGCAATGGATTTTTGCCCGGCCACAGTCGTGCGGTCAGTTCGCAGTCGTCCACTTCCACGGTGTGTCTTCCTACCAAAATGGCCTGCTCTTCGGTTCTCCATTTATGCATTAGTTTCTTCGATAGTTCATTGGTAAACCAAAACTGCTTCGGTTCGTTCAATGCCATAAACCCATCCACACTCTGCGCCCATTTGAGAATAATATATGGGCGATGCTTCGTGTGATACGTCATGAATCTCCGATTCAAAAAGTCGGCTTCCTTTTTCAGCACTTCGGTAAATACCTCTAATCCTGCTTCTCTCAGTTTCTTTATTCCCCGCCCCGCCACCTGTGGGTTGGGGTCGTAACTGCCAATGACTACGCGCGGTATTTTCTTTTGCAAAATCAAATCGGCACAAGGGAGCGTTTTGCCAAAGTGGGAACAGGGTTCTAAGTTGACATACAAAGTAGCGTCCTTTAAAAGCGCTTCGTTTTCAACCGAGTTAATCGCATTGACTTCGGCATGTGCTTCTCCAAATTTTTGGTGATACCCCTCTCCTATTATTCTATCCTCATGCACCAGCACACAACCCACCATCGGATTAGGTGCCACTGCGCCAAAGCCTTGCGCAGCCAGGTCGAGGCAGCGCTGCATATATAGTTCGTGCGGATTCATCAGGACGAAAATAGAAGAACTTACAAGTCAGGCAGCGGAAAGCCAAAGCGAGATTGAACGGTTCATGGTTTCCTGTCCTAATCTCCCTACTTCGGTTATTTTCGAACCGTGACCATAGCCGATATTCAGAAGACTTATTGGGATGAACTTTCGAAAGTGTATGACGCGCGCGAAGCGCGTTCAATTACTAAAATTGTATTCGAAAAGATACTTGAATTAAATACACCAAAACTCTCTTTAGAGCGATTTCGGATTCTTACGACTAACCAGCAGGAGGAATTAGACAAGGTACTGACGCGCCTTGTGGCACAGGAACCCGTTCAATATGTGCTGGAGGAAGCTGATTTTATGGGCTTGATTTTTAAAGTAAACAAGCATGTATTGATTCCCAGGCCCGAAACCGAAGAGTTGGTGGACTGGATAAATCACGAATTGCGAATTACAGATTACCAATTACGAATCCTTGATATTGGCACCGGCAGTGGTTGTATTCCGATTTCTATTGCCAAGGAATTTCCATCGTTGATTGTAGAAGCTACGGATGTAAGCGAAGAGGCTTTGCTCGTTGCCGAAGAAAACAATCGCACGCACGGCACTACAGTGAACTTCTACAAGCATGATATTCTTCATGAAAACCTTTTGCCAAAAACCTACGACCTCATCGTAAGCAATCCTCCGTATATAGCCGAGCGCGAAAAAACAGAGATGGCTCCGAATGTGTTGGACTATGAACCTCACCTGGCGCTCTTTGCGGCCGATGAAGATGACTTGATTTTCTACCGTAGAATTGCCGCGCAGGCCATGCACGCTTTAAACCCCGGTGGAAAATTGTTTTTCGAAATTAATCAGGCCAGAGGGAATGAGGTAATGGAACTGATGAAAGCCAATGGTTTCCTAAACCTTGAGCTAAGAAAAGACATGAGCGGCAGAGACCGTATGGTGAAAGGCGAAAAAGCTTTGCTTTAACCGAATGATTATTTTATTACCACCACAGCCGTAGAATCCAAGGCTGCTACATCGGGTAAGGCTTCGCAAACTTTCTTTAGATTATCGAGGCCGTGCTGTTGCATTTCGCCCAACATCTTATCTACCGACAAACCGAACAGTCGGCCAAAAGGATAACTCAAACCGCCTTCGGTGCCCCAGACAACTTTAGTCGTGTTGCCGGTTTGCTCTAATTTCCAATAGTCTTTGGCCGTTGCTTTAAATGGCTTGATAAATTCTAAATCGCTATTGACACTTTGACCCGGCACAGCAGCTGAAATAGTCATGTTGCCCGCTCCCGATTTCTCACCTTCCCAACTTAATTTATGACCGGCAGCAGACGGGGCACCTTCCACCACATTCGAAGCTTTAGGGTCCATTTCCTGAAAAGGACTCCAGGCGGACCACTTGTTGAAATCGCTCACCTGGGAATAAACCACATCAGCCGGCTTATTGATGACAATGGTTTTGCTAACGTTATAATGGTCGGGCAGAAAGTAAATGCCTACCGATGCAATGGCGAGAATAACGACCAAAGCAAGAAGAATGTTCTTTAGAATTTTCATGGTTCAGGGGGTATGGTTTACAAATGGAGCGGAAGATATTCTTTCTTTTTAAATCAAGGGAGTTCTTAGCTACTAAAGCAAAGGCGCTCCCATAAATAGGAGCGCCTTTGCCTGATTCCGAAATCCAAAATCCGTAATCCGAAAACTACATCATTCTCCCGGATGATAAATCCGCTCGGCATGTTTATAGGCCCACTCCTTGCTCAGGCTTTCTTCTTTGGTTTGGTGGTTCACGTACATCTGCATTTGGTCGGTGTAATGTTTGGCTCCGGGTTTGTTGCTGGTGCCATAAGGTGAAATGGTGCGAAACTGCGGCCCCGTCTTTTCGAACTTAGCCAACAGGATAAACGATTCGCCAATGTGTGCTCTGATTCTTCCTTTGGTATAAGGGTCTCCGTATTTCGCGTTCCACATATCGGGGCCGCCATCGGTAGGCAGGTCTACATCGCCCCGCTGATGGCGCTGGTAATCGCCCAAAGGAATGCTGAGGCTTCCGAAGTCCACGAGCATATCTTTCTTCACCTGCTGAATGGCCTTGACAAAGAACTCAAACTTGGCTTTTTTATCCGTAGCGAATTGTTTTTCCTGCTCGCCATTGGTATTGTTATATACGTAGTAAAGCACTTTATAGACCAGCGCGGCACTCATATTCTTCAGGTCTCCGCTCTTGTCCCATGCCTTCATAATTTTTAAGGCATCGGCAATGTCAGGATGGTCTTCTTCTTTCAGTTCCATAATGTCGAAAGCATCAAACTTTTTGAAGAAGACAGGATGGGCCGGATAGCGACTGTCATATTTTATTTTCAGAAAATCATCCCAACTTACTTTGTTGTAGTTGGCTATGTTTTCTTCAAAACGAAAGCCGCGGTTGGTCATCGTAGTATCATGACACATGCTGGCAATGTTGGGTGTGCAGAGCGGATTGGAATTGGCGCAACTGGAACGAAAGCAGGTATTGTTAGCATTGAAAACATAACCACATTCGGGGTTCAATACCTGGGGAATCGAACTCTCAGGGAAAAATTCTGTCCATAAGGTTTTGTTAGTGTTTCCAGGAACGGTAGTTGTCCAGTCGTAGCCTTCGGCACGCTTTGGGAAAGCTCCATTGCTGATAAAGAAGATAGTATCATTCCTATCGGCATAGGTGATATTTTGATTGATGACTCCCTGAATATCCAAAGCATGGCGAAACTCGGTGAAATTCTTCGCCTTATCCATCCGGTACCATTGTTCAGGCGCCTTGATGGTCATGTTAGAAGCCAAACGAAGCGCAAACATTCCCTGCTTGTTTACCACAGTGGCTCCATATTTACTCCACCATATTTTTTTGCCAATGGTCAATACGAACTTATGTTTTTCGGGATGCTTGGCCAGGTTGACCGACAGCTTGGCACGGTTGACTTCCAGCGGATAAGAAACGCCATCCATCAAATAATGGTTCTTCTTTTTTGGGTCGGGTTGCAGTTGAAATATATCCATGGCATCGAAGCCATTGGTGGTATGTGCCCAGCCCAAAAACTCATTCACCCCATGAAAAATAGTCACGCCACCATGAAAAGTAGAACCATACATATTGGTGCCCTCTTCGCTTTGAATATGCGCTTCGTACCAACTCAGGGGGCCGTCTAAGGGTTGATGGGAATTGACATCCAGATAGACCTTTCCGTCTGCCGTAATTTTCGAATTCATCGCCATCGCGTTCGAGCCTCTTCCTTTGTCGGCAAACGAAACGGGTGGAACCCTGCCATCTACCATTTGTCCAAGCGCGCCATCCACCCCGGTCATCAACGCCATCGCGAGCATGTAGCCTGCAATAAAATCTTTAGGTCCCACGGGCATGGCTTTCTTCACCAGCACTTCATCGGGGTGCTGCTCGGCATAGCGATTGCCGGCATCAGCCGCTGCCTGCAACAGTTTTTTAAACTCAGGCGATAAATCAGTCTCATACTTTTCGTCTATTATTTTTTTAATGCGCAGCAACTGCACCGCATAATCAATTCGGGCTCCGTTGATGCCCATGTGACGACCCAACATGCCCTTGGCTAACAGTTGCCCCCACTGAACAGTCGTGAAATCATCTTCGCATTCCGCGTAAACTAAACCATACGCGCAATCGGCATCGGTCTTGCCAAAGATATGCGGCACCCCAAAGCTGTCACGCACTATTTCTACATTATATTTTCGGGAACTTTGGGCAAAAACAGCGCTATAGAAAAACAAGACCAGCGCAGCAAGACTGATTTTTTTCATGACAAAAGTGGGTTTTAAATTTTTGGAGATGCGCGAATTAAAACCATGTTGGGCATACTGCCAAAGGGAAATGGGCATTTGCCAAAAAAGAAATATTCGCTGGAAAAGAATCTTTTCGAAGACATTTCCTTTTTCGGGAACGGCCTTGCATGAATACGAGAGGCATTCCCTTTTTCGGGAACAGGCCTTGTATGAATACAAGGGGCATTCCCTTTTTCGGGAACAGGCCTTGTATGAATACAAGAGGCATTCCCTATTTCGCGAACGAGCCTTGTATGAATACAAGAGGCATTCCCTTTTTCGCGAACGAGCCTTGTATGAATACAAGAGGCATTCCCTTTTTCGGGAACAGGCCTTGTATGAATACAAGAGGCATTTCCTTTTTCGGGAACGAGCCTTGTATGAATACAAGGGGCATTTCCTTTTTCGGAAACAGGCCTTGTATGAATACAAGGGGCATTTCCTTTTTCGGAAACAGGCCTTGTATGAA
>CANJVG010000157.1 GCA_947478005.1 Bacteroidota bacterium
GGACGCGCGTTGGATAACCGTGCCGGTGGTTTTATTATTGCCAAGGTTGCCCGACTGCTGAAGGAAAATAAGAAACAACTTCCGTTTGCGCTCTACATCGTCAACTCGGTGCAGGAAGAAGTAGGCTTGCGCGGTGCCGAGATGGTGGCACATGCCATTCATCCTGACTGCGCTATCATTACAGATGTGTGCCACGATACGACCACACCGATGATTGACAAATTGGTGGAAGGCGATTTTGCTTCGGGCAAAGGACCGGTACTGACTATTGGTCCGGCTGTGCACAATAAGCTGCTTGATTTCATTATTGAAACAGCCGATAAGAAGAAGATTCCTTATCAGATAGATGCCGCTTCGCGTGCCACCGGTACTGATACTGATGCTTTTGCCTATACCAAGGGCGGCATACCATCAGCTCTGATATCCTTACCATTGCGTTATATGCACACGACTGTTGAGTTGGTGGACATAGAAGATTTGGAAAATGTGGTTCGGTTGATTTACGAAGCGCTGCTGAATCTAAAGCCTACCTTTAACTTCAAGTATTTGTAATCAGGTAGAATTCTGAAGGGAATTGCTTTAGGTTCAACAATGCCACACACCCCGTCAAAATTCCCAAAGCGGAATTTTGCCACCCCTCTTCCCGCTTAGAAAGGCGGGATGAAACACGAGAGGGGAAAATACTAACAGCGCCAACAAGTGGTCTGTACTAAATTCGTTTGTTTTAATTGGAGAAATACCGATTAGCCTAATATCTGCGTTTTAGGTGTTTTGGATTGCCGCGACTATCGGTTTCGTCCTTGTCCTTATGGATAGGAACCTGATAAATTAAGAGCAGAAATGCAATAGCAAGTAGGATGATTACCGGATCCATAGCGTAATAATTTGGCAATTCAAAGATAAAGCATTTTGGGTGAAAAATAGAAGCAGTTGGTAATTCACAAGAAAAGACTTGAATGAAAGAAGAGCAGCTAAGATGCGAAAGCCCCGCTTAATCCTAAGCAGGGCTTTCTGTTTTTGTTATAGCTCTCAGGGAGCTTTTACTTGTTTGACTTATCGTCATTTCTGTTCTGTATTCAATTTTCGATTGAATAAGCGATGTATTATCTTACCAGAATAGATATGGCTTCGCTGTGAGGTCCGGTTATACAATGGACATGTTTAGTTGTTCACTGCGCTATTTTAAGTAACTTTACTATCCTTCGCTTAGTTGTTAATTTGATGTGCGCCACAGTTTATTGAACATGCTTCTGGCTTAGTTCTCCTTTTTTTGCGGAATCATCTGAATTTAGCAAATTATCATCTCGTTTTTGTAAATCGAGATGATTTCTCTGCGTAAAGAAAACTAAGTTTTACAGCGGGAATTCTCATTTCCACCCGAAATAACCATATCAGTTCGTAACATCATTACGATAGCATCGATCGTAACCATTTCACTTCGTAACATCATTACGATGGCATCTATCGTAACCATTTCACTTCCTAACATCATTACGATGGCATCTATCATAACCATTTCACTTCGTAACATCATTACGATGGCATCTATCGTAACCATTTCACTTCATAACATCATTACGATAGCATCTATCGTAACCATTTCAGATTTAGATGGTGATATTGCCTCGAAATCTGCGGTTTTAACATCGCTAAAACAGTTTTTGGAATATTAAAACCTTTGTTCTAATTTTATAGTTGAATAGGATTAGGCGTTTAGAGAAGAAAAAAGGAAAACCAAGCCACGAATTGCACAAATAATCACGAATTAATGCAACATCATTCGTGCCTAATTCGCGCAATTCGTGGACAATCAGCATTTAGATACAAGCGCCTGCTCCTGTTTAGGTATTTCGGATTGGGAAGCAGGATGGACAGATGGCCGGCAAAAGAGCGCCTTGGTGCCGGTTTTAAAAATTTCTAAACGCCCGAAATAATCTTTTAAAGATTTTGCCGTTTACATATAAAGTTTTTACCTTTGGTTCAAATGCCACAGTATGCTGCTGTTCAATTCCTTTAATTGTGACTATAAAAAAATAAACTATCCCGCTGACGGACAATTGCTCCGCACGGCCTACTTCTACAGTCATAAACTAATCGTGTCGGGGCAGGGGCATTACAGTATCGCCTTTGAACAGCACTGCCAAAACCCAAGTGCCTGGTTAAAAAAAAGAATGGTGCTGGATTATGCCGAATCGGTACCCGATCCGAATTTTCTAAAGCAAATAGAGAGCTGCTATGAAGACTTTAAACAAGCCCAAAAAACGGTTAAGCACGAAACTCCGGCTATGATAGTAGCCCGCAAAAAATTAGAAAAGCACCTCGATAAATTTTATTGGGCTCGTGTGGAACAAATGCGCCAATTATATCAACTGGTAGGCTATGGGGGGCTAAAAACACTGGTAGATGAAGATGCGCTGGATTTGATAGGTGATAGTAACGAATTGCCCGGTGAGAAAATGACAAAGGGAAAGCCCTTTAGTTACCTCTTGAGCCGCAAATGGAACGAAGCCGATGAGGTCTATATATTCAGCCATCCTTTTTGGGAATATGCGGCCACTCGTGATGGCCTCTTGACCACAGCCGAAGAGAGCGATGAGGAGGCAGGAATGATTACCTTCCGTTTGCCCGATTTGCCGAAGCTTATTCATTTCACTACGGCCGAACTGAAACTGATTAAGCAGGAAGTATTTAATCCTCTTCCCGAATTGCGCAAAGGCATAGAAGAGTGGTCGGCCAGGTTGAGTAAAGAAGATTTTTCGAGTGCGCGGTTTCAGCAATACAACACCTATTTTGACAACACGCTCTCATCGGCTATTATGCAGTTGGAAGAAAAAATAAACAGTTCTGAACTACTGCAACAATCGAAACGGGTAACCAAAGGCTTGGTGGGCACCGAAAACTATCTGGCCATTACCAGTGCCCGGACCGTATGGGACTATATGGAGTGGGGAGGATTGGTGCCAAAGGAATCGATGCATATTTTTGAGCAACATCTGCCCCTAGGTTGCAGTGGTGATAAGGCGGTGCTTGTTTTTTTAAGTATGCCTTTTGATGAACGGGAAGAAAATGAAGAGAAAGAAGAAGATAGCGACAAGAAGTCGCTGATTTTATGAGTTAAACATTCGTTTTAAATTGAAATAAAACAGAAGAATATGTTACTACTGACTTCATTTACCAGCGAGCACACCAGGTTCGATTACTATACCCAGGGGCAAATGCTGCGCTCGGCCTATCTGTTTGGCGAGCATCTGTTGGTGGCGGGCGAAGGGCATTTTGAAATTGCGATAGACGACCACTATTCGAACCCGTCTGCCATGCTCAAAAAGAGTACGGTGATGTTGTATGTAGAGCAGGTGCCTGACCCTGCCTACAAAGTGTCGATAGAAAAGCTGTATGCCGACCTGAAAGAAGCGCGCAAAACCATTAAGCACGAGCCACCGGGTATGATTGTAGCGCGCAAGCGGATTGAAAAAATGCTCGATACGCTTTACGATTCGGGTTTGGCATGGCTAAAAAACTTATTGGACCAGGGAGGCTTTATGGGCTTAATGAGTTTGGTGAATGACCATGAAATTTCGCTGGTAGGCGGCAACCCCGAGAATGATAAAAGTAAAGAAGGGAAGGGAAGTACTTACAGTTTAATGCTGGCGCAAAAATGGCGGCAGGGTGAAGATGAAGTCTATTATTTCACCACTCCGTTTTGGGATTATGCCGCGCAGCACCCGGGCCTGATGACCACGGTGGATGAAATGAATAAGGACGCTCGTATGCTTCTCTTCCGATTGCCCAATCTGCCCAAGCTGCAGAGTTATTCACCGGCCGAATTGAAGCAGATAAAACTGGAAGTGTTTAACAGCATAGGCGATTGGAAAACAAAGCTCGAAAACTGGTCGCTGCAATTGCTGAAAGAAGATTTTTCGGCCAACCGTTTTGAAGACTATGCGCGTTTTTATGCGGCCGAGCTAAAACCGGCTATGGAGCAGCTGGAAGAAAAGATAAAGGCATCGGAGCTATTGCAAAAACCGCAATCGACCAGAGGCCTGCAGTATTCCGAAAACTGGTTGGCTATTACCAATGCGCGCACGGCCTGGGATTTTATGGAATGGGGAGGATTGGTGCCCAAAGAATCGATGCACATTTTTGAGCAGCACTTGCCCGAAGGATGTAATGGCGACAAAGCCATGCCGGTTTTTTTAAGTAAGTCAACCATAAACCCATTTGCCGAAGAAGATACAGAAGATAAAAAATCGCTGGAGTTGTAAAATAAAAAAACCGTAGTGGACGTTATGGAGGAAAAGGTGATAGCCCGGAAGGATTAGAAAGATGTTTTTATACATGTAAATCATAAACTCATTATTCACATAAATCAGCTAATCATGGAAAAGAAAAAATTCGATTACTACCAGGTAATTATCCGCAAGGCGGATCAGATTCTCGAAATGTTATCGTTGGACGATTTTGTGCGTTATGCCCTCGCCTACCAGATAAAGCAGGTTATCAAAACAAAGGATTTTGAAACAGGGGTTCCGCTCTTTGCCTTCAGCACCAAAGGGGCTTTGTACATTTGTCCTTCACAGGGTTACGAATCGCTGGAAGATTATCAAACCGCCCTGGAGAATAAATTTCCGGATGCTGCTACCTTCTATGCCGCCCGTGAAAAAAACTGCAGCACCTATTCGGAATATGAAACGCTGTTGAGCAATAACATTACCGATACCGAGCTTTTCGACAAAATGAAAAAGGCGGGATTTATAGAGGGCTACGCTTTGTTTGATAGCCAGCGAAAACAGAATGAACTATTGCCGCAGCTGCCGTCCATCACCAACGCCAAAGAGCTGCATCATTATGCCACAGAATATTTGTTTGAAGACTTTGCTCAGTTTAAGAAATTGTGGGAGGTCGGCTTCACCACGGTTTTAGAATATCAACTGGCGCATGAAAAGGGGATTAACAATGCGGCAGAGTATAGCCTGTTTAAAGCCGGAAAATTTACCAAAGGCGATGATTATAAAAAGGCAAAGGGCCTGGAAATAAAAACCTTCGAGGAGTTAAAGCAATACGAAAATCTGCATGCCGGTGATTATCCCAAAAGTTCGTTTGATGAGCTGCTGCTGATAAATATCCTCAGCAAGTTTGAACAACACAGCAAAGTCACCTTCGATAAACTGTATGACCACTTTTTAAAATCCGAAGAAAAGTTCCGGCACGACAACTGCCATGGTGAACTGAAATTGCCGAAGTGGTACACCAAACGATTGCGCAAGGAATCGGATGTGCGCGAATTCCTTACGGCCAACGATTATGTAAAACTATATGGCACCTTTGATGCCGATAAAGACCTGTTCGAAACCATCTCTATCAAGCGCAGAAAGGTGGTGGTGGATGGAAGCAATGTGGCCTACAACTCCAATTTTGCCGACCGCAAAGCAGGGGTCTTTAATGCCGATTTGAACAATATCCTTATCCTGGTAAAAAAGCTGAAGGAAGAATATCATTTCGAGCATGTGCATGTGATAGCCGACAATAACCTGATTCATAAAGCAAAGGATAAGTCAGTCTTGTCCGAAATTAAAACCCGTTGTAAATTCACCGAATCGCCTCCGGGTGTTCAGGCCGATTTATACCTGATAGACCAGGTTAAAAAACAGCATTGCCTCCTAATCACCAACGATACCTTTAAGGATTGGAAATTAACCGACCGTTGGGTAGATGACAATATCGACTTTTATCGCATCAAATTTGTATTGAACGGGGAGGTGGTAATGCTGCCTTATATGGATAGATTTGAGAAGAAATAGGCGGTTAAAGATAGTCCTTGTCCATGCCCCGACCAGCACCTAGTGTTTATTTTACTGTGATGGATTAAATAAGATAGCCGAACTGTCCATTAACGGGTTCCCCAAATTCAGCATATCGGGGCGTTCAGTAATTCTTTTAAGTTTGCCGCCTCTATGAAAAACACAAAGCTGCTTTTGTTCTTTTTGCCGATGCTTTTCGGTTCCATTATTATATCTGCCCAAACCGATAACTGGTGCGGTAGTACAAAAGATTTAGCGGTAAAATTTCAACAAAACCCGCTGCTCGAACAACAGTTTCATGCGTACATGACCCAGGCTCAGCAGCCGGACAATTCAAGAGCAGCAGCTACGATTTATATACCGGTGGTATTTCACATTGTGCATGATGGCAATGCCATAGGCAATGGCGAAAACATTACCGATGCTCAATGCATTTCGCAGATAGATGCCCTGAACAAATTCTACAACTATGGTGACCCGAATATTGCCAATGTGCCGGCTGTTTTCAAAAACCTGGTGGCCAATTGCAACATCCATTTTTGCTTAGCCAAATTTGACCCCGATGGAAATCCAACCTCCGGTATTATTCGCCACCAGATGACCCAGGCCACCTGGAATACAGAAACAGATATTGATAACACTTTAAAACCTGCTACTATCTGGGATCGTACGCGCTACTTAAATATTTGGAGCGTGGCTATGGGCGGAACCGGTGCAGGAACCCTGCTTGGCGATGGTGTATTAGCCTATGCTACCTTACCCTATTTTGCAACTGCTTCGGATGATGGCATAGCGGCCAGATATAATACTATAGGCACCACCGGAAATTTGTTGACCGGCTATAACAAAGGCAAAACAATCGTACATGAATCGGGTCATTATTTCGGATTATTACATACCTGGGGGCTGGATGGCAATTGCGGTGATGCAGGAGATTATATTGCAGATACTCCGGACCAGGCAGATTTGAATTTCGGTTGCCCTACTTTTCCGCGTATTTCGTGCACCCCAAGCACCAATGGAGACATGTTTATGAATTACATGGATTACACCAACGATGCCTGCAGTGCTATGTTCACCCTTGACCAGGCCAATGTAATGCACAATAACCTGAACGGTTTACGGTCCGGCCTCAAGACCGCTTCGACCCAATGTTTCTATAGCCTCGATGCGGCAATTACAAAGCTAATCCTACCTAAAGATACCGTTTGCTCGCTCAATTTTAGTCCGGCTGTCATAATTCAAAATGCAGGTTCAACGACCATTACCACCGGTAAAATTTATATCCAGATAGATGGCGGAGCACCACAAACTATCAACTGGACCGGCTCCCTAACTGTGTTGGAGCAAATACAACTTAACCTCCCGGTTCAAACGGTAACCAATGGCAGCCATACCTTTACAGTAACCTTTACAGAAATCAACAATAACTCAGGCGATGATTTTTTATCGAACAACAGCCTGAGCACTACGTTTTATGCTTATGAAGGTGTAGCAGGTTCTCCGGTTCCTGTCACCCACAACTTTGAAACAGCCCTCCTTCCTACCAATTGGTCCATATTAAACACGAATAACGATAATACCTGGGTATTGAGTTCAACCGTTGGCGGTTACTCAAACAGTAGCCAAAGTGCATTTATTAACAACAAAGGTTACGCCTCCAATCCTAACTTCAATAAGAAGGATGCGCTGATTACGGATGTGTATGATTTAAGTGTTGTCCCAAAACCGGAGCTGAAATTTGATGTAGCATATGCTGCCTTTAGTACTACCCGTCTCGATTCATTAAACGTTTATTATAGTTTAGATTGCGGAAGCAGCTGGACAAAAGTTTGGGGCCAGCGAGGCAATGAATTTGCTACCGCAGCGGCTCAAAGTGCAGCTTTTGTTCCTAAAGATACTCAATGGAGAACAGTTTCTATCCCATTACTTCAAATTTCTGGGCAGGCAAAGGTTTCTTTTAAATTTGAAAATGTTTCGGGCTGGGGAAATGCCATGTATCTCGATAACATCAATTTGCAAAACAATGCTGCCCTGGCTATTCAGGAAATTCATAAGGCGGCAGTAAAGATTTTCCCTAACCCGGCTTCAGGTTTGTTGGCGCTGCGTTTACCATCTACCCATGATTTCCATAAAATTTCCTTGTTCAATAATCTGGGTGAACTGGTTTATGAATCGGCTATTACAGATGATGCGATAATTCTATCGGTTAATCATTTGGCCAATGGTCTTTACTTTATTCATTTGAACGGATTCACTTCTTCTCAAACAGAGAAAGTACTGATACAACATCCATAAAGAAATTCGACCGGCTTAAAAGCCATCAAGGCTCATTGCTGCAAGTTCACCTGCAAATGAGTAAAACCTAGCTGCTGTCGGGTTAAAACGATCGGAAATCGGGAGGCAATAGCTGCTTACTCAATACGGATATAATCTATAACCGATTTCTTATCCCTTTTTAAAAAAGGAACCCCTGATTGTGCATACCAGGTGCCATCCTGATAAATCGGGCACCCAATCCACAGGTAAA
>CANJVG010000158.1 GCA_947478005.1 Bacteroidota bacterium
GAATGCCTCTCTCTCTAAATCCAACAGGTATTGTTCGGTTACTTTTGTTTCGGTAGACAAATCTCCACCGCATAATACCCAGGCAATTTTTTTAGCAATTTTAAAATCGTGTTCGCTTGCATAAGCACCAACTTTAAAAGATGCTGCACCTGCATAAAGCGCACTTAAACCTGCTTTACCCAATACCGTGATGTCATCGCGCTGTGGTTTCTGCACGTAGCCATTGTTGTATAGTTCCAATACTTTTTCTTTTGCTTCGGCCAATTGACGTGTTTGATTCAATACAATGACATCTTTCTTTTTGTCCAATACACCAAGAGCAAAACCTTCATGTGCAGAGGTAGCTACCTTTGCCGTAGCAATTGCTGTGAAACGTTCAGCTAATTGAGGAATTTGTGCATCGCCCGCATAGTATGCATCGCTGGCACGCAAAGCCATTTCCTTTGTTCCGCCACCACCGGGAATTAAACCCACCCCTACTTCTACTAAACCGATATAGGTCTCAGCTGAAGCAACAGCCGCATCGCTGTGCATGGTAAATTCGCAACCGCCACCGAGTGTCATTCCGTGAGGAGCTGCTACAACAGGAATAGAAGAATAACGGCAACGCATGGTAGAACCCTGGAATGCGCGAATAGCAAAATCCAGTTCATCATATTCCTGTTCGAGAGCGAACATGAATATCATTGCCAGGTTAGCACCGGCACTAAAGTTCGGATAATCGTGACCCAACACAACTCCCTTCCAGCTTTGTGCTTCGGCAATATCAATTCCTTTATTGATGGCTTCAAGAACTTCACCACCCAGAGCATTCATTTTTGTGCTCCATGAAACATTCAATACTCCATCACCAATATCATCGATACGTGCAAAAGCGTTTTTCCATACCGGCTTCTGGTCTTTGTAGTTTTCAAGGATGATAAATGATTCGGTTCCAGGAATAACTTTATAACCTTTGCTCGCTACATCGTAATATTTCTTTGCCCCATTTTCTATTTTATAGAAGGTTTTGAAACCGGCTGCCAACATTTCGTCTACCCAGGCATTTACTTTAAAGCCTGCTTCTTTCATCGCCTTGGTTGAAGCCTCAACGCCAATGGCATCCCATTGTTCGAAAGGACCGATTTCCCAGCCAAAACCTGCGCGCATAGCATCATCAATGCGATAAAGTTCGTCACTGATTTCAGGAATACGATTGCTTACATAAGAAGATACATAGTAAGTCAACTTGCGCAAAAACTCACCGTGTTTGTCTGTTTGTTTTGAAATAGCTACCAAACGCTTTCTCAAATCTTCAATGCTCTTCAATTCAGTGGTTGCTGATTTTGTTTTAGCCGATGGCTTGTATTCCATCGTTTTCCAATCGAGGGTAGCAAAGGATTTTTTGCCCGTAGCATCTTTTGTTTTCTTGAAAAAGCCCTGGCCGGTTTTGTCGCCAATCCATTTATTGGTTTCCATTTGCTTAATCCACTCAGGCACACCCAACACATCGCGGTATTCATCATTTGGCAAATTATCATGAGCCCCGGTCATTACTTTTATCATTGTATCCAAACCAACCACATCGGTTGTTCGGAAAGTTGCTGATTTCGGTTTGCCGATTAAGGTGCCGGTGAGTGCATCTACTTCATCAATCGTGAAATCCATTTCCTGCATCAACTTGATAACGGCTGCAATGCTGAAAACACCTACGCGATTAGCGATAAAAGCCGGAGTGTCTTTGCACAAAACAGTCTGCTTGCCAAGGAACAAATCTCCATAGTGCATTAAGAAGTCAATAACTTCTTTATCAGTTTCCGCTGTTGGAATAATTTCGAGCAAACGCAGGTAGCGCGGAGGGTTGAAATAGTGAGTGCCACAAAAGTGAGCGCGGAAATCATCGCTTCTTCCTTCTGCCATTAAATGGATAGGAATACCCGAAGTGTTTGAAGTAATCAGGGTTCCCGGCTTGCGGTATTTTTCTACCTTCTCAAACACCTGTTGTTTAATGTCAAGGCGCTCTACCACTACTTCAATAATCCAATCGGCATTTTTAATCCATGAAAGGTTATCGTCAAAGTTTCCTGTAGTAATGCGCGAAGCAAATGCCTTATCATAAGAAGGATTCGGATTGCTCTTGATAGCAAATGCCAAAGCATCGTTTACCAGCTTATTTCTCAGCGCGGGCTTCTTTGCTTCTTCTTCACTCAGTTTAGGAGTTACGATATCGAGCAAAAAAACCTTTAAGCCTATGTTGGCATAGTGTAGGGCAATACGACTTCCCATTACACCTGAGCCTAGCACGGCAACGGTTTTAATTTTTCTGGCTCCTGCGGGAATAACACTCACCGCTTTTTTTTCTGTAGCTGCTGCTTCCATTTCTTTATTGATTGTTGATGAATTATTTTCTGTTTTCTAAAACGGGAAACGAAATTAGGCATTTCATTTTAAATCTACCAACCGTTTGGTAAAAATTATTTTTTAGTCATTTGAACTGCCTTCTTACCAATTGCCTGCCCACTTACCTTTCCGTTTGCCTCTCCACTCTTCTCCAAACGTTTCAAAATTCTTTTTGTTGTGTTTCTTAAATAATTCGGCTCATTAAAAACACGACTGAACATTAAACTGCCTTCTATTTCTGCTACGCTTCTTTCGGCTAATTCGGTGGCTACCGCCTCTGAATATTTATCGAGATAAATTGTCTTTACCGCATGAAAGAAATCGAGAAAAAACCGTTGAACCAACGTATTGAACTCGGGGGCCATCAAGGCAGTTTCCACGCCCATGTTTCCCAACAGATTTCCTTTTTCTTCATTGAGGAAAACCTTTTCGGCCGAGAGGAAAAGGCGCTCTAATCTTTGTTGAGGGGTAATGCTTTTGTCGTAGGCATGGCAGAACACATGAGTCTTGAAAAATTCATGCACGTTCTTAATCACTTTGCGCATCAAATCTTCTTTGCTGGGGAAGTAGTGATAGAGGGAGCCTTTCTGCAAACCACAGGCATCGGCTATCTGACTCATAGAGGTATTGAAGTAGCTCTGCTTTCTGAAAAGTTTCAGTGCTTCAATGATGATAATCTCTTCGTCAACCTTTTGTTTAGGCATGTGTTTCTGAATCGGAAAGCAAAATTAGGAACAGTTTCTAATTTACCAAACGGTCGGTCGGGAAAAATATTGTTCAGTAACCTTTCTTCTTATTTTCCGTATAACTACATCCTGTGTATTTCACAAGTCTTTCTTTGTCCTATCTTAATTAGAAATCTATATTCGCAACCCCATGGGCAAATTAATCTCAAGACTTATCTTCAAAATATTCGGGTGGACCTATAATGACCAGGTTGGCGGGGGTTACGATCGCAGTGTAATGATTGCGGCTCCACATACCAGCAACTGGGATTTATTGTTTGCCCGCGCTGCCTTTTATTTAATGGACATTCCGGTTCGCTACACGGTTAAGAATGACTGGATGCGGTTTCCTTTCAATCTAATCTTTGGACCGCTCGGGGCCATAGGCATCGACCGAAGCCCGAAGAAGGCAGGGGAGGAAAGAAAGAGTATGACCGAGGCGATGATTGATTTGTTTTCGAAAAACGAAAAGCTGTCGGTGATGGTGACGCCTGAGGGAACACGGTCGCTGCGCACTAAATGGAAAACAGGATTCTATCATGTGGCGGTGGGTGCGGGTGTACCTATTGCGCTGGGTTATCTGGATTTTAAAAAGAAGGAAGCGGGTGTGGGCAAAATAGTTTACCCGAGTGGCGATATGGATAAGGACATGCGCGAGATAATGGATTTCTATAAGAACATTACAGGCAAGCATCCCGAGAAATTCTCGGTTGATCTGGATTACGTTTATCTGCCTCCGCGCGAAATTCCTTCGCTAAGAAGAGAAGAAGTGAAGCAACCGGCTGTTCACTAAGTCGGGGTTGTCGTGCTGAATGAAATGACCGCTGGTGGGGTCATAGATAATTTCGAAGCTGCTTTCACAATATTGTTTGGTGTTGTAAGTCATTTCTTTGCCGAGGGCTTTGTCGTGCTCGCCCCACAGCATTAAGACCGGTGCTTTAATTTTAGGATAACGCGTTTTTGTTTTGGAAGAAAAGATTTCGCGGAAAGCTGCGCGGTAATAAGCGATGGTGCCTTTGATCATGCCGGGTTGGCGGTAGGCTTCTACATACTTCTTTATGTCTTCTTCATTAAAAGCATTTTTATTCATGCTCATGCTTTCGAATGTTTTGCGGAAGAATCGTTCGGTGCCGACAATCCTTTCGGGGATGAAGGGCAGCTGAAAGAAGAAGATATACCAGCTCTTTTTCCACTGCGCAAAATTGAAACCCATCAGGGCGCGCTTCATTTCGCTGGGATGGGGCACATTCAGAATGGCGAGTTTCTTTACCACCTCGGGATGCAGGGCGGCCACGGCCCAGGCTACGGCAGCGCCCCAATCATGACCCACGACAATGGCGCGTTCTTCGCCCAGGGCTTTTATCAGTTCGGCTATGTCTTTGGCGAGGTGCTCCATGTTATAATCTGAAACATGGGCGGGTTTATCGCTTAGGTTGTAGCCGCGCATATCGGGTGCCACCACGCGGTATTGTTGGGCAAGCACCGGTAGCTGGTTTCTCCAGCCATACCAAAACTCGGGAAAGCCATGCAGCAGAATGACTAATTCGCCTTTGCCTTGTTCTACATAGTGCAGTTGGATATTGTTGACGCGGATGAATTTCGAGGGCATGGGGAGGTTGTTTGGCGCTAAGATAATTAAGTGAGTGAACAGCTAATACAAATACAGGTTAACGCAAAGGGCGCAAAGGATTGAGGGACGCAAAGGACGCAAGAAAATACATCCCTATGCATCCTTCGGGCGACCTCGGTTGTTTAGCCGGCAGGCTGTGTCTTCTGCCGGAATAGTGAGATGCTTTGCCGGACACAGGAGATGCTTTACCCGAGACTCGCGTTCGGTTACCCGCGACCTGCGGTGCCTTACCCGCGACCCACGTTCAGTTAACCACTGCTCCCGAAAGCTTACCCGCGCCCGAGGGATGTTTGCCCGCAGAGGCTGGCGGCTTACCCGCGACCCGCAGTGCCTTACCCGCAATTCTCGGTGAAGTTCCGGCAATAGCGAGTTAATCGCCTTCAATGGCAAGTTAAGCTCTAGATAAGCTTCGTGAAGCACCTGAAATAATTAGTGACGTGTCTTCAATATTTAATAAGACGCCTGCAATATTTTATGCAGTAAATTCAATAGTTAATAAGGTGCTTGCAATAGTGAGATTGATTCCTGTAATAGCGAGAGCCTTTCCGGACGAGGCGAGATGCTTACCCGCGAAGGCGAATTTGAAGTTTATTTGATGAAATGCCATATATTTGGTGAATTATTGAACAAAAATGAAAATAACATGAGTAACTTACCAGTGAACGAAGTAGTAAAGGATGTTTTGTTTAAGCAGCATTTGACTGCTGTTGATTTGGGACGGTCTTTAGGTTTAAGCAATGATGCGGCTTATAAGTTGCTGAAACGTTCGGATTGGAAAATAAGCGAGTTGAAAAATGTTGGCGCTTTTGTGAAAAGGAATTTGTTTGAGTTGTTTGTGCCGGAGAAAGTTAATACGGCAGAGTTTGATGCGAGGTTGAAGGCAAAGGATGAAGAGTTAAGCGCTTTGAAGCGCAGAATGGAAATGATGGAGATGGAGAATAAGTATTTGAAGGAATTGGTGGAGATGGCTAAGTTGAAGTTGAAGAAGTGAGAAGAATTGTGGATTTCGGATTTGTGATTTCGGATTGAAATGCAAGCAGCCGCTGAGCAGACCCTGCCCTAAAGAGGACAACCCAGGAACAGCCAAATACATTAAACACATAGTTACATAGGAATACAGAGTCGCGGGAGTGCGGCTCTTTTTTTTGTAGCTTTCACCCCAGAGGGGTGAGCTTTTGGTAGAAGAAATGTTTCTCTTAATATAGGAACCCTGTAGGGGTGGAACCTTTGTCTTTTACTTCCGTTTCTTTTCTTTTGGCTTGAACCAAAAGAAACAAAAGTTCAAGGCTGTGAGGCTTTACTCATGCTCTTCTATTTTTAGTAAAAAGGAATTCGTGAATGCGAGGCGCATTTGGGCTAAAAATCATTACGGAAACCTAAACTGCACAAACTCGCGCTTGAAGTTTTGTAGTAGATTGATAGTGTTGGTTGCGCTCAAACAGTGTGCAGTTTTTAACGGTTTCTTCCATGATTTTTGTAACGCCCAAATCCTCAAGGCCGGGGGAAATACAAAGGGAAGATTAGATTTGGGAAATGATTGTTGTTAGTGGCGCATCGCGGAACTGATGCTAAAACACGGACAACGACACAAACAAATGTCAGTCATTTATTACTACTTCTACTTTTTTTATAAAAAAATACGGAAAGATGATGACCCTCATATGTTAACCGTAATGGCATTGAGTGCCTCAGAGGCTTTTGTTTCAGCAGTTACTGTAGAAATATTTTTAGCAAAAAACTATTGCTATTTAATGGATACATGGGCAATGTTTTCTTTCATTCCAATCTATTTACTTCTCAACTATCTTTTTTTTATTAGAGGAGCAAAGCATTTGCGAATTGTTCAGGACGAACCAAAATTTTTCAACAGCTCAAAACTGTCTGCTTTTATCACTTTACTCTTCTTTTTGTTTACAGATTCCTTTATTTTTTGGGGTCCGTTTGTTATCAAGAATATTTTAGAGGATTGTAAGTAAAACCAAATATCGTATCCTCGTTCCCGCAGGGTTTTGTATTTCGGCTGTTTGCATTTGGGTTAGGGATTGAGCGGAAATCCTTTTTTTGCGGTAAGGGAAGGTCATCCCCCGCCCGAAACGGGCACCCCCTTCGCTAAGCCAAAGCCATGCAAAGGGGGACAAAATACCGCAAAAAAAGATTGTAGCGAAAGCCCGACCGAGGCTTTGCGAGGGAACCCTCCCGTCCTTCATTTATCATTCAGGTCGGGACAGACCATCCCAATTTTGTATTTTCAACTCAACAAAAATAAACTCTATGGTTCAGGTAGATGTGTTTTGGGGCTATGGCTTCGGTGCGAGTTTGGCGGTGGCAAGCGGCACACAGTTGGCGAAGGAGCAGGAGCCGCTCGGGTCGAAATATTTTGCGCAAACGGTTTTATTCCTTTCGCTGTTTTGGGCACCCACCGGCCTGTTGCTGCTGCTCAGGCATCCGAGTTGGGAGACGATGCAGGCAGCCGAAAACCTCGGCTCGCTGTCGCCCTGGCTCATTTTATCGTTCAGCATCACCAATATTACGCAGGGCATTCTCGGCTTTTGGGTCGGGCAAAAACTGATGGCTGCAGGTAAAAATTATCTGGCGAACCTCAATTGGATAGCGGGTTATTTCGGCATGTTTTTCATTTTGCTGTATGGTTGGGATGGCCTGGGTTATGACCGGTTTTTGTATGACCGCGATATGATAGCCGGTTCACCGGCCTGGCATCCGGGGGTGTCGGGCGCTGCGCAAAATGCTTTGGGAGTTTTGTGGAAACACCTGCAAAGCAGCGTGGCGATTACCTTATATATAGACGGGCTGTGGTTGCTGCCGCCTTATTTCTACCTGATGACCAAATGGATTCGCGAAACGAAGAAGGAAGCGTCTGCCGCTATGCTGATTGGAAATATTTTCGCGATTATTTTTCTCGGAGGGCTTGGCTCTGCGGCTATATCCGCACTGGTGGTGAATTATACCGGAGCTTTGCTCGGGGTAGGAAACAATATAGCGCGTGCTGTGGGCGAAATACCACCGAACACTTCGATGCATCTACTCAGTTATGTAATTGGTTTGCCGCTTTCGTTTGTGTTGATGTGGTTTCTGTTGTGGCGGCCCGGAATGCCGCTGCACCGTTTGGTGAAACCGCTGCTGTAGGTTTAGCCTTTCAAAAACTCACTGAACCATTTGCCGCTGGCTTTGATGGTGCGCTGCTGGGTTTTGAAATCAACGCCCACTATGCCGAAGCGCGGGCGGAAACCTTCGGCCCATTCAAAATTATCCATGAAGCTCCAGATGAAGTAGCCGTTTACGTTTACGCCTTCCTTTTTGGCGCGCAACACCTGCTTCAAATAATCTTTGATGAACCGCAAACGCTGGGTGTCGTTGATTTCTCCGTTGATGGTTTCGTCTTTAAAGGCGGCACCGTTTTCGGTCACGATTATTTCTTTCATGTTCTTGTAGCCACTGTATTCTTTCAGCAAATGGTAGATGCCTTCGGGGTAAACTTCCCAACCCATATCGGTAGAAGGATTGCCGTTCTTTGTCGGATTTTTTTGATTGGCATGAATAATCGGAATCAGGCCGAGATTGTAA
>CANJVG010000159.1 GCA_947478005.1 Bacteroidota bacterium
TGAATTCTTCTATCGGTTTAATCGAAGAGGGAAAAACATCCGAAAGAACATTTTAGGTAACTTAATACACAGATTTGTTTCATCACCTCCTTTGACATACGTAGATATAGCGGGGCTTTGCGGCTTATCTGGTTAATCCAATTATTTTAAGCATTCATAAAATTTAAATCCATGAAAAACCAATGCAAATCGTTATGTAGTTCAGCCGTATTTGCCCTTTTGATGTTACTCTCTTCCGCCATTTTAGCGACTGTACCACAGGGCATCAATTATCAGGCGGTGGTTAGAAATAACTCAGGTCTTGCTTTGCCTCATCAACACATAAATGCAAGGTTTACTCTTCGCTCCGATAGTTTAACAGGTGCAATCGCTTACCGCGAATCAGATACAATTACCTCCAATGCGCTGGGCATTTTTACGGTAGTGATTGGGGGTGGTAATTTCCCTGTAGGAAATTTCAATACCCTTAATTGGGCTACTACTGCCTATTTTCTACAAGTGGAAATGGACATTACCGGAGGAACCACATTTGTTGATATGGGAACCTCGAAACTAATGACCGTGCCTTATGCTTTCTATGCTGCCAGAGCAGGTTCTATTTTTTTAGCCTCCGATACTTTCCCAACGGTTACTACCAATGATACCATAGAGGTGGGCGATAAAAGCAATGTTGTTGTTTCCTCTTCTGTTTTGCCGGTGAACGCAGTGATGGGTTTAACGAACGGCTTGCAAGTCGGCCAGCTATTATACCTGGAGGGCCGGGCTTCGGGAGCTAATGGAGTAAGATTCGAATCGGCAGGGAATGTGAATGTGGGTAATTCGGGTGGCCCGGTGGACCTGACGAATGGGGCAATGCTATGCTTAATGTGGAATGGAACTCATTGGCTTAGAGTGTCCTATAGTTCTAATCAATAGAACGTAATTGGTTTATTTTCTTCTGATATACTTTAATCCTATTTTTCTGTATCTACCTCAACAATATGCAACGAATCACGGCTGAACTTATTAAGGAATTTGAAGGACTGGTTTCGGAGGCTGAAAGGTTGTGTGATCGCAGAAACCCTGAAGCTTTAGGCGCCATTGACAAAGCGGAAGAGATTGCAATTTCTACAGGTGATGCAAGGCAACTTACGCTCATCTCCTATCTGAAGGCTTACTGCGATTGTTTTATCAACAACAACTACGAGCTGGCTATTGGTCAATTAAAAAAATCCTTGTCAGGTATGGATAGCGATGACTATCAGGCCATTGGGTATAAACTTTTTATGACCCTCGGCAACTCGTATCAGCTAAAGGGCGATTTGTTTTCATCGCAGGATAGCTATTTGAAAGGTTTACGCTGCCTGGAAGGTAAGTCCAAATTGACGGAACAGGAAGAAATATTCCTAGCTTCTTTCTATTATAACCTCACTACACTGCTTAGCTCATCAGAGCTCAAAATTGAGGCGGAGGATTATCTTCAAAAGGCTATTTCGCTTTATAAAAAGAGAGATAAGAAATTTCAGCTTTCAAATTGCTACATTGCTTATGCGCA
Source organism: Bacteroidota bacterium (assembly GCA_947478005.1). Taxonomy (GTDB): domain Bacteria; phylum Bacteroidota; class Bacteroidia; order Chitinophagales; family LD1; genus Bog-950. The sequence continues at coordinate 1,535 of CANJVG010000159.1, forward strand.
GTTTTTTGAGCGTAAAAATGATTTTACACAGGCGATTGAATATCTGAACTTAGCCTTGGCACTGGTGCAGGAAATCAATGAATCCTACACGATTGCTTTGGTAAAAGCGAACCTGGGTTTGATTCTGGTGAAGACAAATGAAACCGAGCAGTCGTTTATTTATCTGAAAGATGCGCTTGGCTTTTTTGAAACAAGCAATATGCTTTTTGAATTTGCGATGGTAAAATTTGAATTGGCACAGGCATATTTTCATATCCGGCAGATGGACAAGGCGCTTGAAAATGCCAACGAAGCAGAGATCGTAATGCTGGAACTTGATAACCGGAAAGAACTTTCGGATATTTTTAAATTTAAGGCAGGGTTGCTGGCCGGTGACGGCAACTATACGCTTGCTTACGGCTATCAGGAAAAGTATATTGAAAGTTTGAAGTTCTTCTTTGACAATGAGAAAACCAATGCCCTTACTCGTGCCAAAAAAGAATTTGAATCGGAGATGAAAGAGAAAGAGTCTAATCTTTTGCGGGAGAAAAATAGGGAGATTCAAGATTATGTGCATAAGCTGGAAGTATCGAATAACGAACTGCGTCAGTTTGCACATGTGGCCTCGCATGATTTGCGGGAGCCGCTACGGATGATAATAGGTTACACAACTTTGCTGCGTAGGACGATGAAGGACAAAATAAACGAGCAGGATGCCGAGTTTTTCAATTATGTACAGGATGGGGCTAAGCGAATGGATCAATTGATTCAGGATTTGCTGAGGCTGGCTAAGGTAGATGCCAACCCGATGATTGGCAAGTTGAAACTGCCTCTAATTCTCGAAGAGATAAAAATAAATTTAGACGCACTGGTGAAGGAACGTCAGGCGCTGATAGAGATGGCGCCCTTGCCCGTGATGCTGGCCGACAGAGCACAGATGATTCAATTGTTTCAAAATTTGATAGCCAACGGCATAAAATATAACAACAGCGAGGTACCGGTAATAAAAATTCATTGTATCCATAAAAAAGACATGCTGGAAATAATGGTGGCCGATAATGGCATTGGCATACCCAAGCATTTGCGTGAAGATGCTTTTCAGATATTTAAACGCTTGCATAAGCAAAGCGATGCCACCGGCTCGGGCATAGGCTTGGCTATTTGTAAAAAGATAGTTGAGAGCATGGGCGGAAAAATAAGTATTGAAGACGGGCAAGAAGGTGGCACAGTTTTTAGGTTGGCCTTTAGCAAAGCACTGTTTAATCCTGCCTAGGTTTTTATAAAGTATCACGACTATATAAAGATCGTTGCTGAAACTCCCAATAAACCTTTTTGGACAGCCTGGAAAAATTCCTACGGCTCAAAATTAGACTGAAAAATATCTCCTCTATTGATGGGCATTACTACCTCCTAATATCCCCACCGAATTTCTATCTTTGAAATAATGAAAAAACTCTACGCCCTATTTTTCTCATTACTGCTTTCCTATTCCGCTCTGTTGGCACAAGGTATTACCCAAACTATTCGCGGAACGGTGATAGACAAAGAAACCAACCAACCACTCGAAGGAGTAACCGTGGCGGTAGTTAAAGATTCCGCTCTGTTAAACGGAACCATAACCGATGAGAAAGGAAGCTTTCGTATCGAAAAAATTCCGGTAGGTAGGGTAGATGTAGTAGTTCGTTTTGTAGGTTACAAAAAAGTTTTCATTCCTAATTTATTGCTCAGTTCGGGAAAAGAAAGCGTCCTTTCCATTGAAGTCGAAAGCTCCGTGGAAACCATGAAAGATGTGGTCATAAGCGGGGCACGCAAAGGCGAAACCATCAACGAAATGGCGGTGCTGAGTGCCCGTGCTTTTTCGGTAGAGGAAACCGAGCGCTATGCCGGCAGCCGGGGCGACCCGGCCCGAATGGCATCTAACTTTGCCGGAGTCAGCGGCACGGATGATTCGCGCAATGATTTGGTGATTCGCGGCAATTCGCCTTTTGGTATCATGTATCGGCTGGAGAATGTAGTCATTCCCAATCCCAATCACTTTGCCGTGGCGGGTGCCACGGGCGGAAGTGTGGCCATTCTAAATAACCGAATGTTGTCCACGTCTGATTTTCTCACAGGTGCTTTTCCTGCTGAGTTTGGCAATGCCGTGTCGGGCGTGTTTGACATTCGGATGAAGAGCGGCAACAACCAGCGTCATGAATACACGGCTCAACTCGGCATCATGGGTGCCGAGGTTTTTGGCGAAGGACCATTGAATAAAAAAACGAAGGCTTCTTACATTTTCAATGCACGTTATGCTACGCTCGAAGGCCTGGTGAAGTTAGGCATCGACATAGGCACCGAAGCCATTCCGAAGTATGAAGATTTGCAGTTCAAGATGAATTTTCCTTTTAAGAATGGGGACAATCTTTCTGTGTTTGGCATTGGTGGTTATTCGCAAATTAATTTCATTACCAGCACCAAAACCAAACCTGAAAAACGGAATATTTATGCTTCCAAAGACCAAGATGAATATTTCCGTGCAGGCTTGGGTTTGTTCGGGCTTACCTATACGCATTTAGTCAACAGCCACGAATATTCCAAAGTTTCTTTGGCGGTTTCCACCCAGTATAACCGCAATCACTTCGAGCGCGTAATGAGACATGTAGATAGCACTACTGGAAATTTTGTGGTAGATGATATGTACCGCAAGAACGATTATTTCTTCCTCAACACCCGCTACACGCTTTCATTTTTCCGCAATAACAAAATAAGTACCCGCAGTTCCGTTCGCTATGGCGTCAGCACCGATATGCTGCAACCTGTTTTTATAGATAGCAATTTGCTGGAACCTATTTATGAAACTACGGTGACCAAACCTACCTGGAAGACGCGATTAAATACCAATGCAGGAGTTCATCTTTTGTTTCAACCTTTTGCGCAGTGGAAGTATAGTATTACTGAAAAACTTTCGACTATCATTGGGGTGCACGGGCAGTACTTCACACTCAATCATTCCTGGAGTTTAGAGCCGCGTTTCTCAATAAAGTATCAGATAAAAGACAACCAGTCCATTGCCTTCGGCACCGGGCTACATTCGCAAATGCTGCCGGTTTATCAATACTTTTTGCAGGATGATAACGGGAACCTATACAATCGAAAACTTGATTTCATGCGCAGTTTTCATGCCGTGGTTGGCTACGATATTTTCTTCAAAAAAGATATTCGTATCAAAGCCGAGGTTTACTTTCAGCAACTGTGGGGTATTCCGATTGACACCTTCGCTTCGTCCTACAATATGCTGAATGAAGGCAGTGGATTCGACCGTTTTTTCCCTTCCAAATTAACCAGCAAGGGCTTGGGTAGAAATATGGGTGTGGAGTTTACGCTCGAAAAATTCTTTACCCATAATTGGTTTTTTATGTTCAGCGCTTCGCTGTATGATTCGCGCCTCAGTGCCGGTGATGGCAAGTGGTACAACAGCGATTTTAATGGTAATTATATTCTCAATGCGCTCGGCACCAAAGAGTTTAAATGGGGTAAAAAACGGCTCAACACCATTGGAATAGGAGGGAAAATTACTTTTGGGGGGGGACAACGTTACACACCTTACGACACCACTCTTTCGAAATTGCACGAAGACCCGGTGCTGCAAAATGACCAACGCAACACCTATCAGTTCAAACCCTATTTTCGCTTCGATGTGAAACTGAATTATCGCTGCAATACCAAGCGATTTACCCACGAAGTGGGCATTGATTTGGTGAACGTGGCGCAATACAAAAACGTGCTGCGCATTCAATATGTCAGCCCGCAACAACCCGCCAAGGAAGTTTACCAGTTAGGGTTTCTTCCGCTATTCTATTATCGCCTCGACTTTTGGTTGGGGAAGAAGAATTGGTAGTAAACCGATAAAGGCTGATTCCTGCCCTTAATCCGGCAACTACATTTTCCTTTTTTTCAATTTCCTTCTGCTTGCCGGACTTATGCTGCGCACGCCCGCATTACCCATATTGGAGGTAAAAAGAAGTTCCATTTTTGTGGGAAGAAGCAAAATAACAGGCAGAAGCCATGAACTGCCATGTGGATGAATTAAACTGCCTTAGGGAAAACCCAAACTGAAATTGGGAAGCTCCAAAATGGACGTAGGTTGTCTAGAAACGGACATGGGATGTCCTAGATTGGACGTTGGATGTAATGAACTGGACATGGGATGTACCAAACTGGAAATGGGATATCCTAAACTGGAAGTGGGGTGACCTCGACCTGACACAGTTCGTCCATATCCGGACAAAGGACGTCCAATTCCAATCCCATTTTATGTTTGCAAAAAAGCAGTTTAATTGTACGAAATATCGCTTCGGAACTTCCCATAAGCCATCGGTGCCGTTTTAAGCAGGTTGGAGAAATTTGAACCGATTCCTTCTCTTTTCCGACAAGTAATTGCTCAAATCTAAACCATACGATAATTGATTCTGTAAACAGCCTGAGTTGTCCCAATTCTGACCAGCACTTTCCTGATAATTGCCCGCATCATTCTTAGAATAGCAGACAATAAAAAACCCCAATCGTTTCCGAATGGGGTTTCTAATATCTGTCAAAGACTTCGACTTATTCTTCTGCCGCTGTCTCTTCTGTAGTTTTCTTAGCAGGTGCTTTCTTAGCGCCTCCTGCTCTTCTTGTTTTCTTTTTAGGCTCAGCTACCTTACCTGCATTCTTGTTCTGAGTATAAGTTTCGTTGAAATCAACTAACTCAATCAAAGCCATTTCTGCAGAGTCACCAGGACGGAAACCAGTCTTGATGATACGCGTATATCCTCCCGGACGCTCGCCTACCTTCCCGCTAACCACACCAAACAATTCATTGATGCTTTCTTTATCACGCAAGAAACTGAATACGTGTCTTCTGTTGTGTGTACTGTTTTCTTTGCTTCTTGAAATAAGCGGTTCCACATAACCTCTCAAAGCTTTCGCCTTAGCCAAAGTAGTGAAAATGCGCTTGTAGCGAATCAATGATATAGCTAGGTTCATCATCAACGCGTGACGATGGGCTGTCTTTCTTCCTAAATTATTTACCTTATCTCCGTGTCTCATTTTCTGTTTATTTTCTATTTCTATTGCTTAATACTTAAATCCTTATAAGAGTTCTTATGCCTCGTCTAATTTGAACTTGGCTAAGTCCATTCCAAAGCCTAATCCTTTTTCAATTAAAAGGGCTTCAATTTCAACTAATGATTTTCTACCGAAATTACGGAACTTCAATAAATCATTCGTATTGAACTGAACCAAAGCTTCTAATGAATCAATTTTCGCTGCTTTCAAACAGTTGAATGCACGAACCGAAAGATCTAAATCTTCCAATGGTGTCTTCAGCAATTTACGCATGTGCAACACATGCTCATCAACCATTTCTGTTTCAGAAGATGGGGAATCAAAAGAGATATGCTCGTCAGTAATCAACATTAAATGCTGAATAAGAATACGAGATGCATCTTTCACAGCTTCTTCCGGGTGAACAGTTCCGTCAGTAGTAACTTCCAACACCAACTTTTCAAAATCTACGCGCTGTTCCACACGGAAAGGCTCTACCGAATACTTAACATTCTTAATCGGAGTATAAATAGAATCTACCGGAATAAAACCGATAGCGTGCTCTTTTGAATTTTCATCAGCAGCTACATAACCACGTCCCTTGGTAATAGTTAACTCAATTTCAAGGTTTACATTACCTTCCATGTTGCAGATAACCAATTCAGGATTCATAATCTGATAAACATTGGTATGCTTTTCGATATGCTCTGCCTTAAATTGAGTTTGATTCTTCAAAGCGATATAGATTTTCTCAGCCGATGCTTCGTCATCCATTACCTTCTTCAAACGAACCTGCTTAAGGTTCAATACCATTTCAGTTACATCTTCAAGAACTCCCTTAATTGTAGAGAATTCATGATCAACCCCTGAAATTTTTACACCACTAATGGCATATCCTTCTAATGAAGAAAGTAACACTCTGCGAAGAGCATTACCGATAGTAACACCAAAACCAGGCTCCAAAGGTTTAAATTCAAAGGTTCCTTCGAAATCAGTTGCTTTTTGAAGAGTAATCTTGTCTGGCTTTTTAAAAGTAAGCATGTATATTATGTTGGTTTATATTTTTTAAAACAGAACTATTGAAAAGACTATACCGGTCGAAACCGGTACAGTTTATTATTTAGAATACAACTCGACAATCAACTGTTCGTTGATGTTTTCCGGTATATTTTCTCTTTCAGGAAAATCAACGAAAGTTCCTTCTACATTTTTTTCATCAACTATCAACCAGTTGAATTTTTTACCTTTCTTTCCAATAGACTCTTGAACTACCGTCAAATTCTTAGAACGTTCGCGCAAGGCAACTTTATCACCTGCCTGAAGAGTAAAAGAAGGAACACTCACCACCTCACCGTTTACAGTGATGTGCTTGTGAATCACCAATTGACGCGCCTGTGCTCTTGAAGCAGCGAAGCCCAAACGGTAAAGAGTATTATCTAATCTCGCTTCCAAAAGCTTCAATAGGTTTTCACCAGTTACGCCTTTCTTTCTTGCTGCTTTTTCAAACAGGTTTCTGAATTGGCGCTCGAGTAAGCCGTATGTATATTTTGCTTTTTGCTTTTCCATCAACTGCACCGCATATTCCGAAGCAGTCTTTCTCTTCTTTACTAAACCGTGTTGTCCTGGTGGGTAGCTTCTCTTATCGAAATATTTATCGGGTCCGAAAATAGCATCACCGAACTTGCGGGCGATTTTTGTAGTAGGTCCTGTATATCTTGCCATATCTTATTCTTAA
>CANJVG010000160.1 GCA_947478005.1 Bacteroidota bacterium
GCCACCATCTCGGCACCGCGCAAGCCTACTTCTTCCTGCACCGAGTTGACGATGTAGAGCGCAAACGGAAGTTGTTTCTTATTTTCCTTCAGCAGTCGGGCAACCTTGGCAATAATAAAACCACCGGCACGGTTATCCAACGCGCGTCCGCCAAAGTAACGGTCGTTGAGCACAAAAAACTCATCCTGGTAAGTAATTACACAACCTACATGCACACCCAAATCTTCCACTTCCTTCTTTTTCTTGCAACCCAAATCGAGGAAAATATTCTTCATTTCGGGAGCCTGTTCTTTTCCTCCTGAGCGGGTATGAATTGCCGGCCAACCAAACACCGCAGGAATCTTTTTGCCCTTGCGGGTATGAATCCAAACGCGCTTTGAAGGTGCTATCTGGTGGTCGCTGCCGCCATTGCGTTTTACATAGATTAATCCATCGGGAGTGATGTAGGAAACAAACCAGCTTATCTCATCGGCATGGGCTTCTATCACCACCTTAAATTTAGCGGTTGGGTTCACAATACCATAAACAGTGCCGTAAGTGTCCACTTCATGTTTATCGATAGCAGAACTGATATAATTCAACCAAAGCTTTTGTCCTTCGGCTTCAAAACCTGTAGGTGATGGATTGTTGATATAAGCTTCGAAAAACTTCCTGTCTTCTTGTGTGAGTAAAGAGGTTTTCTTCTTAGTAGCTGTTTTTTTCTTAGTCGCCATGGAACCTTGTATTCGTTGTTAAAAATGAGGCGCAAGAATAGGGATAAAGAGGGAAAAACAAAATTGCTTAAAAAGCCTATCGTGCGTGCAGGCGAGCGTGGACTGAATAGGCGGTGTTGTGCTTTGGCTTAACTTTGCAGCATGACTAAACGGAATTACATAGTACTGGGGGTGATTGGAGGTGTAATTGTTTTGGTCATTATTTTGCTAAGCGTTTTTGGTAAACGTATGTTTGGCCATAACAAAGACAAAGCGCTCACGCTGCTGCAGGCCAGCCAAAAGATAAGCCTAAACGGAAGCAATGAAGCTATCAATAACCGTGGACTGATAGAGCAATATTACAGGCTGTATGATTACACCGCTCAATGGAGCGGTAGTGAAACACAAAACAGTAAAAGGAGAGCCTCGTTATTTGCCTTGCTCGACCAGGCCAATTTGCTGGGTTTATGCGGCAGCGATTTTCATCGCACCTATCTCTCTCACTATGATTCGCTCGCGCATCTTAAAGATTTTGATGCTACGGCATTTGAAACCGAAAATGAATTGGTGTTTAATGATGCCGCTCTTTCCTTCTTTTTTGAGACCGCTTATGGCCAGCCAATCGGGCACCTTTCATTTGAAGGCGTGAAATATAAAATTGACACGCTGCGGGTGCTCAATCTGTTTCATGAATTTATCTCCCAGCAAGCACCGCAGCGAACCCTCGATAGCCTGGAACCTCAAAACGCCAATTACAAAAAACTTAAATCAGAACTGAACCGGTTCAATGCAGTGAATTACAGCCTTGCGTTCAGCAATACGGTTGTTATAAAAGATAATGCCGCGGGTAATGTAGCAGCTATTCAACAACTGATAGCTTATAATTTGCTGTCTAAACCAAACCACGGGGAGATGATAGCGATAGACGAATATAAAGCCGCGTTAATTAGTTTTCAAAAAATGGTTGATGTCGATACAACCGGCAAACTCGATGTTTCGACCCGGGCGGCCTTATCGGTACCTTTGTCAAAAAGAGTAGAGGAGATAAAGAAGAGCCTGAACTTTTGGCGTTGGACAAATCGATTGGAGGACAAGGAATTTATCTTTGTAAATACAGCTTCTGCACGCCTGCAGATTATCTCTCCTGATTCGTTGGTGAACCTGAACATGAAAGTGATTGTAGGAAAGCACGACACAAGAACGCCTTCTTTTACGGCCTACATCACTCAGGTCATTACCTATCCCTATTGGACGGTTCCCCGCGGCATAGCGGTGAAAGAAATGCTTCCTAAGATTTTAAAAAAGAGAAGCTATCTGGATGAAAACAACCTGCAGGTGATTAACACCAGATGGGAAACAGTGGACCCTTCTACCATTGCCTGGTTTAAATTATCGAAGAATAATTTTCCCTATACTATTCGTCAGTCCACCGGTTGTGACAATTCATTGGGCTTAATGAAGTTTGATTTAAATTCGCCATTCAGTATTTACCTGCACGATACAGATGCTCCGGGCTTATTTGGTAAGAAGGAACGGCATTTGAGCCACGGCTGTGTGCGTCTTGAAAAGCCTAAGGAACTGGCCCGCTTCATTCTCGACCGTGGTCCCGACACCTTGCTTATTCCCAGAATAGATTCCTGCATGAAAGACCAGAAGCCCAATGAGTTTAAGCTAAAGAAAAGAGTGCCTGTATTATTGTTGTACATGATAGCCGACATAGATGAAACCGGTCACTTGAAATTCTATAAGGATGTTTACAGCGTAGAAGCGGAAGAACAGAAGTAAAACTATCGAAGCAATTTCGATGCGTGGAGATATTTAGCATCGGGATAATAAACGAAGAGACAACTGCCGTCCTTAATTGTATTGATAATTTGATTGTGCAGTTCAAACGGAACTGAAGGGCAACCGAAACTTCTGCCTAATCTACCCACCTGACAAATGAAACTTTCGCACACATAGTCGGCTCCATGCATTACAATAGACCTTTCTTCAGCATGGTCATTAAAGCCAGGTTCTTCTCCTGCCAGTTTCAAACTGAGCCCATGTTGTCCCTGATAGGTTTCCTTTGTAACATAAAATCCCAAACTACTTTTGTTAGACGCGTTTTGGTTAGAAAAAGACTGCGCAAATTCTTCTCCCGTATTCTTGCCATGCGCCACAAGGGTATTGAACAACAGTTTGCCACTGGCCAGGTCGATAATATAAAGCCGTTTGTTTTTAGATGACTGAGTAAAGTCACAGATAGAAATAAGATTCTTCGATACCTCTCCGTTGGCGCGTAGTTTTTCCCACCCTTTTACGGCCAGATTGAATGCACTGGCGCTTAATCCTAATTCCTTCAGGTGAAGACTTGAATAGACCGATAGGGGAGAAGGGATAGACTTTAACTCGGTGGCTTCTCTGTGGTGTTTCTTTAATTCAGTAGCCCATAAAACCACAGCCGAGCTTGTCAGCAACACAATCAGAAGCAAAGCAATCCTTTTGAAGTTCTTTTGTTGGTTCATACTACGAAGATAACGAAAGTACAGGCGATAAGTTATAGTTTGCATTCTTTAACCGTATGAATTTAGTCAGTCGGTTACACTCTCTTGCTCTTGTATATTGACTAATTCGCTTAAATGCATTAAATTAGGCTTGAAAAGCGCTACTTATTCCTAATTTTACAGCTCGGTTTCCACATATGAAGAGATTTTCGTTTTATATACTTTTAGTACTTCTGTCCTTTCCGCATCTGTCTTCGGCTGCAACTTACACCTGGAATACCTATACCGCAGGAAATCTGAACTATGCCAATGGCAATATGAACGTGAGTATTACCGGCACTGCATTTGATACCCGTGGACCTCAAGACCCTAATGGCGGAACCAGCAATGGTTATAAATCGCCAAAGTATGTAAGCAGCGCTACCATCAACACTTTTCAGGCAGGCAATACTGATGATTATGGAATGCAGGGTTTGGTTATTGGCCACGACTGGACGAATCTCACTACCTCAACATCTGTAATAATTACTTTTACAGTTCCGGTAAGCGGACCGGTTACGTTTGACCTATATGATATAAACACTGGTAGTTGGGGAGGGAATAACCCTGTTTGGATTGATAAAATAACCATTGCAGGGACTAACTGTGCCGGAGTCGCTGTTTATCCAGTGATAACCGGATGCGCCAATAATATATCGGGTACCAATAGCAATGTGATTACGGGTAACGGCAATTGCACTAACAGCACAAATACCGTTACTTTTAACACCGGTGCTATCAAAACAATCACCATAACTTATGCTTCGGGCAGTCCGCTCTCATCAGGTTATGGCAGCGACCCCGACCCTCAGTACATTATAGTAAGCGATATTACAACAAGTGCTGCGTTATTGCTTACCCTCGCGAATAATGCACCGGTTATTACCTGCGCATCAAGCACTGTTACCCTTAGTGCAACCAGTTCTGCGACAAATGCTGCGTATTCATGGACAGGGCCTAATTCAGGTAATCCCGCAGGCACTACTCCAAATTCTTCCAGCACCGCTATATCAGCCGCGGGTACTTACACCGTGACGATGACTGATGCGACAAGTGGTTGTTCGGCTTCTGCCTCCGTATCGGTAACGGCAAATACTTCCGGAGTGAGTGCAAGTACAGCTTTCACAAATGCCGCTTGCGGAAGCAATAATGGTACTGCTACTGCAACGGGTACCGGTGGAACAGGGACCTATGCTTATCTTTGGAATAATAGTGAAACAGCAGCTTCTATTTCCAATCTCTCAGCCGGAATATACACCGTAACGGTTAGTTCGAATACCTGTTCCGCAACAGCCAGTGTCATTGTGGGCACTACACCCAATTTATCCCTTACTGTTTCTGCTACCGATGCTTCCTGTGGGCAGAACAACGGTCAGGCAAGTGTAATCGCTAATGGAGGAACAGGGAGTTTTCTTTATCATTGGAGCAATGCCGATTCGGTTTCAGCCCTGTCCAATCTTTCAAGCGGCATTTACAGCGTTACGGTTACTTCGAGTACCTGTGCCGCATCCACTTCTGTTACCATTGGAAACACCGATGCTATTACTTTGACTTCCACTTTTACCGGTACGACCTGTGGAAATAATAATGGCTCAGCAACAATAGATGTTGCAGGCGGAACTGGACTTTATATCTATCATTGGAATAATTCAGCTGCCGGCTCATCTCTATCCAATCTTTCTCCGGGAGGATATGCAGTGACGGTAATGGACAATACGGGTTGTTCTGCTACTGCGTCTGGAGTAATCCATACAAGTGGAACAGGCACCGTACATATTACACCCACACACAGCATTATGTGTGCTGGAGACAGCGTGTTGCTTTGTGCGGATAACAGCTATCCTTCTTATCATTGGAATACAGGTGCCATTTCCAAATGTATTTATGTGAAAACTGCCGGCAACTATTATGTAACAATCACGGATGATGGCAATTGCACGGTAGCCTCCAATCATGTAACTATAAATACCTTTCCGCTTCCACCGGTTTCTGTAAGTGTGAATGGCGACACGATGACTTCTTTCGATGCCGTTGGTTATCAGTGGTATTTTAACGGTAATCGGATTGAAGGAGCTATTGGTAATATATACATTGCTCCTCAGGCGGGCAATTATGCGGTATTGATTACTGATAGTAATAACTGCCATGTTTTCTCCAATCCGCTGACCATTGGTACCGTTGGAATTAACGAAACCTCTGCATCAGAAACTTTTCAGGTTTACCCGAATCCACTTTTCAATGGAAATTGGGTTTTAAGAGTAGACGGCAGTTTAGTCGGTGCGGATATGGAAATACTGGATGCCGATGGTCGATTGATTAATAAATCGGAAATTAGAAACACAAACACCGAAATTGATATGACTGCTTCACGGGGTATCTATTTCCTGCGCCTTCATTCAGCTAAAGGTATTTTGGTTAGAAAGCTGATTCACCTGTAACCGTGATTGCGGTCTGATATTAGTATTACTGCAAACCATAAACCGCCCTATATTTGTCCTATGCAAATTTCTCTCGTAGTAGCTGCTGCTGAAAACAACGCGATTGGTTTAAATGGTGAATTGCTTTGGCGCTTACCGAAGGACATGAAGTTCTTTAAGGATACTACTTATGGTCACTATGTGCTGATGGGAAGGAAATCTTATGAAAGTCTGCCACCCAAGTTTCGTCCGCTTCCCGGGAGGCCGAATGTAATCATCACACGCAATAAAGATTTTAAAGCAGAAGGCTGCAAGGTTGTAAGTAGCGTAGAGGAAGGAATTCAGTTTGCCAAAGACAATGGCGAGCAGGAATTGATGGTATTGGGTGGTGGAGAAATCTATAAACAAGCCTTGGCCCTGGCTGATAGAATTTATCTTACCAGAGTTCATCATAGTTTTCCGAATGCCGACACATTCTTTCCCGAATTACCTATAGGACAGTGGGAACAGGCAAGCCTAGAAAAGCACCTGAAAGATGAAAAACATCTTTATGATTTTGACTTTATTGTATTGAATAGGAAATAATGCACACTGCTGTGTGTAGTTGTGAGGTTGGTGCTCTCTACATCAGCGAGTAATATTGGGAAATGAAAAACATACTTACCCTTCTTTTCATAATTGGTGCGGTCACCATCAGCACCACGTGCTTGTCGCAAATTTATCCTTATGCTGAAGGCTTTGAAGGTTTGCCATCGGGTCAGGTTCCTTCGGGTTGGGGAGGTAGTATGAAGGTATTGACCTATCATGGTCAATTACAACAAAAAGCTATAACGGCACGGGTAAACAGTGCTGTGCTTGTAGATTCGGGCATTACACCGCTTATAGGGCCTTTAACCGGTTCGTCTGTTCTGACTTTCTATTACCGAATAGTTGATTATGCCTTTTACCCCGATGGGAATGCTACCAATTTGGATGCGGGTGACCAGGTGGAAGTGATGCTGAGTACCGATGGCACAAGCTACCAAACGGTTTCTCTTATTGACATGAACAACCACAATCCAAGCTTCAATTTTGTGAAGAAGAAAGTTTTCGTTACCCAGTGGCCTGGAAGTAATACTTATATTAAATTCCGCTGCCAGTTTGCCACCGGCAACGCATTTTATGTGGATATTGACACAGTGCAGGTACGAAACGACCCTACGGCAGGAGTAGATGATTTGAGCAATGAACCTTTGGTTTCAATTTTTCCCAATCCGGCTCGTGACAAAGTCACGGTTTCCGGAGCTTATTCTTTGGATGGCAAAACCAGACTAAAGATTTATGATGTGTTGGACAATACTATTTATTCAAATCCTTTAACGGCTGCAACCATTCAACTTTCAACCACTGGTTGGCACAGAGGTATTTATTTTGTAGAGGTAGGCGATGAGAGGAAGAGGGTTACCCGAAAGTTGATTATTCAATAAGCCTAAACATTTGTAATGCAAATTGTTGTTACCGGGGCTGCCGGCTTTATAGGCTGCAATCTTATTCGAAGATTAAATGCGGATGGATTTGCCAATCTTATTCTGGTAGATGATTTTACAGAGAAGAAGAATCCCAATTTGGAAGGTCTTTCCTTTACACAAAAGATTAATCGCGATAATTTCATTGAATGGATTACCGAGAATAGTGAAGAAGTTTCTTTTGTGTTTCATCTTGGTGCAAGAACCGATACTTCGGAGTTTAATTTTCGAGTGCTTGATTCGCTGAACCTAAGTTACTCTAAATCTTTGTGGGAGGTTTGCACCGTTAAACAAATTCCGCTGCTCTATGCTTCCTCTGCGGCCACCTATGGGTTTGGCGAAAATTCTTTCAGCGATGATGAAGCCTTGATAGGGGATTTAAAACCATTGAATCCTTATGGTTTATCGAAGCAGTTGTTTGATATGTATGTGTTGGAGCAGAAACAACGACCGCCTTTCTGGTGTGGATTAAAGTTCTTTAATGTTTACGGGCCTTATGAATTTCACAAAGGAAGAATGTCTTCGGTCGTACTGAGTGCCTACCGGCAGATAAAAGAAACCGACAAAGTAAAACTGTTTAAGAGTCATCATCCTGATTTCAAAGATGGGGAGCAACTGCGCGATTTTATTTATGTAGATGATGTTGTAGACGTGTGCATGTATTGGTTTGCTAATAGCGAACGGCTAACTGCCAATGGTATCTATAATCTTGGAACAGGGATTGCAAGAACCTTTAATGATTTGGTGCGCGCCATTTTTGCATCCCTTCAGATTACTCCGCAAATTGAATACATCGATACACCGATAGATATTCGTGATAAGTATCAGTATTTTACCGAAGCACGAATGGAAAAACTAAGAAGCGTTGGCTACTCTACAGAGTTTCTTCCACTCGAGGAAGGAGTGAAACGTTATGTGGATTTCCTGCGCAATGGTGAATAAGATTTTGACTCTCCGATTTTCATTTCCATATTTTTGCAGGCAATTCCTCATAAAAACTTTGTTGCCAGCATGAAGAGCAAATTTCTACTTCCATTTCTTGCTTTAGCTTTTATTTCCTGCCTTGGCCTTTTTTATAATCCACCCCTAAACC
>CANJVG010000161.1 GCA_947478005.1 Bacteroidota bacterium
CTGCCAGGTAACGATAACACGATTCATCATCCGGATATTTCTCAAAGAACGACTGAATACTGATTTGCTTTTTCATAACCATTTTTCAGCAAACTTACTTCGCCACTACGCACTGTATTTGCGCTGCGGACTAAATGGTTAATCCAATTCTTTTTTCTATCTCTCCTGTTCCTATCTAGCAATGCTCAATGGATAGACACTGCCTCGAGTCGCTTTGCCAAGATAAACGATGTGAAAATCCACTACAAGATTTATGGCAACTCAGGAGATGTTCTTATCCTATTGCATGGGTCTATGGAATGCATGACAGAATGGGATAAGCAGCTAGTTGATTTTTCAAAAAAACACAAGGTGATTGCGATGGATAATCGCGGACACGGAAAGTCAACTTTTACAGATAGAAAAATGGATTATTTTCTGATGAGCGAAGATGTATTGGGCTTGATGGGTGTTTTGAAAATTGACAGTGCCAATATTGTGGGTTTCGGAGATGGCGGAATCATTGGTCTGTATTTAGCCATAACACATCCGGAGAAAGTTCGCAAGCTGGTAGCCATAGGTGCTAATTACAAAGTAGATACGAGTGTCGTTTATCACGAAGTTTTGGAAAAAGTAAAAGCATGGGATGATGACAAGGTCTATTCGTTTGTCAGGAATAATTTTCGTGGTTGGCCAAATGATGATATGCTTACGCAGTTCACTACACGGATGAAAACCATGTTGCTTACGGAGCCGAATCTAACTACAAATGATTTGAAAAAAATAAAATGCCCGACATTGTTTATGACAGGAGACCACGACATCATCAAACAATCACACACCAGTGAATTGTTTGAAAATGTGCAACGCGGATATCTTGCTGTTATCCCGGGCACCAAACATTACCCTCAAAAAGATAAACCCGGTGTTGTAAACGCCATCATTCTTGACTTCCTAAGCAAGAGATTTATAAAACTCAATAGGTTTTAAATACACCTCTTGATTTTCGATTAGTTGATTTCGGAGGTTTTTCTTTCTTGCACTTAAAATAATAGCTATGTCTGGATGGTCAACTACCTCTAGTAATTTTTTCAACCGAACGGTTGTCCCTCTTTTGCTTATAACACTTACTCCGCCTTTTGCCATGTTGATGTGGCATACGAATGCAAATTTGAATGGTTCCTTTTTAGTGCTATGGGATGAAATTGTATCAAAAGGCCTCTTCACTATTATTCGGGAGGTGTGGCTTTCGCGTTTCTTCGGCTCGTTGATGGCGTGGAAGATTATTGGCATTTTTGCGGTGTTGCAATTGTTGCTAATGAAGATTTTGCCCGGCAAAAAATACAAAGGCAACATAACCGCCATGGGCAATGTTCCGGAATACGTGGACAACGGTCTGTTCTCCTATCTGCTTACTTTCGCTATCTATTTCTTCAGCGCTTTAGTTCTCAACTTGTTTCCGACCGGCATTATTTACCACAACTTTGGCGATTTGTTAGGGGCACTGAATTTTACCGCTCTTGTCTTTTGTTTGTTCCTCTATTTCAAAGGAAGATACTTCCCATCTTCCACCGATAATTCACACACGGGAAATTTCATTTTTGATTACTACTGGGGTACCGAGTTGTATCCGCGCATTTTGGGTTGGGATGTGAAACAGTTTACCAATTGTCGGTTTGGAATGACCGGCTGGTCGTTGGCTGTGGTGTCCTTTGCGTTTGCTCAAAAAGAAATTTACGGCTCTGCCGATTGGAGCATTATCGTTTCTGCTGCTCTGCTCTTCATTTATCTTTTCAAGTTTTTTATTTGGGAGAGTGGCTACATGAAATCAATGGATATACAAGTTGACCGTGCGGGCTATTATATCTGTTGGGGT
Organism: Bacteroidota bacterium; assembly: GCA_947478005.1. Taxonomy (GTDB): domain Bacteria; phylum Bacteroidota; class Bacteroidia; order Chitinophagales; family LD1; genus Bog-950. Next base: position 1,856 of record CANJVG010000161.1, read on the forward strand.
TGTCTGGTTTGGGTACCGGCTATTTATACTTCGCCTATTATGTTTATGGTCAATCATCCAATCGGTTTGAGTCTGTTTTGGGCAGTTGTAGTTTTCATTCTTGGCTTTGGTTCTATCTGGTTGAACTACTGGGCAGATTATCAGCGCCAAGAGGTACGTGCTGCCAATGGAAAAACAAAGATATGGGGTAAAGCTCCTGTGCTTATCCGCGCAAGCTATACTACCGAAACGGGAGAGAAGAAAACTAATCTTTTGCTGGCTTCTGGCTTTTGGGGCGTTGCGCGACATTTTCATTATGTTCCGGAAATACTCGCTGCATTTTTCTGGAGCTGCGCTACAGGATTCAGCTTCTTTGCTCCATTCTTTTATGTGCTTTTTCTGACTGTATTGCTAACGCATCGCGCATTTAGAGATGACACCAAGTGTAGAAATAAATATGGCGAAGACTGGAATAAGTATTGCGCACTGGTTCCTTACAAAATTATTCCGGGTGTAGTTTAGTCTTTATGAAAAAGAAACTCATCATCACCGGAGCTTCGGGTTTTCTCGGTTATCATTTGCTGAGAACGGCTGCTGTTGATTGGGAAATTTTCGGCATAACCAATTCCAAAGATTTTGATTTTCCGAACTCAATGCCTATTCGTTGCGACATCCGCAATTACATTGAACTCGGCAATTTTGTAGATGATATTGAACCCGATGCTATCATTCATGCAGCGGCTATTTCGGATGCCAATTTTTGTGAGAACAACAAAGAGCTGAGTTACGATATAAACGTAGAAGCCACAAAAAACTTAGCGGGCATTTGCTGCGATTATCATATTCCTTTTGCTTTTACCTCTACCGATTTGGTTTTTGACGGTCAACAAGGAGGGTATAAAGAGGATGCTTCGAAAAATTCATTGAGTGTTTATGGTGAACAGAAATCAGTGGCTGAAGAGGAAGTGCTACGCATTTATCCGGAGGCTTCGGTTTTTCGTCTTCCTCTAATGTTTGGCGAACCAACTGCAAGTCCCGGTAATTATTTACAGAAGTTTGTTTCACAAATAAGGAATGACGAAAAGGCATCTTTGTTCTTTGATGAATATCGAAGCATTGGCGGAGCAAGAAGTATTGCCGAGGGAATTTTAAAACTGCTTGGGCAGCGGGGCATTATTCATTTAGCCGGCAAGAACAAACTTTCGCGTTATGAATTCGGATTGAAAGCAGCCAAAGCATTTGAGTTAGATGAATCGTTGTTGCATTCCTGTTCGCAAAAAGATGTGAAGATGGCGGCACCAAGACCCGCGGATGTATCGTTGGATATTTCAAAAGCAGTAAGTTTGGGCTTCGCTCCGTTGAGCGTGGACGATGAACTGAAACTGATTGCTGACAAAACTTATTTCTAAGTGAAAAACATTCTTTGCATTCTCTTTCTGTCGGCATTTTTCTTTGCAAATGCTCAAAAGGATTATAAGCCTTATGAGTATTTTCTGAAACCTCAGCGCATTATTTTTTACAACGTAGAAAATCTGTTCGACACCATTGACAATGCTGAAACAGATGATGCAGAGTATCTCCCAGGCTCTAAAAGCCAATGGAGCACTGAAAAGTATCAAACTAAACTCAAACACACCTCCGAAGTTTTGTCGGCTTTGTTGGATACTATTCAGCCGCTGGTGATTGGTTTGAGTGAAATTGAAGACGATAAGGTGCTCGAAGATTTATTAGCGCAACCCAGTTTGAAAAAGTTTAACCTCGGCATTGTGCATCGCGACTCACCTGACGAACGAGGAATCGATTGCGCCATTCTTTACAACAAAGATGCTATCAACGAATCTTTTTCTGCATTTATTCCCATCAACTTTCCTTTCGACACGGCTGATAAAACCAGAGAGATTATTTACCTGAAAGGGTATATAAACGAAGGAGAGCCGCTTTGGTTTTTTGTGAATCACTGGCCGAGCCGCAACGGAGGAAAAGAAAAAAGCGATGCCAAGCGCGCCTATGTGGCGCAGGTAATGAAAGATAAAATCGAAAACATTTATCTGGGTGAAAAATTTGCCCGCGTAGTGGTAATGGGCGATTTCAACGATAACCCGAACGATTCTTCCTTGGGTATACTAACAGTCGTTCATAATAATTCAAGAGCAGAGCCGATGGTGAACATGATGAAGCCCATGGTACAGCGCAATGAGTTTTCGCTACGATACCATGAAGAGAACGACATCTTCGACCAGTTTGTTGTTTCTAAAAATTTATTGGATAAAAAGAATCCTTATTTCATGCGCCCCGATGGCGCACATATTTTTAATGCTCCTTTTCTGTTGTTCAATCACCCTAAATATGGATTGATACCTAACCGGACATACGCCAATGGTAAATGGGTGGGGGGCTATAGCGACCACCTGCCGGTTTATTTTGACATCGTATTTAGATAGTATTACGCAGGATACTCAAAATAATTGCGCTCGGTTTCCCAAAGGCGCACCTGCAAATCATATTTCGCATCTAACTTATCACGAAGCAGATTATAGATAACCACCACAATGTTTTCTCCGGTGGGGTTCAGGTCTTTAAATTCAGGGCAATCCAGATTTAGGTTTTGATGGTCGAAGCGGTCGTGGACCTCGTGCTGAATCAGGTCTTTCAAATCGCTGATATCAATTACATAACCCGTGTCAGGATTTATCTCCCCTACAATTTTTACATCGAGCCGGTAATTATGGCCATGAAAGTTTTCGTTGGCACACAAACCAAATACCTGTTTGTTTTTTTCATCGCTCCAGTCTTTGCGGTACAGCTTATGAGCGGCATTAAAAGTTACTTTGCGAAAGACGGCTACTTTATTGGTAGACATTAGATATTAGACGTTAGATGTTAGACAATAAAGTTTAGATGATAGACGGGGTGAAATTACCTTTTCTTCTTTCTTATCTGGCCTCTCTTGGCCAGCCGCTCATCTTTATCTCTTCGAATGAACAACAAATAAATAAGCAACACTCCTGCTATTACCAATAAGGTGATGATAGTTTCCATGACTTTCCAAAGTTAATGTTTAAAGCGCAGATTTTATAGGAGGGCAAAAAACTGATTAAGCTCTCTTGTTTGTTGGTGCGGCAGACACTGCTTTTTTGCACACATAGGTAATAATTATTTATTGGGAAATACATAAAAAATAGGGCGTTTCGAATATAAATTTGCGGCATCAATTTTTAAACCAAAAACCAATTTTAGCCATGCCGTTTCAAGATGTAATCAAACTGCACTTTACGGATGCAGAGAAAACAAGCTTTCAGGACTTAGTAAAACAAATTGAAGACCTGCTTCAACCCAAACTCCGTAATTTGGATGAAGGCGAAAACAACACTTACGGAGTAATTAATGAACAGAACAAACTTTTGGTGACCAAGGTGCGCGATTATCAAAATAATCAACCGGCCTTAAGTTCACCCGATGTGGACTGGGTAGAGTATTTAGATGATTTTCATGACCGTTCATTTTTAGAAAATGGAGCTTTGCGTATTAACGCGCTTTCAAAAGCGATGATAGAAACAAAGCGTCTGCACGATTACGACAACTTCCAAAATGCGCTGATTGATTACAAATACACGCAGTATAAAAACGAAACCAGCCCCGGCCTGGGCTACGATAGCAAGGCGGCTGAGTTGAAACAGTTCTTCCCGAACACCGGAGGAAGTGACAAAACCCCTTAAAAGCGTCAATTTTCTGTTCATTTCGTTAAACGTTTAGCTCCGGTACCTAAAACTTTAGGTGCTGGAGCTAAATTTTTAAGTATAGTGTCTAAATCTTTAGCCACAACGAGCTAAAGTTTTAGCTGTTGAACCTAAAATTTTAAGTAGCCGGCTTAAATTTTTAAGCTCAACGGTTAAACGTTTAGGTTTTTAGGGGATTTTCTATTCGTCTCTTTTGCCCTGGCTTTAGCCAGAAAGTTATTTTTGAAAGCATATAAATAGTAGATGAAGAAAAATATTGCCGCTGTCCTTTTGTTTTCATTAATGGCCATTCACTCAAGCCTACAGGCGCAATCTACCACCGATGCTTCTATTCTTACCACTGCCGAACAAATGCCCGAATATCCGGGTGGAACAGATTCGTTGATGCGGACAATTATGGGCGGTGTTGTTTATCCAAAACTTTGTGCCGATTCTAATATTCAGGGGAAGGTTTACCTGCGCTTTGTGGTCAATGAAGATGGCAGCGTATCCAATATTGAAGCTATCAAAAGCCCGCACAAACTATTGAGCGAAGCAGCCATTGCGTCTATGGGGAAAGTACAAAAGTTTCGTCCTGCTAAACAAGGCGGCAAAACCGTAAAGGTTTGGTATAGTTTACCGGTTAGTTTTAAAATAAAAACACAGCCTGCTGTAACTCCTTCATCTGAAAACTTTGTAAATGCTAGAAACGATAGCGCAACATTTAAGTTTGTAGAAGTAATGCCGGAGTTTCCAGGGGGAGAAAACGCTTTAATAAAATTTTTATCGGCAAATATCCACTATCCCCAATTTGAATATAGAAATGAAATACAGGGAAAAGTAATCGTCAAATTTGTAGTGACGGAGGATGGAAGTATCCAAGATATTACTACAGCCCAGCCTCTAAGTCCAGGTTTAGATGAAGAGGCCATCAGAGTAGTAAGTATGAGCCCCAAATGGACACCTGGGTTAGAGAAAGGAAAACCTGTAAAAGTTCAATATATGCTACCGGTGGTTTTCAAGATTACCAACAGCGATAGAGCACCTTTATTGCCTAAAAATATTTACGACTTCATGGCTGGGGGACGAGATGAAATGGATCGTTTCTTTAGTAGAAATATCGTTTACCCTGCTACGGCTGTTTCGAGTAAAACAGAGGCAAAGATGCATGTTATCTGCTCGTTGGGAACAGACCTAAAACTCCATCCTGTGTCTATAAAAAATAATGATTCTTTGTTTGGTCCAGAGGCAGTTCGTGTTATCAATGCTTTGCCGCCCTTAGATAATGAGGTCAAAAATTACAGTTCACTTTTAACCCAGACGTACGACATCTGGGTTCCGTTCAAGTTAAATAACCAACAATATTTTTCAGGCAATAATGATTTCTGGGAGTCAAAAAAACTAGTTGAAACAGGGACAGATTTTTTTAAAGAGGGATTATTCAGCAAAGCCCTTGAGTATTTCAATTCAGCCATCAAATAAAATTCACTAAATTCAGATGCTTTTTATAACCGCGCTTTAATTGAATTAAAAACCAATAAAAAGACAGATGCCTGTGATGATTTCAGAAGAGCTTACTTGCTTGGCGATTTAGATGCTGTGAATGGAATCAAGCAAACCTGTAAGTAGTCCGTTACGATAGCACCCTAAATGTTCATGCGTAACACATGCAAATATGTAACAAGCCAAAAAATGTAAATTCCTTCAAACATTTTCGGGTAGCAATCGTTCTACTATTATTAGTTCTCGATAAGTTTTTTTATTTTAGAACTGTGATTTAATTTTTGTAACCATTAAATTTACTCATTATGAACGTAGTCATTCATCCGGTGCACTTCGATGCATCCACACAGTTAGTAGAGTTTATCAATAAAAAACTCGAAAAGTTGGAAACGTTTTTCGACCGTATTGTAGAAACAGAGGTTTTTCTAAAGCTGGAGTCGAACCAGAATGTGAAAGACAAAATAGTAGAAATTAAGGTGCATGTGCCCGGCAAAACATTGTTTGTGGTAAAATCTTCGAAGACCTTCGAAATCAGCACTGATTTAGCTATTCAAACATTATCGGGTCAGCTTAAAAAACAAAAAGACAGGGTCAAAGCCCATTAAATTTTAAAAACAAAAAGAAAACGGGACTACTAAAGTCCCGTTTTTGTTTTCATATGCATAGGGCCATTTTTCAGAAAAAGACTTTTTTTGCACCGAGTTAAAAAAACGGAAACCAGTGAATCTTCAGCAAAAAATAGAGGGCATCCTTGACAAAGCAGTAAAACTGAAGGACCAGAACCGCAAACTGGCGGCCAAAACAGAAACGCTGGAAAATGAATTGAATACCCTGAAACAACAGCTCGAAAAGGAGCAACAGGAAAAGGAGGAACTTCGCGATAAGATTAAAATAATTAAGTTAGCGCAGAATTTAGGCAGCTCGAATAACGATGATGCCGGTATTGTTGAATTAAAAAAGAAATTGAACGAGTATATAAAGGAGATAGATCATTGTATAACAATGTTGAATGAGTGAAGTGGCAGAGAAAATGGAAACGGTTAACATCAACGTAACGATTGCAGAAAGGTTCTTTCCGCTAAAGGTAGCAAAGAGCGATGAAGAAAAAGTGCGCAG
>CANJVG010000162.1 GCA_947478005.1 Bacteroidota bacterium
TCGCTTTGAGAAATCTTCCATGCAAAAGCGTGCTCCCTACCACCCGAACCCAACAACAATATCTTCATTTGAATAAGAATTTATGGCGCGAATCTAAAATCGCATCGGACACATTCGCCCGTATATTCTCCACATTCTGCCATAAATTCTTCAAAAAAACATCTGCTTGGTTCTTGATAGTTAACGGAATCTCAATGACAATAAAACTTTTAGTTTAGCGTCCCTTAAAAAATCAGCAGTCATCATTCATAAATAATCAATCAGGAAATGGGCTTTTTCGACAACTTAGTAAAATCAATTTTCGGGAACAAGAGTGACCGAGATTATAAAGAAATGCAGCCTATTGTTGCAGAAATAAACGCGGAATATGAGAAACTGAAAGGTTTAAGCAACGATGAACTTCGGAATAAAACCGCAGATTTTCGCGCACGAATTGCAGAACATCTTTCCGCCATTGATACTGAAATAGCTGAATTGAAAGAAACAGCAGAAGCTGAAGAGGATTTACAATCGAAAGACAGTCACTACAAGAGGATTGAAGAACTTCGTAAAGACCGCGATAAGCAAATTGAAGAGGTATTAAAAGAACTTTTGCCGGAAGCATTTGCTGTGGTAAAGGAAACCGCTTATCGCTTTACAAACAATCCAACACTCGAAGCAACTGCCACTGACTTAGACCGTGAACTGGCAGTAAAATATCAGAACGTTCAGATTGATGGAGACAAAGTGCTTTACTCTAACACATGGTTGGCTGCAGGCAGCGAAGTGAAATGGGAAATGGTTCATTATGATGTTCAACTGATTGGCGGTATCGTTTTGCATCAAGGAAAGATTGCAGAAATGGGAACCGGAGAAGGAAAGACCTTAGTGGCAACTTTACCAGCCTACACAAATGCACTTGCAGGTGAAGGGGTTCATATTGTAACAGTAAATGATTACCTAGCTCGAAGAGATAGTGAATGGAACGGGCCAATTTTTCAGTTCTTGGGATTGCGGGTTGACTGCATTGACAAATATCAACCACACAGCGAAGCAAGAAGAAATGCTTATCTCGCTGACATCACTTATGGGACGAATAACGAATTTGGCTTTGATTACCTGCGCGATAATATGGTGAACAACCCAAACGAAATGGTGCAGCGCAAGCATCATTTCGGCATGGTAGATGAGGTCGATTCCGTTTTGATAGATGACGCTAGAACTCCATTGATTATTTCCGGCCAAGTGGATTCAGATGATGAGGCACAGTTTCAAGAATTGAAACCGCGGATTCAAAAACTGTATGATGCGCAAAGACGCGTAACAAATCAGTTTTTAACTGATGCGAAGCGTTTAATAAAAGGAGGTAAAACCGGGGAGAAGGAAGGTGAGGGAGGCTTGGCATTGTTCCGTGCTCATCGTGGCTTACCAAACAATTCTGCGCTTATTAAATTTTTGAGTGAAGCCGGTATGAAGCAGATTATGCAGGCAAGTGAAAATCATTACCTGGGTGAGCAGCAGAAAAACATGCCCTTGGTAGATAAAGAACTTTACTTCCATATTGATGAAAAGAACAACAGTGTTGAATTGACTGATAAAGGTATTGAACTCATCACCGGCTCTGGAGAAGACCACAATTTCTTTGTTATACCTGACATGGGCAGCGTAATTGCAGAAATTGAAACACAAAATCTTTCACCTGAAGAAAAGATTCAACGAAAAGATGTTCTGATGCGTGACTATAGTGAAAAGAGCGAACGCATTCACTCCGTTACACAATTATTGAAAGCCTACACTCTATTCGAAAAAGATGTGGATTATGTAGTGATGGATGGCAAAGTGAAAATTGTAGATGAAAACACTGGCCGTATTTTAGATGGAAGAAGATACAGCGATGGTTTACATCAGGCTATTGAAGCAAAAGAAAATGTAAAGGTAGAATCAGCTTCTCAAACATTGGCAACAATCACCTTACAAAATTACTTCCGTATGTTCCATAAGCTATGCGGTATGACCGGAACTGCTGAAACTGAAGCACAAGAATTATGGGACATTTACAAATTGGAGGTTTCTTCCATTCCTACTAACCGACCTGTAGTGCGTGATGACCGTGAAGACTTGATTTACAAAACACGGAAAGAAAAATTCAATGCCATCATCGAAGAGATTGTAAAACTTACAGAGGCAGGAAGGCCAGTTCTGGTAGGAACAACTTCGGTAGAAATTTCTGAATTGCTTGCCCGCATGTTAACGATGCGAAAGATTAAGCACAACGTATTGAATGCCAAACAACATCAACGCGAAGCAGAGATTGTTGCCGAAGCGGGAAATGCAAGCACTGTAACAATAGCTACTAACATGGCTGGTCGTGGAACCGATATTAAGATTAAGGATGCAGTAAAGAAAGCTGGTGGTCTGGCCATCATCGGTTCAGAGCGCCATGATTCGCGAAGAGTGGACAGACAGTTGCGCGGTCGTGCAGGTCGTCAGGGAGACCCGGGCAGTTCACAGTTTTTTGTTTCCATGGAGGATGAGTTGATGCGTCTTTTTGGAAGCGATAGGATTGTGAAAGTAATGGATAGAATGGGATATGAAGAAGGCGAGGTTATTCAGCATTCCATGATTTCAAAATCTATTGAACGCGCGCAGAAAAAAGTAGAAGAAAATAACTTTGGCATTCGCAAACGTTTGCTCGAATATGATGACGTAATGAACCGTCAGCGCGAAGTGATTTATTCTAAGCGCAAGCATGCTTTATTCGGAGAACAACTTTCGCTCGACATCAATAATAGTTTCTACGATTTATGTGAGGAACTGGTAACTGCTGCTCATGATGGTGGCGGCTATGACAATTTTAAATTGGATGTAATCCGTTATTTCTCTTTAGACACCTCGATTACCCAACAGGAATTAGGTAACGCAAATATTCAAACGCTTACAGACAAATTGTTTGCCGAAGCTAAAGAGTTATATAAACGGAAAGCAGAAAATACAACCTTGACTATTTTGCCAGTATTGAAGAACATTCGTCAGACTCGTGGAGTGGAGGTAACAAAAGTTTCGGTGCCGTTCACAGATGGAAAAAAAGGATTGAATGTGCTGATTGATTTGGATAGCGCATTAAAAAATGAAGGGAAAGATTTAATTTCTTATTTCGAGAAAGCAGTTACACTGGCGTTGATTGATGAAGAATGGAAACATCATTTACGCGCAGTAGATGATTTGAAACAAGAGGTGCAGCTGGCTTCTTATGAACAAAAAGACCCGATAGTGATTTACAAAAAAGAAGCGTTTAATCTATTTAGCAGTATGATGGGTGGCGTTAATAGAGATATTGCTTCGTTCCTCTTCAAAGGTCAAGTGCCTCAATCAAATCCGGAATCGGTTCGCAACGCAGAGAATGAAAAGCAAAAATCGTTTGCCAAAAAAATCCAGGAAGGTAGGGGTGAAATTAGTAGCGGGTCTAACCCAAACAATAGTCAGCCACAGCAAGAACAGGAAGTAGAGAAGAAGCAAGAGCCGATTCGTGTGGGTGATAAAACAGGCCGCAATGATGCCTGCCCTTGCGGAAGCGGAAAGAAGTTCAAGAATTGTCACGGCAAAGAAGTTTAAATGAAAAAAGAGACAAACCACTTGTCTCTTTTTTTTATTTTTAATAAATGAATCTAGCGTCCAAAATTGACCATACCCTTTTAAAGGCTGATGCCACGGAGAAAGAAATAAAAAAGCTTTGTGCCGAAGCAAAGGAGTTTGGATTTGCTGCCGTTTGCATTCCGCCCTATTTCGTTCGTAAATGTAAGTTGTGGTTAGCTGATTCCAATGTGAAAGTGGCGACTGTTGTTGGATTTCCTTTGGGATATTCGCACACGCCTGCCAAGGTAGAAGAAGCAAGACGAGCTATTGATGAAGGTGCCGGTGAAATTGATATGGTGATAAATATTATCGCCTTGAAAGCAGGCGATTGGAACTATTTGAAGAACGAGCTAACAAGCGTTGCAACTATTGTTCAGTTGCGTGGAGGAAAGTTAAAAGTGATTCTCGAAACAGGTTTGCTCACTGAAAGTGAAATCATCAAAGCCTGCGAATTGTGTAAAGAGATGAGTGTTGACTTTGTAAAAACTTCCACAGGCACCATTCAGCCGGGAGCTACCATTGAAACAATAAAGTTGCTCCGTGCCAATCTCCCGAAGTCGATTAAGATAAAAGCCAGTGGAGGAATAAAGACAAAAGAGTTTGCTTTAAAATTAATTGAAGCAGGTGCCGACCGAATAGGCTGCTCTGCCAGTGTAAGTATTATCTCCGAATGAAAGTGGAAAGTTCAAAAGCTAAATATTATATCTGTTCGATCTTCTGTAGTCTATTCTATATAGCTTCCTATTCCCAGGATACTACGGTTATAGCGCTCAACAAAAACTTCTCTGTAACTCAAAGTCCTAAAATTGCTGAGTTGCTTTATAAATACAAAGACTACAATAGAAGAAAGGAATTTACCGAAGGCTACCGCATTCAAATTATGTACACCGATGTAAGAGACGAAGTTTACAAGAGCAAAAGCGCCATGTATAAGGACTTTGGCAACTTAAACTCGTATGTAGAATATGAGGCTCCGTATTTCAAATTGCGCTTGGGTGATTTTAAATCCCGCTTAGAGGCTAGTTACTATATCCAACAAATTACACCGCTTTACCCCGGAGCATTTATTGTGCGCGATAAGGTCAAACTACGGTGAAACGCATTCTGTTTCAGTCCGCCTTTTTGATTATTTCTTTTCTTGTTATAGAAATAGTATTACGATTTGTTGGTTACAAACCGGGTGATATTAGTCCCGGCTGGATGAACTTTAAACCGGTTGATTCTCTCTATGTAATTTCTGATTTTAAGACAAATGCCGAAGGAATTTTAATAGCTGATTCGAATACCATGAAGGTTTCGAATACTGTGGTGAACAGCGATGGGTTTCGCACAAAGGAATTTGCTGCTATCGATTCTACCAAAAAGAAAGTCCTTTTTACTGGCGATAGTTTCACGTGGGGGTTGAGTGCAAAACCGCTCAGCAATTGCTTTGTTGATTTAATTCGAACGGAAACAAATTATGAAGTAATCAACCTAGGAATACCAGCTACTGACCCGCCTCAGTATTTAGCCTTAGCCCAAAAGTATATCCCCGCATTAAAACCAGACATGGTATTCATTGTGTTTTTTATGTGGAACGATTTGATGCAAAATGACCGAAAGGTTTCTCCGGATGAACCAATCTATTTCATGACCAATGCTGGCGCTTTGTTAGCAGATATTGATGGCAAACATTTTCACACGGCACAAGCGGCTTATGACTATTGTGTCAACGAAAAATATTTTCTTCAACATCCTCACTACACATTTGAATGGGTTATTTCCAAAAGCGCTTTACTATCGCGTCTTTACTCGGTTCGTTTTAGATTAGAAGAAAAACTTCGCTACGAGAAAACGGTCAACGATTCTTACATCGCCAAAAAATATCTTCAAGGGATTAAGAAAACAGCCGATGAAAACAAGGTGCCCGTTAAGTTTGTCTTGATTCCGGCCAAAAACGAGGCTGACCTTGATTTAGAAAAATACAAACAGCGATACAATAGCTTACTGGGTGATGCTGATTTAAAAAACAATTGGCTGCTGCTCACCAACAGCCCTTCATATTTCACCGAATATCCCGATGCCCATTTGAATAACAAAGGACATAGAGTCTATGCCGATTCGCTAAAACAGTATTTGAACAACTATTTTGACAAGCAATAGTTTTATTTGAACGATGAAGAACAAAATCAAATCGCTTTCCGAAAAATATTTTGCGCGGGTGATAGAGCTGCGTAGAACAATTCATGCTAATCCTGAATTGAGTTGGGAGGAAACGGAAACGTCTAAGATAGTCGCGCAGGAATTAATGCGCTGTGGCATTGAGGTTCAAACGCGTGTGGCTAAGAATGGTGTGGTGGGAATTCTTCGTGGCAAAAATCCTGACAAGAAATGTATTGCTCTTCGGGCTGATATGGATGCTTTGCCAATTCAGGAAGAAAACGAAATTGATTACTGCTCGAAGAACGATGGAGTGATGCACGCCTGTGGGCATGATGTGCATACCAGTAATTTATTGGGAGCTGCGATGATTCTTTCCGAAATGAAAAATGAAATCGAAGGCACTATCAAATTCATCTTTCAACCAAGCGAAGAAAAAATACCGAGTGGAGCGGAGGCAATGATTAAAGCAGGTGTTCTGCAAAATCCTGCCGTTGACAAAATATTCGGCCTGCATGTATCGCCTGAATTGGAAGCGGGAACCTTTGGTTTTTGTGAAGGAAAATTTATGGCTTCGAGCGATGAAATCTATTTGACAGTAGTGGGTGTAGGGGGTCATGCCGCGCGAATCGAAGAATTAAAAAACCCTTTACTGATTGCTGCCGAAATTTTATTGGAACTGCGTTTGCTTTCCAATCCTCAAACTCCGGTAGTGCTTTCGTTCGGAAAGATTGAAGGGAAGGGCGCAACCAATGTAGTGCCCGATGTGGTGGAGATTGCGGGAACCCTGCGCTGCTTCGATGAAGATTTGCGCATTCAATTGCACAAGCAAATTGAATTTATATGTGAACGGGTTTCAGAACAATACCATACCCACTGCGAAGTCAATATTCTAAAAGGTTATCCGGTGCTTATCAATAACGAAGACCTGACTTATAACGCAAAACTACTCGCACAGGATTTTATAGGAAAGAAAAACATTACCGACTTGCCGAGCCGAATGGGAAGCGAAGACTTTGCCTATTACTCCCATCAGGTGCCTGCTTGTTTCTATCGCCTGGGCGTAGGCAACAAAAAGAAAAAGATTACTTCGGGCTTACACACTTCTACTTTCAATGTAGACGAAGATGCGCTGAAAGAAAGCATCGGCCTGATGGCTTACTTAGCCTTGAACGCATAGGTTTTTGCGAACCAATGGTTTTCAATTTCTCAACCAAACAAATCGCTCGACAAATATCTATCGCCTTTATCGCAGATAATCGCCACAATCACTCCCTGCTCTATTTCATTGGCCAGTTTAAGCGCAATGTGCACCGCACCACCGCTACTCATGCCGCAGAACAATCCTTCTTCGCGCGCCAATCTGCGCGTCATGGTCGTAGCCTCTTCTTCCGACACATCAATGATTCTATCTACTCTTTCGGGTTCAAATATCTTCGGCAGATATTCCTGCTTCCATCTTCTGATACCGGGTATGCGCGAACCGTCTGTAGGTTGTGCGCCAATAATCTGAACGGCCGGATTCTTTTCTTTCAAAAACCTTGACACACCCATGATGGTGCCCGTGGTGCCCATAGAAGAAACAAAGTGCGTAACCCCACCTGCTGTATCTTTCCAAATTTCGGGGCCGGTGGTGCGGTAATGCGCCCCGTAATTATCGGGGTTGGCAAATTGATTGAGCATTAAAAAACCGCCTTTGGCCACCTGCGCATGGGCATAATCTATCGCCTCTTCCATACTGCCTGCCGCAGAGGTCAGCGTTACTTTGGCTCCGAAGGCCTCCATCGTAAGCACCCGTTCGCGCGTAGAGTTTTCGGGCATCACCAATTCAATTTCTACACCAAACAAAGAAGCAATCATAGCGAGCGCAATGCCGGTGTTGCCGCTCGTGGCTTCTATCAGTTTCATGCCCGCCTTCAATTCGCCACGGTCGAGCGCGCCTTTTATCATGCCATAAGCCGCACGGTCTTTTACGCTGCCTCCGGGGTTTTCGCCCTCCAGCTTGCCATATATTTTTACGCCCGGCTTTTTGTTTACGTTGTTTAATTCTACTAAGGGGGTGTTACCCACCAGGTCAAGTATTGTTGCCATATTTATTTTCTGTGCTCAATTATAATAAGTAGTGGGCACTTCTAATGGGTTTGCCTAATGAAGTAGCCCACCACCCGCGAGGAAATAGTGCCAAAAAAACAAATTTTGCGGATTCATATATCCTCTTTAGATGCGCATTGACACAGGTAGATTGCATCGATTGAGGTGAAGGTTTCTACGGGATAAAAAATAGAGTTTGTTGCCAAGTGAGGGGTTAAGTGGGTTTTGGTCTTGCCGATGGCAAAATTGAGGTTGAGGGGAGGCTGTGGGGAAATGGGAGAATAGTTGCAGGAA
>CANJVG010000163.1 GCA_947478005.1 Bacteroidota bacterium
AACTGGCTAACCGAAAACAAAGAACTGTTCGAAACGATTGGTTTTAATCCTTTGTTTTTTTCATCAGAAGATATATATCATGAGCTGCTGAAACACGACCAGCTACATGCTGCCCGAAAACAATTCACCAAAATTTTCTTCTACGGTGCTAGCTGTTCCAGCGATGAGCGCAATCAGATAATTTCTGTAGCGATGAAAAAGTTTTTCGACAATGCCAAAGTTATACAGGTAGACCACGATTTGAAAGCAGCAGCTCTGGCTACTTACGATGGCAGACCCGGAGTTGCATGTATACTTGGCACGGGCAGCAATTCCTGCCTTTATGACGGCAAAGAAGTTTCAGAAGAAGTGCCTGCGCTTGGTTATGTATTGGGCGATGAAGGAAGCGGAGCCTATTTTGGCAAAAAGCTTTTAGCCAAATTTCTCTACCACGAATTGCCAGAGGAAACAACTAAACTTCTGCGCGATGATTATGGCTTGGAGAAGGAAAAAATATTTGACGCTGTTTATAAAAAGCCCCATGCCAATGTTTACCTAGCTTCGTTTGCCAAGGCACTCACCGATTCTACGGATAAAGAATTCATGCAGAAATTTGCCGAAGAAGGATTCACTGATTTTTTCAGCCATCATGTTTGTTGTTACAAGAACTATCAGAACTATCCCGTTCACTTTGTAGGCTCCATTGCTTTTCATTTTAGAAATGAGTTGCAAAAAGTAGCCGATAAGTTTGGTTGCGAGTTAGGAGTGGTCGACAAAAACCCGGTCTATCGTTTGTTGGACTGGCACCTGAAGAATAATCAGTAAAACAAATGAGCAAAGGGAATGGCGATTTGCATTGAATAGTCATCTTTGCACCGTGATAAAATGAATAGCGCCTTATGGAAACTGCAGTAGCAAAAAAAACACCCCCACCCTCTCCTAAAGAAAAACATTGGCTTTTTGGCAGCGGCTATGTGCTGCGCGAAAGAGCCCATGAAGTATTGCCGGGCCTGATAGATAAGTATGGAGAGATTATTTCCCTCTCGCTTCCGTTTACCCGACTGGTGATAGCCGCTAAACCGGAATATGCCAAATATGTTTTGGTAGATAACAACAAGAACTATCAAAAGAGCCTCGCCTATGACATGCTCAAGCTTTTGCTGGGCAATGGATTATTAACCAGCGAGGGTGAGTTTTGGAAGAAACAGCGCAGATTGATTCAACCTGCTTTTCACAAGCAGAAGTTGGCCGACCTTACGGCTATGATGGTGAAACGTGCACAGGATGAAGTGGACGGAATGAAGGCCAAAGCCGAGAGCGGGGAATACTATGATGTAGCTCCGCAAATGACCAACCTTACCTTGGAAATTATTTCGCAGGCCATTTTTAGCAACGGAGTGGATGATAAAGCTGATTTGATTAGCCGGCAGATAACTTTGTTGAATCAATACGCTACCGATAAACTGAACTCACCTATCCGGTTGCCGGCTTTGTTTCCTACTCCTACAAATGTAAAGGAGCGCAAGGCGGTGAAGATTCTCGACAAGATAATTTTCGACATTATTGATACGCGCAGAAAGGAAGGTGTGTCGAAAAGTGATTTGCTTTCGATGTTGCTCGATGCGCGCGATGAAGACACGGGTGAGGCGATGGACAACAAACAGTTACGCGATGAGGTCATGACGATCTTCATTGCCGGGAATGAAACCACCGCGAATGCGATGGCCTGGACGCTTTATCTGCTTTCTCAAAATCCCGAAGCCGAAGCAAAGATGATTGCTGAAATAGATGCGAAGCTGGATGCGGGTGTTGAACTGAACTTTCAAAACGTTCTCGGGTTTCAATATGTGCGGCAGGTGATTGATGAAAGCATGCGCCTGTTTCCTCCGGCATGGGTGGTGGGCAGAAGAAATACCGAAGATGGTGAAATTGGCGGCTACACGATTAAGAAACGAACCAACGTGTTGATGCCCATTATGTATTTCCACCGCAGCGAGAAATACTGGGATGAACCGTTGAAGTTTAAACCCGAACGCTTTGCACCGGAACTCAAAAACAATATCGACCGCTATGTTTATTTCCCTTTTGGGGGCGGGCCGCGTTTGTGTATAGGCAACAACTTTGCTATTATGGAAATGCAGATTATTCTGATTCTGATATATCGCAAATACAAGTTCCGTCTGCAGGAAGATTTTATGGTGGAGCCCGAACCTTTGATTACCCTGCGCCCGAGATATGGAATGATGATGAAGGTCGAGAAGAGATAACCGTTCGCAGTTGGCGGTTCACGGTAGAGGCAAAAAACAGTAATAGCATAAAAACAAAAGGCACTCTTTAAACAAGAGTGCCTTTTGTTTTATCGAATTATCCATTCACTATTCTGCCTTTTCTTTGCCCCATTTCATTTTGCAACGCTCGGCAAATTCACTTTGAAACTTGTTGCGTTCTTCTTCGCTCATGCTTTCCCATTTGGCTTTCCACATTTTGCGTTTGCCCCAGCCGCCACCGTTGTGGTTCATTTTTATTCCTCCGAACAAAATTTTCGAAAGCACTACCAGACCGATAGCCATTGAAAAATCAATTGGTGGCAAATGGAAGAGATAAACAATAAGCCAGTTCCAGAGATACATGGTGGCGTAGCCGAATAAGAAGAATCCGAGTATAACCAGTGCTGCTATTCCCAATCCGCGTAAAAAATACTTCATAAGTTTACTGTTTTAGTGTTGTAATAGGTCAATTCATAACGATAATGAATGCTTCACAGGTTCAAAGTTAAGCCGTCAACAAATCGTCATATAAATTCTGTAATCGTTCGCGAAGAAACAACACCGCGTATCGTTTGCGCGACAGCAGGGTATTTACGTTCGCTCCGGTTATTTCCGAAATTTCCTGAAAACTTTTGTCTTCTACTTCGTGCATTACAAATACATCGCGTTGCTCTTTGGGCAGTTCATCGAGGGCATTAACCAAGCTGGTCATTATCGCTTCGCGAAACATATCGGTGTCGGGCGAGTGGGTGTTTGACGGAAGAAAATCAGAAATATCCAGTTTATCACCATCATCGCCTGCGCGAATCGCAAAATGGTCTTCGAGCAAATCGGGTTTCTTTTTGCGGTAGCGGTCGGTAATTTTGTTACGCGCCACGGTAAACATCCATGAAGCCAACTGCTCGATGGGTTTCATTAACCGGTAAGTGTTTATCAATTCATAAAAAACATCCTGCAAAACATCTTCTGCATCTTCCTGGGTCGGCACCCGTTTGCGAATAAATTCGAGCAGGCGTCTGCGCTCCTTTTCTACCGTTTCGCGGATGGACTCGTTTTGGATGTCGGACATTGAAATGCTTAAAGTGGTTACCATATAATCTTTTTATCAGGGTATGGGAAAGAAGACGCACTGAGAAAAAGAATATTTTACAAAGGTGCTAAAATTATAGCGACTTAACAGTTATACCAAAAAAAATCCCCCGAATTATCGGGGGACCTTTCACTTTCCTTTATCGGGAATTCTATAAAAACAGAACCTACCCTTCAACGATTACATAAGAACCAATAGCGCCCGGCACAGAACCTCTAATAAGAATCAGATTACTTTCCGCTAAAACCTTAACTACAGCTAAGTTCAATGTTTCTACGCGGTTGCCTCCCATTCTGCCTGCCATACGTATCCCTTTGAATACGTGACCCGGATCAGAAGAAGCGCCCAACGAACCAGGAGCGCGCTGACGATCATGCTGTCCGTGCGTTCCCATTCCCACTCCAGAGAATCCATGACGTTTTACAACACCTTGAAATCCCTTACCTTTCGAAGTCCCTATTACATTTACTAAATCGCCTTCTTCAAAGGTGCTTGCCAATACTGTATCACCTACAGCCTTAAGCACTTCATAATCACGAAACTCAACTACCTTTCTTTTAGGAGTTGTGCCTGCTTTCTTAAAGTGACCAATAAGCGGCTTTGGAGTTTGTTTTTCCTTCTTATCATCGAATGCTAACTGAATTGCTGAGTAGCCATCAACTTCCTGCGTTTTAATTTGTGTAACTACACAGGGTCCCGCTTCAATTACTGTAACAGCAGTGTGTTTCCCATTTTCGAAAACACTTGTCATTCCTACTTTCTTTCCGATTATACCTTTCATACTATTTGGTTTTAGAGGAGCCGATTATTTTTAGTGGCTCATAAATTATAAAATACTGTTTCTATTAGCTGATTAGCTAACTATGCTTTGATCTCAACTTCTACTCCGCTCGGTAGTTCGAGTTTCATCAAGGCATCAATTGTCTTTGATGTGGATGAATAAATATCCAGCAATCTCTTGTAGGTGCAAAGTTGAAATTGCTCTTTAGAGTTAGCATTTACGTGCGGTGAACGCAATACTGTAAATACTTTACGCTGAGTTGGAAGAGGAACAGGTCCGCTTACCACAGCTCCTGTGTTCTTTACCGTCTTTACGATTTTCTCCGCACTCTTGTCAACAAGATTGTGGTCGTAGCTCTTTAATTTAATTCTGATTCTTTGGCTCATAAAAAGAACGATTTATTGATTTTGAAATGATTTAAATATTATTCGCCTATTGCGCTGCTTCTGGTTTTACCAGAGTTCTTGGCAATTACAGCATTTGCAACGTTTTCTGGTGCTGGTTGAAAACTGTGGAATTCCATTACCGAAGTTGCTCGTCCTGAAGTAAGTGTTCGCAATTGAGTAACGTACCCAAACATTTCACTCAAAGGCACTTTTGCTTTTACTACTTGTGCATTCACTTTTGCTTCCATTCCTTCCAACAAACCTCTTCTACGGTTCAAGTCACCTACTACGTCTCCTGTATTTTCCTCCGGTGTAATTACTTCCACCTTCATGATAGGTTCCAAGAGCACCGGTTTACACATTTTTGCCGCTGTTCTGAAAGCAAGTTTCGCACATAATTCAAATGATAGTGCATCGGAGTCAACCGCATGGAACGAGCCATCATACAATCGAACTTTCAAACTATCCACCTCATATCCTGCAAGAACTCCAGATTTCATAGCTTCTTTAAAGCCCTTTTCTACGGGTGGAATAAATTCCCGTGGAATAGATCCTCCGAACACATCATTCACAAACTGTAATCCAAGAACCCCCTCATCAGCAGGTCCGATTTCAATTTTAATATCGGCAAACTTACCACGACCACCCGATTGCTTTTTATATTGCTCGCGGTGTTCTATTGTCTTAGTTAAACGCTCCTTATAGTTAACCTGTGGTGCACCTTGGTTACACTCTACGTTAAACTCTCTGCGCAAACGGTCAACGAGAATTTCTAAGTGTAACTCACCCATTCCTGCAATAATCGTTTGTCCCGTTTGCTCATCAAAAGATACCTTGAATGTGGGATCTTCCTCAGCCAATTTACCGAGAGACATTCCTAGCTTGTCTAAGTCTTTTTGTGCCTTAGGCTCAATTGCCAACGAGATAACGGGCTCAGGGAATTTCATACTCTCCAATACCACTGGATTTTTTTCATCGCAAAGGGTATCACCTGTGCGTATGTCCTTAAATCCAACCGCTGCTGCGATATCACCTGCTTCTACACGCTCTACTGCATTTTGCTTATTAGCATGCATCTGAAACAAACGGGAAATACGTTCTTTCTTTCCGGTGCGAGTGTTTAATATATAAGAACCAGCAGCCAAGGAACCCTGGTAAACTCTGAAATAAGCCAAACGACCAACGAAGGGATCGGTAGCAATTTTAAATGCTAATGCGCAAAACGGTGCATCTGTATCCGGGTGAATTTCCAATTCTGCTTCTGTATCAGGATTGGTTCCTTTAATGTTGGGCTTGTCTTGTGGTGAAGGAAGAATGGCACAAACAGCATCCAATACCAACTGCACTCCTTTGTTCTTAAAAGCAGACCCGCAATACATAGGAACCACCTTCTGAGCAATAACTGCCTTGCGAACAGCTGCACGAATCTCATCTGCAGAAATTGAATTCGGATCAGCAAAATATTTTTCCATCAAGTTGTCATCAAATTCGGCAACCTGTTCCAACATTTTCTCGCGGTATTCCTTTACTTCTTCAACCAAGTCAGCAGGAATAGGCACAATTGAAGACTTCATTCCTTTATCATCTTCGCTCCAAACAATTGCTTCGTTGGTAATCAAATCAACAACTCCTTTGAAGTTTTCTTCTGCACCAAGAGGAATCTGCATAATCATCGGGTTAGAACCCAACATCGTTTGCACTTGTTTGCATACATTGAAAAAATCAGCACCGGAACGGTCCATTTTATTTACAAACCCAAGACGGGCTACATTATAGTTATCAGCCAAACGCCAATTGGTTTCTGATTGAGGCTCAACACCATCAACTGCAGAAAACAAAAATACCAAACCATCCAATACACGAAGTGAACGATTCACCTCTACTGTAAAGTCAACGTGTCCTGGAGTATCAATAATGTTGATATCGTATTTCTTGTTTTTCCATTCCCAATGACAACGAGTAGCCGCTGAGGTAATGGTAATACCACGCTCCTGCTCCTGCTCCATCCAGTCCATGGTGGCAGCACCTTCGTGCACCTCACCAATCTTATAGTTTACACCGGTATAATATAAAATACGCTCGGTAGTTGTTGTTTTACCGGCATCAATGTGTGCAGCAATTCCAATATTTCTGGTATAACTTAAATCTTTTCCCATTTTGTCTTTAGTGTTCTCTTAAACTATATTGTAATTAAAATCCTTGGAGGTTAATCTGGATTTTAGAATTTGAAGTGTGCAAAAGCCTTGTTAGCTTCAGCCATTCTTTGCGTATCTTCTTTCTTTTTAAAAGCACCACCTTCGCCTTTTGAGCCAGCAATAATTTCAGAAGCCAATTTATCGCTCATTGACTTACCGTTTCTTTCGCGGCTGTATTGGATAATCCATTTCATAGCCATAGAAATCTTTCTATCTCCCTTAACTTCAGTAGGTATTTGATAGTTAGAACCTCCAACTCTTCTTGACTTTACCTCTACAGAAGGGCCGACATTTTGCAAAGCTTTTTTCCAAATCTCTAATCCGTTTTCCTTAGTTCTCTCTTCAATTAAGTCAAGAGCTCCATAAAATACAGTATAAGCAGTAGATTTTTTCCCCTCATACATAATACGGTTTACAAATTGCGTAACCATTACATCGCTGAACTTTGGATCAGGCTGAACGTATCTTTTGGGAGCTTTTTTCTTTCTCATGGCTTTTTATTTCTGATTGCTTATTTACTTATTATTTAGAGGACTATTTCTTTTTTGCAGGGGCTGCAACAGCACCAGCCTTAGGTCTTTTAGTTCCGTATTTAGAACGGCTCTTCTTTCTGTTTTCAACACCCGCTGTATCTAATGAACCGCGAACAATGTGGTAACGAACACCCGGCAAATCCTTCACACGACCTCCACGAATCAATACGATAGAGTGCTCTTGCAAATTGTGCCCCTCGCCCGGGATATAGGCTATAATTTCTTCTTTATTAGTTAAACGAACCTTGGCAACCTTACGCAAAGCCGAGTTTGGCTTTTTAGGCGTAGTTGTGTATACACGGGTGCAAACACCACGCTTTTGCGGACAAGAATCAAGTGCACGGCTTTTAGACTTTGCACGAATGATGGTACGAGAGTTTCTAACTAACTGTTGAATTGTTGGCATTCCTGTTTTTTATTTTGGGACGGCAAAAGTAGATTTATATTCTGAATTACAAAATCAGTTTTTAGGAATCTTTTGAATGTAAAATCTGGGACCTCAGTTGTTGGCTTATTCCGACAGATTAACCAAACACAACACATCCTATATTATAGTGTCTCCTCTTATCTATCCACTCAAAAAGAAAAGACCTCTGAATTTCAGAGGTCTTAGTTGCGGGGGTAGGACTCGAACCTACGACCTTTGGGTTATGAGCCCAACGAGCTACCAACTGCTCCACCCCGCGATTTGGGAGCGCAAATATATCTGTAATTCTATACCAACCAAATGTGTTGAAATATATTTAGAGCTGTCAATTTGAACTTGATGCCCATTTTGGGGCTTCTTCAAAAAAAATGCCCCTGCAAAAGCAGAGGCATCTTTTTTTTAAAGAAGCGTAGAATTACTTTGCTACAGTAAAGTTACTCCTAGCAATAACCATGTTTTTGTC
>CANJVG010000164.1 GCA_947478005.1 Bacteroidota bacterium
GAAAAACTTTCGGCAGTCTAACCAGTGCCTACTATAGCAGCAGGCCAATTATGAATGTGGCCGTATACATTCAGGCAGAGAAGAAATTTTTTAATAAGCTTACACTAACCGGAGGAATGCGGATGGAGTTTATGAAGCTTAATGACGCTATCATAATGTATCCTTTTCATGCGTTAAGCAAGGCTGCGCACCGCGATTCAGCTCACATGATGCAATCACCTGTTTCACCATTGTTTCGCTTTGGCTTGAATTATCAGGCAACAGAAGGGACCTTCATTCGCGCTTCTATAGGCCAAGGGTTCCGTGCTCCTTCTTTGGCCGAAAAATATGTACATACGATCCGTAATGGTGCAGAAGCTTTTCCCAATGATAAATTACGACCTGAGACGGGGTGGAGTGCCGAAATTGGTATAAAACAAGGTGTTAAGCTAAGTAAGTGGATGGCCTATTTTGATGTGGCCGGATTTATCATGCAATACACCGATATGATCGAGTTTCAATCCTACACACCTGATTCGGGTGTAGTAGCGCAGGGTATTCCTTTTCAAGCAGTAAACATCCCCAAAGCCAGAATTATGGGAGTCGAAGTATCTGCCCTTGCAAATGGAAAGATTTTTGGAATACCTCTTAACTTCCTTATAGGATATACTTACCTCGATCCGAAGAATTTAGCTTACAACCCCAACGACCCGAATTCTACTGAAATTCTGAAATACCGGATACAGCATTCTGCGAAAGCAGATATTCAAACAAACTACAAGGGACTTACTGTGGGGCTAAGTGCTTTCTTCAATAGCTTTATGAAGAATATTGACAACGGCCAGATTGGGCAGTTGAAGGTAGTAAAGGATTTTCGCGCCACCCATAATAAAGGCAGTTTTGTAATGGATGTAAGAGCTGGTTATAGCTATAAAGAGAAAGCCAGCTTTATGCTTATTTGCAAAAATGTGCTCAACACCGAATATATGCTTCGCCCGGCATTGATTGAAGCTCCGCGAAACTTTACTTTCCAGGTAGGCTATAATTTTTAAGTTTTCAACCGTATAATTAGTAGCGAAACAGGTATTTCTTCTCAACGCTTTTATTTCTACTCTTAATTTCTACATTTGCGCTCCTTTTAAAATAAGGATGTTCATTGAATGCGGGCGTGGCGAAATTGGCAGACGCACTAGACTTAGGATCTAGCGCCTCACGGCATGTGGGTTCAAGTCCCTCCGCCCGCACATTTTTTAGTTAAACAGTGATTAGTTGATTGGTGAATCGGTAAACCGAATCCCGTCAGCTAATCACTTATCTACACAACCGGCAAATCACTATTTTACCATGACAATTACACAAGATAAAGTTAACAACGGGCTTGCGACAGTTCGTGTAAATCTTAAAAAAGAAGATTACGAACCAAAGGTTAAGCAACAGCTGAAAACACTTTCCAAACAAGTTTCGCTAAAGGGATTCCGTCCAGGCATGGTGCCTATGGATATGGTGAAGAAAATGTATGGCAACGGGGTGGTGTTGGAAGAGCTCAACAAACTGGTTAACGAAGAAATTTACAAATACATTGATGAGAACAAGCTTCAAATCATTGTATCTCCGCTACCTTCTTCCGAAATGAAGTTAGATATTGACATCAATAACATGAAGGAAGTTGATTTCCTTTATGACATTGCTTTGGCTCCTGAAATTTCGTTGGACCTGATTGCCAATACACCGGCTCTTACCAAATACAAAATCAAGGTAGAAGATAAAATGCTGGATGACGAAGCCCTTCGCATTCGCGCTCGTTTTGCTACCTATGAATATCCTGAAGCTATTGGCGAAACCGATGTCCTTACGTTCACTGTTGAAGAACTGAACGAAGATGGTTCGGTGAAAGAAGGAGGAATCAGCACGGTTACTACGCTGTCGGCTGACCTGATGAAATACGAAGCCAAGAGCAAAGTGCTTCCGCTTAAAAAACAGGAGAGTTTCGAATACAACGTGTTTGAATTAATGGACCGCGACCGTCAATCGGTAGCCAAGAACATTCTGAACATGAATGATCTTACAGCTCTTGACCAGGTAGGTGATAAATTCCGTTTAACTCTCAACAATATTACCCGCAATCTTCCGGCAGAAATGAACGAAGAGTTCTTCCTGAAGGCTTATGGCGAAAACGGACCAAAGTCGGAAGCCGAAATGCGTGCCGCTATTCAGGCTGATTTGGATGCTTACTTCGATGGAAACACCGACCGCCTGCTGGTAAACGAAATCTACAAGGTTGTTTTGGAAGATTTAAGCTTCCCGATTCCTGATGAATTCCTTAAGCGTTGGATTGAGGTAACTCAGGAAACTCCTATTTCCAAAGAAGATATCGAGAAAGAGTATCCGCAGTTTGCCAAGTCCATTCGTTGGAGTCTTGTGCAGAAAAAAATAATTGCCGAAAACAATATTGAAGTAAACAGCGAAGATATTGCTAACCGCGTGCGTGTGAATATGATTCAGCAACTGCGCCAGTATGGTATGAAAGATATTGGTCAGGAATGGGTAGAGCAGTTTGTTCAAAAACAACTGGCTGATAAGAAAGTAGTAACCGAAACCAGAGACCAACTGCGCGAAGATAAAGTGCTCGATTATCTCAAAACCAAGGTGAACGTAAATACCAAAGAAGTTACACTCGAAGAGTTCAACGCCATCGTAGAGAAATTGCAACCGTAATTTTTCTGTCGCAAAAAATATTCATCGGCTTTCATCGTCCACATAAGTACGCGAAAGCCGATTTTTATTTTCCGAAAAACAAACTCATTATTACAACCGAAATAAAACAATATGAATATTAAAGAAGCACAGGATTTTAAAAAATATGCCGTAAAGCATCATGGCATCAGCAGTATGCACCTCGAAAACTACGCGAACAAAGTATATAGCGGAGCCGGAGTGCAGAACCTTACCCGCACTGTTATTGAAGAGCGCGCTATGCCCTTCCGCGAGGTAGATGTGTTTTCGCGATTGATGATGGACCGCATCATTTTCCTCGGCACCCCTATTGACGACTACATTGCCGCCATCATTCAGGCACAGTTACTGTTTCTCGAATCGAGCGATTCGCGCAGCGATGTGCAGATATACATTCACAGCCCCGGTGGAGAAGTTTACTCGGGCATGGGTATTTATGATACCATGCAATATGTAAATATGGATGTAGCGACTATCTGTACGGGAATGGCCGCTTCTATGGCTGCCGTATTGCTTTGTGCAGGGGCAAAAGGAAAACGCACCGCACTGAAACATGCGCGCGTGATGATTCATCAGCCGCTGGGAGGCATTGGCGGCAAAGCCAGCGAAATAGAAATTTCGGTAAATGAAATCCGTAAGATAAAGGAAGAACTTTACACCATCATCAGCGAGCACAGTGGCCAACCTATAGAAAAAGTAGCTGCCGACAGCGACCGCGACTACTGGCTCCGAGCTCAGGAAGCCAAGGACTACGGAATGATTGATGAAGTCCTTATCCGTACGGCAAAGAAGGATAGTAAGTAGTTTACACAATAGTCCACAGACCTGGGACGACAGTTATACAAACAAGAAACCCCGCTCATTGAGTGGGGTTTCTTGTTTAACAGCGCTTCCAAGATTTCTTTCTACCAAAGATTCAAACCTGAAAATGCTTTTTTTATCCGGTACAGGGGCACCGGAATATGTTCCCATGCTCCCGTTATGAATTTTGAGGGCACCGGAATATGTTCCCATTCTCCCGTTATGAATTTTGAGGGCACCGGAACGTATTCCCATACCCCCGTTATGAATTTTGGAGGCACCGGAATATGTTCCCATGCCCCCGTTATGAATTTTGGAGGCACCGGAATATGTTCCCATGCCCCCGTTATGAATTTTGAGGGCACCGGAACGTATTTCCATGCCCTCGTTACATAGTCTTTCACTAAGTTTTAACGTGCAAATAGGGTAAAACGAAATTTTGAGGGTAGAAAAGGGGAAAAAGCTATTAGGCAAAGAGCTTATTTACTGGCTTCCGCCATCTTCAGCACCTCCTCCCATTCTTCATCGCTAACGGGCTGCACACTCAGGCGCGAAATGCGCACGAGCGCCATTTGCGTCAATTTTTTGTTAGCCTTCACTTGCGCCAGGGTTACGGGTTTCTTCATGGCCTTGACATAAGCCACATCCACACAGCTCCAGTCATCGGGTGTGCTCGGGTCCTGGTAGGCTTCTTTGGCAATCTTCACAATGCCGACAATGGAAGGCTCGCCATTCATACTTTCATAAAAAAAGCACAGGTCGTCCTTTTTCATAGCGCGCAGATGTATGCGTGCCGAATAATTGCGCACCCCATCCCAGTGCGTTTTCTTTTCCGCTTTCATGCGTTCAAACGAATAGGTTTCGGGGTCAGATTTTATTAGCCAGTATTTCATGTTGTAAGTTTAGATTTTGGAATTGAATGGCATAAATACAAAAGAAAAAGCAAGCCACGAATTACACTAATTTTCACGAATTAGTTCTGCCCTATTCGTGTTTAATTCGTGCAATTCGTGGCAAACAGAAGGTTGGATTTAATAGCCTAAGTTCAAAAAATTAGTTTCGCGCCAAATAGTTTCTCATGGCGCAAACGGTTCTATATATCATCATTGGTTTTATCGTGTTCGAATTTGTTCTTTCCAAAACCCTGTCGTGGATGAACATGAAAACCTGGTATAAGACGCTGCCCCCCGAAGTGAAAGATTTGTATGATGCCGAAAAATATGTCAAGGCCCGCGACTATGCCAATGCCAATAATAAAATCGGCACCTTATCCGCCAGCCTGTCACTTATCATCACCATCAGTTTTCTATCTTTCCATGGTTTTGCCTGGCTCGATGATGTAGTTCGTGCTTACACCGCCTCGCCCATCTGGCAATGCCTTATCTTTTTCGGTCTGTTCTCCCTTGTTTCCTCCATCATCTCCCTTCCCTTCGAACTCTATGAAACATTTGTGATTGAAGAAAAGTTCGGCTTCAACAAAACCACTCCACTTTTATATATCACCGACAAACTGAAAATGTTGGCGCTAAGCATTGTATTGGGAGGAGGTTTGCTCGCACTCTTAACCTTCCTGTTCGGTGTGCTCGGCAATAAATTCTGGATTGCAGGCTGGGCTTTGGTATCGTCTATTTCTATTTTGGTAGCTATGTTCTATACCAATGTGCTGCTGCCGGTCTTCAACAAACTCACCCCGCTCGAAAGCGGAGAACTACGCAGCGCTATCGAAAAGTATGCAGCCGGAGTTCAGTTTCCGCTTACCAATATTTTAGTGATGGATGGTTCTAAACGTTCTACCAAAGCCAATGCGTTTTTTAGTGGTCTGGGTCACAAAAAGAATATCGTGCTTTACGACAACCTGATAAATGATATGACTACCGATGAGATTACAGCTGTGCTGGCACATGAGGTAGGACATTACAAAAAGAAACACATTTTGCAGAGTATGGTTCTATCGGTGGGACAAATGGGTCTGTTGTTTTTTGTTTTCGGTTTGCTGGCCGATAATCAACTGATGGGGGAAGTATTGGGCGCGAAACAAAATTCCTTTCATCTTTCGCTGGTCGCATTCTCTTTGCTGTTTGCACCCATATCTATGGTCACCGGATTGCTGATGAACTTATTCAGCCGCAAGAACGAATACGAAGCCGATGCTTATGCCAAAGCAACTTACGGAGCCGCTCCGCTTATTTCCTCTTTGCGCAAACTCACCATCAATCATCTCGGAAACCTTCAGCCACATCCGGCTTACGTTTTTTTCAACTATTCGCATCCCACCTTTCTGCAACGAATGAAAGCCATGCAAGCATAGTTTCCACATATTCACTGTTGCAACGCTTGCAAATGTGGAAGAAAGTTTCTTCTTTAGTCGCAATAAACACATTAGCGAACTAATCCTACTGTTTCATGCGTCAGTTGAAAATTACCAAAAGCATCACCAATCGTGAGAGCGCTTCCCTGGAAAGATATCTACAAGAAATCAGCCGTGTCGAGTTACTTACCATTGATGAGGAAGTGGAGTTGGCGCGCAGAATAAAGAAGGGTGATACGGTTGCTCTTGAAAAGCTAACCAAAGCCAATCTGCGTTTTGTGGTATCGGTTGCCAAGCAATATCAAAACGCAGGTCTCGGCCTGGCCGATTTAATTAACGAAGGGAACCTTGGTTTAATGAAAGCAGCCGAACGCTTTGATGATTCACGCGGGTTTAAATTTATAACCTATGCGGTGTGGTGGATTCGTCAGTCAATCATTCAGGCACTGGCCGAACAATCGCGCATTGTGCGCTTGCCATTGAATAAAATAGGAGCGCTGCAAAAAATAAATCATGCCTTCGCAGAGTTAGAGCAGAAGTATGAGCGCGAACCATCTCCCGAAGAGATAGCCCATATACTAAATGTAGAGTTAGATGAAGTGCGAACCAATTTGGGAGTAGCCGGAAAGCATATTTCGATGGATGCTCCGTTTGTAAAAGGGGAAGAAAATTCTTTGCTTGATGTATTGGTTAATCAGGATTCAGAACCTGCTGACCGGAACGTGGCATTTGTCGAGTCGCTACGTCTGGAAATAGACAATACCCTTTCTATGCTTGGCGATAAGCAGGCCGAAGTGCTGCGTATGTTCTTTGGAATTGGGCTCGAAGAGCCAATGAGTTTGGATGATATCGGTATACGGTACAATCTTTCCCGCGAGCGGGCTCGCCAAATAAAGGATAAAGCCCTGATAAAACTGAAAGCCTCTTCAAAGTGTAAGCAGTTGAAAGCTTATCTGGGTTAATATTTTCGAAAGTTATCTCTTTTAGTTTTCGTATAAGTGCAATGACATCCGTCATCGGCATATCATTCCTCCATTTCCGAATTCTTTCCATATTCGCACGCGCTTAGAAAAATTATTCATCTAAATTATTTTTTACCATGGCAGAGAGCTACGACAAGGAATTAAAACAATGGGTTGATAATGAAAAAATAACCCTTGAACTTCAACACACGGCAAGTAAACTTTTATTAGAAAAAGATATTGAACTGGTATTGTTCCGCAGAAAGTTTTTTGATAAGAAGCTGAGCGAAATTATGCACGACCATAATTATCTATCGCAATTTGCAGGCGTTACTTTATCTACCTCGCTTTCGCGCGATTTAGCAGTAGCTATCTACAAGTTAAATATTGCTCCTTCTAAAATTGACTTAGGTCGCCTCTCCAACGAATACAATAACGAAGGCAAAAATTTTTCGAGTGTAGACGAGTTTGTAAAAGCGAAGCTCAGCGAGTTTATTGGTGCTGATAAGAAATTGGTACCGCGCGATGTTGTGTTGTATGGTTTCGGACGTATCGGAAGATTAGCTGCCCGTATTTTAATGGACCATGCCGGAAGTGGTCATCAACTCCGCCTCAAGGGTATCGTTACCCGTGAACGCGCTGCCGATGATTTACCAAAACGCGCCAGCTTGCTTCGCAAAGATTCTGTGCATGGAAAGTTTGGTGGAGTCGTATTACCGGACGTAGCTAACAACGCCATCAACATTAACGGACACACCGTGAAAATGATTTCAGCTAAGTCACCTGCCGAGATTGATTATAACGATTACGGCATTGACAATGCGATTATTATTGACAACACAGGTGTTTGGCGCGATGAAGCTACTTTAGGAGAACACTTGAAAGCGAAGGGCGCAGGCATGGTTATTCTAACTGCACCAAGCAAAGGCGATATTCCTAACATTGTTTACGGGGTAAATCACGAAAGCTACAATGCTTCTTCTTCTAAAATTTTCTCGGCTGCTTCCTGCACGACCAATGCCATTGTGCCGGTGATTGATGTAATTCAGAATTCATTAGGCATTGAGCAGGGACATATTGAAACGGTTCATGCCTATACCAATGACCAGAATCTATTGGATAACTATCACAAGAAATCGCGCAGAGGTCGCGGTGCTCCAATCAATATGGTGATTACCGAAACCGGTGCGGGCAAAGCGGTAACCAAAATATTCCCTTTCATGAAAGGTAAGCTGACTTCGAATGCGGTGCGTGTGCCGGTTCCGAATGTTTCCTTGGCTATTTTGAGTTTAACGGTGAAGCGCAA
>CANJVG010000165.1 GCA_947478005.1 Bacteroidota bacterium
ATTTAGATGAATTGTTCTATCGGTTTAATCGAAGAGGGAAAAACATCCGAAAGAACATTTTAGGTAACTTAATACACAGATTTGTTTCATCACCTCCTTTGACATACGTAGATATAGCGGGGCTTTGCGGCTTATCTGGTTAATCCAATGAGTTTATTATTGGGTAGCACAGGGTTCAGTGGTAGTTAGGAATGAGTTCCCGCCCTTGTTGGTGTTTTCACCAACAAGCAGACTGCCCCCTTGCTATTCTTTCCAACAGTATCTAATTTAGTATATGCATTTCGAACACTACCCGCAGTTTTTCACCGCCACCCTCCTGGATTGGATACCACTCCTGTAAAACGATACCTACAAAAAAATTATAGTGGACAGCATGCGCTTCTTAGTAAAACAAAAGCGGGTCGTTATCTTTTAGTTTGTCATTATGCCTAACAACATCCACTTCATCTGGCAGTTAAGCGATGGCTACAGTGTAAAACAAGTGCAGCAAAGCTTTCTGAAATTTACGGCACAACCAATTAAGTTTGACTTAAAGCATTACAATCCTACCTTGCTACAGCAATTCAAAGAGGATAAAGCCGACCGCGAATATCAATTTTGGGAACGCAACGCATTAAGCATAGATTTATAGACTGATAAAGTATTTGACCAAAAGTTTGATTACATCCACAATAAGCCAATACAGGAACATTGGGAATTGGCGGTATATCCCGAAGATTACCCTTGGTTAACAGCGCGATTCTATACCGGTGGCGAAAATGAATTTTATTTTATAACCCATTGCGATGGAAACCAATTAAGCACTATATCATGGCCTTGGCTACCCAAGTCTCGTTGGTGATAACACCAACAACGGCATCCCGCATCTTTGCGCAAGAACACCAACAAAGGCGAAAAATTAGAACAAAGGCTTTAATTTTCCAAAACCTATTTCTGGCGATGTTAAAACCATCAATTTCGAAGCAATATCGCAGTCTAAATCTGAAATGGTTACGATAGATGCTATCATAATGATGTTACGAAGTGAAATGGTTACGATGGATGCTATCGTAATGATGTTACGAAGTGAAATGGTTATTTCGGGTGGAAATGAGAATTGAAGCAGTAAAACCGTGTTCTTTTTACAAAGAGAAAAGGTCTCTATTTAGCAAATTAAGGGCTTTTTGTGGTGAATCGAGACCATTTTACTTCAAATCGCAAGGAAATTTGTTGAATCGAGACCATTCCGAATGGTGTCATCATAAATTGCTTACTAAGTTTGGGCTTTAACATCAAAAGCAGTTGGATTTGGTAAACTAATCGGTTAACGGGAATATGCGTTACAAGCAAATTAATAGAAGTGAATTCTAATCCTCCTCCTTCATATCATAATTCAGTTTGCCGCCCCACAGGTTCATTTGGTTGCTGATGAAGGCCACCCGCTTGGCGATGTAAGCCGTAGGTGTCCCGGCATTGAACTTAATAGGATTGGGCAGGCAGGCCGCAATGCTCGCAGCTTCGGTTTGCGATAAGTCTTTGGCGTGTTTGTGAAAGTAAGCTTGCGAAGCTGCTTCGGCACCATAAATGCCATCGCCCATTTCAATCACGTTTAGGTAAACTTCCATAATGCGTTGTTTGTCCCAGCATAGCTCAATCAAGGCTGTGAAATAAACTTCCAGGCCCTTGCGAACAAAGTTGCGGGCCGGAAACAGAAAGGCGTTCTTGGCGGTTTGTTGAGAGATAGTTGAAGCACCGCGCATCTTGTGTTTGCGTTTCTTCACCTGCCGCTCGTTATATTTCATGGCTTTGCCTATGGCTTCAAAATCGAAACCATGATGGAAGAGAAAGTTCTGGTCTTCGGAGCAAACCACCGCCAGTTGAAGATGGTTGGAAATGTCGGAAAGCGGCACCCAGTCTTTCTTCAGTTTCATATCTTTCGAGTCCATGCTTTGCTCTACACAGCGCTGCACCATGAGGATAGTAACCGGCACGGGCAGAAAGCGAAAGAGAATAACGGGGCCAATGGTGAAGAGGAAAAAATACAGAATTATTTTGAGGAGAATACTGCCTGCTTTGTTTTTTTTTGCCATGAAAAGCTGCTGCGGTTGGGTGCTGTTTCAATAAATAATGGCGGCTAAAATAACAAAGCGCAGCAAGCGAAAATGAAGGGGAAAATGCAGGATAGATTCAAGGTAATAGCTGAAACACGGCCGCGAAGCTGCGAGTCAGAATACAATAGGGTTGGTTCCTAAATCCATTTCATGGACTTAGCTACAACACCAAGCAGTAAGAAGAGTAATAAAGCCATTGCAATCATGTAATACCAGTTGTTGCTTAGTATTACGGCTGTATGATACAATTTGATACGGTAGATTAACAAGGTGGGCGTTGTGTTTTGTGCGCTCAATTGCTCAAACAGCACCATCGCTTCCTTTACCTTTCCTTCTTTCTCCAGCGAATAGGCTTTCCAAAGTTGTGCGCTGCTTTTCAGCGAATCTATTTCAGCCGCTTTATCAAAATCAGCAATGGCTTGGGCATAGTGATTGGTTTTGTAAAAACACAAACCGCGATTGAAGAAGATGTCTTTGCGTTCGGGAAATTCCGCTATCAGTTCGCTGTAGCTGTTGATAGCCGAATCGAATTGTTCGTTCAGAAACTGTTGCTCTGCCTGCAAAGCAACAGATGGAACTTCTGCTTTCGTAGAAATGAGAAAAACAAGAGAAGAAAAAAGAAGGAAGTACCGTTTCACATCCTGGAATTCTCAATGAACCTAATTATACAAGGGGAAACCCTTCATATACTCATTCACTTCGGCTTTCACGTTCAGGATGGTCGCTTCGTTTTCAATATCCGTTACGATGCGTTCGATCCATAATGCAATCTGCTGCATATCTTTTTCCTTCATGCCTCGCGTGGTTACGGCCGGTGTGCCCAAACGAATACCACTGGTAACAAAAGGCGATTTATCATCGAAAGGAACCATGTTCTTGTTGCAGGTAATGTCGGCTCTTACCAAGGCATTCTCGGCCTGCTTACCCGAAACATTCTTACTGCGAAGGTCAATCAACATCAGGTGATTATCTGTTCCACCCGAGATGATGCCGTAGCCTTTCTCCACCAAAGCACTTGCCAGCGCCTGAGCATTCTTCAATACCTGTTGCTGATAGATTTTAAATTCGGGAAGCAAAGCTTCGCCAAAAGCAATGGCTTTAGCGGCTATCACATGCTCCAACGGGCCGCCTTGTGTTCCGGGGAACACAGCGGCATCGAGTAAAGCGCTCATCATTTTAGTTTCGCCCTTCGGTGTTTTCTCACCCCAAGGGTTTTCGAAATCTTTCCCAATCAAAATTACACCACCACGAGGGCCACGCAATGTTTTGTGAGTAGTGCTGGTAACGATGTGGCAGTATTGTAATGGATTCTTTAATAAACCTGCGGCAATTAATCCTGCAGGGTGTGCCATGTCAGCCAATAACAGAGCACCCACTTCATCGGCAATGGCGCGGAAGGTTTCATACTCCCATTCGCGGCTATAGGCACTTGCTCCGCAAATAATCAACTTCGGTTTCTCGGCTAGGGCAGTTTCACGAACCTTGTTCATGTCAATCTTCCCGGTTTCTTTTTCTACTCCGTAGAAACTCGGCACATATAATTTGCCCGAGAAGTTCACCGCAGAGCCGTGGGTTAAATGCCCGCCATGCGATAGATTGAAACCAAGAATTTTATCACCGGGTTTCAATACTGCCAACATCACTGCAGCATTGGCTTGTGCACCGCTATGTGGTTGAACATTGGCCCAGGCGGCACCAAACAATTGCTTCAAACGCTCAATCGCCAGTGTTTCTGCTTCATCCACAAACTGACAGCCACCATAATAACGTTTGCCGGGTAAGCCCTCGGCATATTTGTTGGTAAAGCAACTTCCCATAGCTTCCATTACCTGAGCAGAAGTAAAGTTTTCGGAGGCAATCAATTCAATGCCTTCGCGTTGACGGTGCAGTTCTTTGTTGATGAGGTCGAATATTTGTGTATCGCGCATGATTTTATTTTGCGGGCGAAAGTAGAATTCAGACGGTAGATGACAGACGATAGACGATAGAAATTACCAACAACAAAACGGAAGAGGAAGATTGTTGCATTTCTATATTCGCTGCTCACAAAAACAAAACAGCATCAAGCTATGGGTAAACTAATCGTTCAAAACTCGATTACTATCAATGCACCGGTTTCTAAAGTTTGGGATGTGCTCACCAACCCTGCGCAAACAAAGAAATACATGTATGGCTGCGAAACTGTTACGGACTGGCAGGCGGGCAGCTCATTAGAGTGGAAGGGAAGCTATGAAGGAAAGGAGATGGTTTTTGTAAAAGGGACTATCACCGCCATCGAACCTGAATCCTTGTTGGTCTACACCGTCTTCGATCCCAACTCTACCATGGAAGATATTCCTGAAAACTATTTGACAGTTACTTATAGTTTATCTGTCGAACACGGACACACCGTGCTGGTGGTAACGCAAGGCGATTATAATACCGTAGCAGATGGCGAAAGAAGATATAAAGAGACCTATAATAATGGCGAAGGATGGAATCCGATTTTGGTGCAAATCAAAAAGTTAGCGGAAGAGAACTGATTCCTAGTTTTATATTCACCGCTCAAAATATTTTATGCAAGCCATCATTCCAGTAGCCGGAGCAGGAACCAGATTACGCCCACTTACTTACACTCAACCCAAGGTTTTAATTTCAGTAGCCGGCAAACCAATTCTCAGTTTTATTATAGACGAATTGCAGGAGAACGGAATCACTGATTTTGTTTTTGTCATTGGCTATTTGGGCGAGAAGATTAAAGAGTTTGTGGAGAAGAACTATCCCAACCTGAATGCGAAATTTGTTCAACAGGATAAAAGGGAAGGTCTTGGTCATGCGGTGTGGATGGCAAAGGCTGAACTGGACTTAGAAAAAGAATTGGTGATTCACCTGGGCGATACCATCGTGGACATTGACACAAAGAAGATTTTTGCGGAGCAATACTCAACGTTGGTAGTAAAGAAGGTAGATGACCCTCGAAGTTTTGGAGTGGCAGAGATTGATGCCGATGGTTTTATCAAAAAGGTGGAAGAGAAGCCGATGATACCTAAGAGTAACATGGCCTTGGTTGGTTTTTACTTTATCCGCGAAACACGAAAGCTTTTTGAGGCACTTGATTTCAACATAAACAATAACCATCGGAACAACAGCGAGTTTTACTTAACCGATGCCTTACAGAAGATGATTAAGGATGGAGTGAAATTCAAGAGCCATAAGATTGAAAGTTGGTATGATGTAGGTAAGAAGGACATTCTTTTAGAGACCAATGCCATTCTTTTGAAAAGGTTAGGGGAAAAGGCCGTAAACAAAGGAACGAGTGAAAATTCAATCATTGTTCCACCAGTGCAGATTGCTGCCGGTGCCAAAATCAAGAACTCCATTATCGGTCCGAACGTTTCGGTGGGAGAAAATACGGAGATAAATTATTGCATCATCAAGAATTCAATTGTTGGTTCTTTTACCCGATTAGAGAATGTCGTATTACACGCTTCGC
The DNA here is from genome assembly GCA_947478005.1 of Bacteroidota bacterium. Classification (GTDB taxonomy): domain Bacteria; phylum Bacteroidota; class Bacteroidia; order Chitinophagales; family LD1; genus Bog-950. The sequence goes on from CANJVG010000165.1 coordinate 5,563, forward strand.
TTATCGGCAGCGATTCCATCATTGCAGGACAGAGCCAGAGCTTGAATATTGGAGACAATACGGAAATAGATTTGAGGGGAGAGAAAGCAAATTGAATCAATGAGAAATAGAGTTCAAGAGCTTTTTGGAATAGAATATCCCATTATACAGGCAGGAATGATTTGGTGTAGCGGTTGGGAGCTTGCCGGTGCTGTTAGTAATGCAGGAGGCCTTGGTATCATCGGCAGCGGTAGTATGTATCCTGATATTCTTCGCGAAGAAATTAGGAAGTGCAAGGCGGCCACCTCAAAACCTTTTGGCGTAAACATTCCCTTGCTTTATCCTGATATTGATAAGCATATTCAGATTATTGTGGAAGAGGGAGTGAAGATTGTTTTTACAAGTGCAGGCAATCCGAAAACTTGGACAAAGATTTTGCAGGAACAAGGCATCAAAGTAGTGCATGTGGTTTCTTCCTCAAAGTTTGCCAAGAAAGTGGAAGATGCTGGTTGTGATGCGGTAGTATGTGAAGGCTTTGAGGCAGGAGGACACAATGGGAGAGAAGAGACCACCACTTTTGTTCTGATTCCACAGGTGCGTGCGGCAACCAACCTTCCTTTGATTGCGGCAGGTGGAATTGCAACAGGCAAAGGAATGTTAGCGGCTATGGTGCTTGGCGCAGAAGGCGTTCAAATAGGAACCCGCTTTGTGGCCAGTGTGGAGTCTTCGGGTCATACCAACTTTAAAAATTGCATAGTGAACTCTCAGGAAGGAGATACCATTTTGTCTATGAAGAAAGTAATGCCGGTTCGGTTAGTCAAGAATGATTTTCAAAAGCGGATTCAGGAGGCGGAGGATAAAGGGGCTACCAAAGAAGATCTCGAACAAATACTTGGAAGAGCTAGAGCGAAAAAGGGCATGTTTGAAGGAGATATGAACGAAGGCGAATTAGAGATAGGACAGATAGCCTCATTTGTAAAGGAAATTAAGCCTGCGGGTGATATTGTGCGCGAAATATGGGTGGAGTTTTCGGCTGCCAGGAAAGCGGTTGGTGAATTGTAAGCAATTTCCACATTCTAATTTCCCACATTTTAAAAGAATCATTTTGAAAATTTCCTTTTCGGTCTATTTTCGCACCGCAATTTTTAAAACCTTATAATTATATATAGATGGCAAGCATTGGAAAAGTAAAACAAATCATTGGACCGGTAGTGGATGTTAGTTTTGACGGAGGTACTCTTCCTTCTATCATGAACGCGCTGGAAGTGACCAGAGATAACGGACAGAAAGTTATTCTCGAAGTACAGCAGCACTTAGGCGAAGACGCGGTAAGAACCGTGGCGATGGATTCTACAGATGGTATGAGAAGAGGAATGGATGCCTTGGATTTGGGCAGTCCGATTACCATGCCGGTAGGGGAGTCAATCAAGGGAAGATTGTTTAATGTAATTGGTGAGGCTATTGATGGTATCAATGTACCTGTTTCTAAAGTAGGAGGGTACCCTATCCACCGTATGCCACCGGCTTATGAAGATTTATCAACCGATGCTGAGGTTCTTTTCACCGGTATTAAGGTTATCGACTTGCTCGAACCATATTCCAAAGGAGGAAAGATTGGTTTGTTTGGTGGTGCGGGTGTAGGGAAAACCGTATTGATTATGGAACTTATCAACAATATTGCGAAGGCTTATGCAGGTCTTTCGGTGTTTGCTGGGGTAGGAGAAAGAACGCGTGAGGGAAATGACTTGTTGCGCGAAATGATTGAAAGTAATGTAGTAAAGTACGGAGAAGAATTTAAACACAGCATGGAGAAAGGCGGATGGGACTTGAGCAAAGTTGACCCTGCTGCTTTGTCACAATCACAGGCAACCCTGGTATTTGGACAGATGAATGAACCACCTGGAGCCCGTGCTCGTGTGGCTCTTTCCGGATTGACCATTGCCGAATATTTCCGTGACGGAGATAAGAACGATGCTAAGGGCGGACGTGATATTCTTTTCTTTATCGATAATATCTTCCGTTTCACACAGGCAGGTTCTGAAGTGTCAGCTCTTTTGGGTCGTATGCCATCAGCGGTGGGTTACCAACCTACATTGGCTACCGAAATGGGAATGATGCAAGAGCGTATTACTTCTACTAAGCGTGGCTCTATCACATCGGTTCAAGCGGTATATGTTCCGGCTGATGACTTGACTGACCCGGCTCCGGCAACTACTTTTGCCCACTTGGATGCAACTACAGTATTGAACCGTAAGATTGCCGAGTTGGGTATTTATCCTGCGGTTGACCCGTTGGACTCTACTTCCAGAATTCTTTCTGCGGCTGTATTGGGTGAAGAACACTACGGTTGCGCTATGCGCGTAAAGGAAATTTTACAGCGTTACAAAGAGTTACAGGATATTATCGCCATCCTTGGTATGGACGAGTTGAGCGAAGAAGACCGTCAGGTGGTTCACCGTGCAAGACGTGTTCAGCGTTTCTTGTCTCAGCCTTTCTTTGTGGCCGAGCAGTTCACCGGATTGAAAGGAGTGTTGGTGCC
>CANJVG010000166.1 GCA_947478005.1 Bacteroidota bacterium
AGGTCAACCAAACCGTCATTTCCGCCAAAGCATTTTACGCTGTCTGTGTTAGCAATAGAAGGAACTAATAGAGCAGGTTCAGTAACCGGAACAACCATCGTATCTTTACATTGCCAAACATCGGCTACTACAATCGTGTAAGTGCCTCCTGAAAGGTTGAAGGCCGCGCTATCGGTTGCCAAAGGTATTTGCTGCCATACATACGAATAAGGCGAAACTCCACCCGTTGCGATAAGGGTAATGGAACCGTCAGCCGACCCGTTGCAACTTACATCCACCACTTGTACTGTATCTAACACCACCGGAGGCGGTGCTAAAATCGGTACCGTGGCTGTGGCAGTGCAACCCTTCTGGTCAATGACAGTTACGCTGTAAATACCGGCAAAGAGATTCACAGCATGCGATGAGTCCTGCGTGTTAGGGTCATTCCAAATATATTGGTAAGGACCCGAACCACCTCCGGCATTGGCTTTGGCTGAACCGTTGTTTAAGGCGGCACAAGTCGGATTTATGGTATCTAAAAATTGGGCAAAAAGCAAAGGCGGCTGAGAAATAATAACTGATGTAGAAACACTACACGAAGTCGGTACGTCTGTAATGGTACAAGTATAAGTCCCGGCACATAAACCACTAATCAGCCTTGTATTGGATCCATTGCTCCAACTATAACTGAAATTACCCGAGCCGAGAATACCCCTGGCGCGAGCCACCCCATCGCACCTGCCAAAACAGGATACAGTTGCACTGCTGTCAATAAAACCCTGTAACCCTACACCAGAACCCACTGAAACACCAGAGGTAACAGTACAGGTAGAAAGATTATCGGTTACGGTTACCGCATAAGAACCAGGAGATACAGGAATGGCTATTTGGGTGGTTTGATTTTGTGAATCATTCCATAGATAGGAATAGTTGCCGGGTGGGTTCGGGTTTACAGTTACCGAGCCGTTTGACCCGCATGTGGCAGGTACTACGGAGAAAGAAAGAACAGGAGGATTAACCACTGATACGGTTACCTGAGTATCTACACGACAGTACCTGTGCAGACTGTATCCCCTCACCAAGTAAGTCGTGGTTACTCCTGGTGTAGAAACAACATCGGGTCCATAAAGCGTATCCAGTGCATACGGAGGACTCCATTGATAAAATACAGAACCTGAAGCATGAATATCGGCTGATCCACCCGGGCATACAGCAAAGAGTCCGGTAATGGCCAAAGTTGGATTTGGTTCTACAATCAAGTAAATAGAATCTGTAGGAGACCAACCACAACAAGAGGTGCTTATTCGCAAAGTAATTTTAAAAGTACCCGGAGTATTAAATACCAGACCTGGTAAATTTTGAGTAGTGGCTGCAGGTCCGTTATAAGTGTTAGGCACATGGGCCCCTCCGAAATTCCAATCAAAGATATCGGCACCAGGAATCACTCCGTTGAAGTCAGCCGAACTACCCTGGCATAAAAAGAAAGTATCGCCATTAAGATGAGTCGCGTTGGTTACAATATCGGGTATATAACTGTTGGCGTCAATAGGCACATTGAAGAAGCCTGTATAGGTATTTCCGCTAAAGGTGATAGTCTTTCTGCCATAAGTGGTGTATTGTGTATTTACACTGGTGCCCGCTGCTGTTTGGGGGGCTGAAACCACATCAAAATCCCAATTGGCTGAAGTACCGGAAGTAAAGTTCACATTGCGATAAGTGCAACTTGCATCGGCCGCATTAATGATAGGCTGGGCCGAAAGATTAAAAGCCACATCTGCTATTGGATTAATTCCTCCATCCACATATACTAAACCTGCGGTGCCTGCTGCTCCAATGCCGCCATCACCGCCTTTTCCTCCATCACCCCCATTCGCACCGTTTCCACCTCGACCGACTTCACTTGTTCCGTAATTGGAGCCTGCTCCACCCGTTCCACCCGTTCCTCCGTTCCCTCCGGTGCCACCTGGACCTGCTAATCCGGCAGTTCCTAAAAAGAAGTTACAATCGTCAAATACAGCATTTGCTCCGTTATTAAACATATAAACACCTATAGATCCACCTCCACCCGAGCCTCCTGTTCCTGCGGTTCCTCCTTGTCCACCTCCGCCACCTCCACCACCTCCATCACCCGTACCATCTACGCAGAAAAAGCAAGTTTGTCCACCACCACCACCACCACCCGAGCCACCGGATCCACCTGTACCGTTGGTCCCGTTTCCCGCTAAGCCGGCAGGAATATAAAATCCTCCCACAAAACTTCCGAATGTACCTGTACCGGCAATACCGGGGCTTCCGGCCACACTTGAACCATTGCCTCCACCTGAACCAGGATCACCACCACTGCCTCCGCTGCCACCACCGGGGCCAGCACCATTATTTACTCCACCACCGCTACCACCGCCACCACCGCCACTGCCGCCACTACCACCACTACCACCGCCACCGCCACCGCCACCAGAACGCGGATCAGTTGATGCCGAACCTCCATTGCCATTAGACCCGTTTGTTCCTCCTGTATTTCCTGCCCCCGGTGCAGCTCCACCCCCCAGGCCGCCATTACCACCAGGAGCGTTTGTACCCGTGTTGTCAACATCACCGGCACTGCCAGCCGTTCCCGGAGTACCTATGGCTCCGGGAACACCCGAAGTACCGGGTAATCCATCGCCTCCTTTACCGGTAATTACCTGACAACGGACAAACTGATAGTCGTTGCAATTTGTCATGTGAAACACATAATTACTCATGGCCGACTGTCCTGCTGTTGTGGCAGGGCAATCTTGCGTTTGAAAAGTTATATCCTGAAAACGGAAGTAAGCTTGCGAGTTCATATAGATGGCCACAATTCGAGGAGAGTTAGCTGCGCCTTCCGGATTAAGGTTAGACCTATAAATCGTTGTGGCTCCCGGCAAACTGGTTTTTATCCAGGTTATTGGGTCAAATCCTCCTTCTATGGTTGTATAACTTGTTATATTAGTAATAGGATTGTTAAGTGTATAGGTACCTCTACCTAACTTGATAATTGAATTATTACACTGTGCCAGATTAATAGCTCCCTGCAAACTGGCAGGGCTGGCTTTACTACCGGTTCCGCTGCCGGTGGTCGTAGCATAAATAACCGCACAACTTTGCGGTGGCGGTGGTGCTGCCAAGTTAATTTGCGAACAAACTGTTGGACTTGGACAATTAAAAGCATCGGTAATGTACACACAATACTGGGTAGATGCCAGTGGAGTCGCAATTGGATTGGCACAGTTAGTACAGCTTAGCCCTGTAGTTGGTGTCCAATGGTAAATCGGAGTGGAGGCGGTTGTACCAACCAAAAGATTGACGGAACCTCCCGAACATAATGTAATGTTATTGGGGAAGATACTGATATTTGGGTTGGGAACACGGGTTACCACCACAGCATCAGTTTTGCTGCATCCATCCGTGTAATAAGCTGTAACCGTATAGATGGTCGTAGTAGACGGACTGACGGTGATAGATTGAGTGTTCCAGGAATTGGTTCCATCGCTCCAATGGTAGCCGGTTACGCTTCCACCAATTACAGTTGCGTTTAATGTGGTAGAAAGACCAGGGCAAATCGTAACATCAGGTCCGGCACTTACAGCGGGGTCATTGCTCGGAATTACTTTAATGGTAAACGAGTAGGTGTTGCTGCCGGTGATTGGGCAGTGATTATCAACTACCTTCACAGTGAAAAAATTAGTGCCAACATCAGCAGCATTGGTAGCCCAGCAAAATGTACCGGTTGGATGAGGGGACCCAGCAGTGGTAAAAGTGGCACCCGCAATTCCACTATTCCAATTCATGCTAACAATATCGCCTGCATCGGGATCGTTAGACAAAATCGTGAAACACGTATCTGAACAGGCAGGCAGCGTGATAGTGTAATTATTAGTACCGTTTATTCCCGTAGCTGTGGGCAATTGATTGTTGCAGTTGATAATAGTGAACTGCATATCGCGCATCACGCAGCCAATTTGAACCCCGTTTCGGTATTCGTCTACGCGCATGGCTGTAACAGCAATTTGCTGAACACTTGGAGTAAAATTGATGTCCCCATTCACTGCATTTACCGAGAAAGGGCCACCGGCTGTTGTTACGAAAGGATTAGCCGCACTCAATCCACCTGCATATCCCACAAAACCACCTACATTCATTGGCGACACGGAGGTAAAAACGAGCGAATCTCCATCAATATCTACAACTCCATGATTATAATTTACAGGTTGATTAGTGCAAAAGAAAGGCACAGGGTCATTCAGAAAGACAGGTGAATTATTGCAGGGAGACAAAGTATTATTGATAGCACATGTTTGAATATACATATCCTCATTTCCCGGATTTGCAAGATTGGTTATTGCATTGTTTCTACAACACGTACCCCAACCTAATATCCAGTCGGTACCACATCCTGCCGGCAAATTCAAAATGCCTTCATAAATATGCTTCTCAACCCCGTATTGACCGCTGCCGCCACAGGCAGTCGTTCCGCTCTGTTGACACACAGGTGTAATGTCGCTAACACTAACTTCGTTCACAGTGATAGAAGTATTTACTCCACACTGCGTTGAACCATAGGCTACTGATTGCTGAGTTCCGATATCAATACCATTGCAATCGCGAAATAGAGTCAGCCTTATCTTGTACTGACCAGGGCCCATACATTCATAAGAGATATCGGCTCCCATTAAGTGGGTGGCTGAAACATCTTGAATAAAACCGAAGTAACAAACAATGAAAAAGGCAGGGAGTAAAAGTTTTTTCATTTTAAAAATCCATTCAGGAGGTTATTGAAAGTGCGTGGTAAAGATTAAAAATTGAAACGGAAATAACTAATAAAATCTTATTGCTCTAATACTTCAAATCAGACATCCTAGTTATCTGCGTGTTATCTCCACATTAGATTAATGCTAAGGCCAAAAGGTTGCGCAGGTTGGAAAGTAGTTTTGCACAGCCAAAATGTTTTCAAAATCGAGGACCAGACACGCGATTTTAGCGCCCAATAAAATTGGAATGATCTTAATCATAAAATATACTGAAACCTCAACTACTGATTAGTTCGGGATCTACATTCTTCGAAGAAAAATAAGCATGTAATAGCACCGAGAGTAATATGATGGCGGTGCCTATGAAGAAACCGGCATTGAGCTTTTTGTTCTCTCCAAAAATTAAAAAGGCCAATGTCATACCATACACAGGTTCCAGATTAATGGAAAGATTGAGTGTAAAAGCCGATAGGTGTTTGAGTGCATTGAGCGAAAGGATCAGGGTAATATGGGTGCAGACGATTGCCAGTACAAAAAGCATGGCCCAGTCATTGACGGAAGGGAATAAGCTGGCAGGATGAAAATAGCGGATGTAGAACGGAAGTAATACCGTAAGCACCAATAACCCCGAAAAAATTTCATAGAAGGAAACAACCTCGCTTTCCACTTCGTGCACAATGTTCTTGTTGAAGATGTTGAAGAACGAACCCAGAAAGGATGCCAGCAGGGCCAATACAATGCCAATGGAATAGGAGTTTGTATCACTGTAGAAAATAATAGCTATACCACCCATGGCTAAGATACTGTAAAATAATTCGGCTTTATTGAATTTCTTTTTGGTGATGGCCGGTTCTATCAGCGCGGTGAAAAGCGTGGTCGAAGAAAACAAGCTGAGTGTAATACTTACATTGGAATACTTAATGGCTCCGTAAAAGCAAAGCCAGTGAACCATTAACAATACACCAATACCTACAAGTTTCCAAAAGTTAGCTCGCGATACTTTAAAGCTTTTGCTGACTAGCAAAATATAAACTCCCAACGACAATGACGTGATAATCAGCCGATACCAAACTAATAGCCCTTCGCTTAAATTAATTCCCCTGCCTAATACCCCTGTAATACCCCACAAAATAATGGATAGGTGCATTTGAATATAGGCTTTGGTAAGAGCCGATTTGTTTTGGTAAGCTTTTAGCATCAGCCGCAATAATATTTAATAAGTGCGTAAGGGTAAAGCCCGAATGAGTAAGTTGAAAAATGACATGGACCTTGGCACCTGACAGCATATGAACGAATCGGCTTTCTTCATTCCTCAGTAACAGAAAAATGTCGACTATAAACTCCAAACTTTTTTACATTCGCTCCTCAAAATTTTTAATAATGAAAAGAGAGGACATCGAAAAACTGGTTGGACAAGAGAAAGCTAATTATCTGCTTAACCATGAATCTAAGACTATATCAAAAGAACAGCTACATTTGCCAAACAAAAAATTTATTGATAGAGTTTGGGTTAATTCTAATCGCAACATACAAACTCTTCGTAACCTGCAATGGATTGCCGATAACGGTCGATTAGGGGGAACAGGATATGTTTCTATCCTACCTGTTGATCAGGGCATTGAACATAGTGCTGGAGCTTCTTTTTCCCCAAACGTACCTATGTTTGACCCAGAGAATATTGTGAAATTGGCGATGGAAGGAGGATGTAATGCGGTTGCTTCTACTTTTGGTGTATTGGGCATTGTCGCCCGTAAATATGCACACAAAATTCCTTTCATAGTTAAAATCAATCACAACGAATTCATTAGTTATCCTAATTCTTATGATCAAATTTCGTTTGGTAAGGTAAAGGATGCATGGAATATGGGGGCTGCAGCGGTTGGTGCAACTATTTATTTTGGAAGTGAAGAATCTAAGCGGCAGATTGTTCAGGTTGCCGAAGCATTTGAATATGCTCACGAGTTAGGAATGGCGACTGTGCTTTGGTGCTATTTACGTAATTCAAGTTTTAAAAAAGACGGGGTAGATTATCACACTGCGGCTGATTTAACCGGCCAGGCAAATCACCTAGGCGTTACTATTCAGGCAGATATTATTAAACAAAAGTTGCCGGAGACAAATGGAGGCTATAATGCAATTAACTTTGGCAAAACGCATAAAAAGGTTTACAGCGAATTGACTACCGATCATCCGATAGATTTGTGTCGTTATCAGGTAGCCAACTGCTACATGGGTCGTGTTGGGCTTATCAATTCAGGTGGAGCTTCATCCGGTGCGACCGATTTGGCGGAGGCAGTTTCTACCGCTATTATCAATAAGCGTGCAGGGGGTATGGGATTAATTTCGGGGAGAAAAGCATTTCAGCGTCCATTGAAAGAAGGTGTTCATCTCTTAAACGCCATACAAGATGTTTATCTTTCCAAAGATGTTACCATAGCATAAGTAATGGTGGAGGACAAGGTTCATTGGTGGAAACGATTTCGTAAAGGTGTTCAGACTTCAACCGAGGAGAAAAAGGAAGCACCTGAAGGAGTATGGCATAAATGTTCCAGTTGCAAAGCCACCGTGCTGGTTACAAAACTTAAAGAAAATTTCCAGGTATGTCCGGAATGCCACTATCATGAAAAACTGGATTCAGACGAGTATCTGAATCTTATTTTAGGGGCAGGTAAGTATGAAGAAATGTTTGATGACTTGGTGCCTAGTGATTTTCTTCATTTTGTAGATTTAAAACCATATCAACAGCGAATTGAGGATACCATTGAAAGCACAGGTTTGCGCGAAGCCATTCGGGTGGTTAAAGGACATTGCAATGGAAAAAACATTGTTGTTGCTGCCATGGACTTTCGATTCATAGCTGGCTCGATGGGTTCAGTAATGGGAGAAAAGATAGCTCGCGCTATCGACTTCTGTATTGAAAATAATACTCCCCTGCTTATAATTTCAAAATCAGGTGGAGCGCGGATGCAGGAAAGCGCTTTTTCCCTTATGCAAATGGCGAAGACTGCTGTAAAACTTAATCAGCTTGCTGAAGCCAAAATCCCTTATATTAGTTTGCTGACTAATCCAACTACTGGCGGTGTTACAGCTTCGTTTGCTATGCTAGGTGATTTTAATATTGCCGAACCAGGAGCGTTGATAGGTTTTGCAGGACCGAGAGTAATTGAAGAAACAATCAAGAAGAAACTTCCTGAAGGTTTTCAAACCTCCGAATTTCAATTGGAAAA
>CANJVG010000167.1 GCA_947478005.1 Bacteroidota bacterium
ATCCTCTATGTAGGCGGCATGATTCTTTTCGGCATCGCCACAAAATTCAAACCCGCACCCATAGAAACTGTTGAACTAATCAGTCCAAAATCAACCACTGAAAATCCTAAAACCCTAACCGATTCAACCTTCACATTTCTTATCTGGAATGTAGGTTACGGAGCCCTGGGTAAAGAAGTTGATTTCTTTTACGATGGAGGAAAGATGGTTACCTCACCCAAGGAACATGTTCTAAAAAACAACGAAGGCATGAAAAAACTTTTTGCAGAACATAAGGATATTGACTTCATCATGTTACAGGAAGTTGACAGAGAAAGCAAACGCAGTTGGAAGATTGACCAAGCCGAACAATTCGCAACAGTATTGCCTGAACACAATTATGCCTTTACCCCCAACTACGATGTCAAGTACCTCCCTTTCCCTTTCACCAACCCTATCGGAAAAGTATATGGCGGCCTCCAAACTCTTTCAAAATATACACCTGTTGAATCAAAAAGAATTGCCTTACCTGGCATCACCGACTTTCCTCGCAAACTATTTTACCTCGAGCGCTGCCTCCTCATGCAGCGATACAAACTAGCCAACGGAAAAGATTTGATAGTCATTAATACGCACTTCGAAGCTTACGATGATGGCAGCGTAAAGAAAGAGCAAATGGCATTGACGAAAAAAATTCTGGAAGAAGAATATGCCAAAGGAAACTACGTGATTCTTGGAGGAGATTGGAATATTGCCCCACCAAGCTTCAATGTTCATACCTGGGAAAAAGTAAAAGAAGATGACCCTCTATACTTAAAGAACAATGACCCGAACTATATTGTTGGATGGAGCTATAACTACGATTCAACAACGGCTACTAACCGGAAAAACAAATTCTCCTTCGACCCTAAATCAACTTTCACCACAGTAATTGACTATTACTTCACTTCTCCTAACATTGAATTGAAAGAAGTAAAAGGTATCGATTTGGGCTTCGACTTCAGCGATCATCAGCCCGTTACAATAAAGGTTAGCGTTAAAGAATAAGAACGGAATCGACCAGAAACAAAAAATGCCGCTTGGTATAAACCAAACGGCAAAAAATTGAAAAAGCGAAATAATTATGCTTTATATAACTTCTTAGAACCGTAAATCAATCCTGCTGCCAAAAGCAAAAATATGCCTCCATCAATAGGAATACCAGATGGCGGTGGCGGTGGTGGTGGTGGTGGTGGTGGTGGACCACCTTGCGAAAACGCTGCAAATGCAATTCCCAAAAGGAATGCAGATAGCGTTAATTGTAGTATTCTCTTTTTCATAAGCAAATTTCTTTTTAAACCCTTCGTGATAACAAAGATATCATTCCATTCTAAAAAAACAAAAGGCAAGGGAAGATATTTTAGTAGGAAAATTAGTTAATCAATCAGATAGTCGCGAACGGACCTATTAAAAGTGACTCAAAATCAATGAAATACGGAGGCATCAACCCGTAATTTGACCAGTATATTTAAAAAAGATGACTGAATAAACCGTCTCTAAGCTTTGGTTCAAACCAAGTTGATTTAGGGGGCATCACTTTCCCACTATCGGCAATATCCATCAACTGCCTTAAGGAAACGGGATAAAGAGCAAAGGCAACCTTCATTTCTCCGGTATCAACTCTGCGTTGCAACTCTTTTAATCCCCTGATTCCCCCAACAAAATCAATGCGTTTGTCGGTGCGCGGGTCTTTTACTCCAAGTAATGAATCTAAAATATTTTCTTGCAATATTGTAATATCCAAAACCCCAAGAGGATCTTGTTTGATAATTTCTGGTTTTGCAGTAAGTGAATACCAATTTCCTGAAAGATACATGGCAAATTGATGAAGAGAATTGGGTTTGATAGTGTCCAACGAAGAAAGGAGAACAGTGAATTTCGATTTTACCTTCTCCAATAACTCTTCGTCACTCAAACCATTCAAATCTTTAACGAGACGATTGTAATCCATGATGGCTAATTGGTCATCAGGAAAAAGAACCGACAGAAAAAAATTGTATTCCTCCTTACCTGTATGGTTAGGATTTTGTTCACGCAGCTTCTGCCCAATCTTTGCGGCCGAAGCTGTGCGATGATGTCCGTCAGCAATATAAGTGAAAGGAATTTCCTTTTCGAAAACAGAGACAAGTTTTGCAATTTTATCTTCATCGCTTATTTTCCATACAGTATGTTGTATGTTATCATCGGCAGGAAAATCATAAAGCGGTTTTTGCTGCGAGGTTATTTCATTCACAATTTCATCTACAGAATTGTTTTGGGGATAGGTAAGAAAAATCGGTCCGACATGTGCTTGTACTGTTTCCATGTGCCGAATGCGGTCTTCCTCTTTTTCAGGGCGTGTAAACTCATGCTTTTTAATCACATTGTTGAAATAGTCTTCTACTGATGAACTTGCGACTAAACCAATTTGCCGTCTGCCGTTCATCACCTGCGCATATATATATAGCAGCGGCTTTGTTTCCTGAATCAAAACACCCTCGTCAGTCATTCTGGAAAAGTTCTCTTTTGCTTTGTGGTAAACCTCCTCAGAGTGTTCATCTATGCCTTCTGCAAAATCTATCTCACCTCTGCTTACATGAAGGAATGATAGCGGATTGCCTTTTGCCATTTCTCGCGCCTCTTTTGTACTCATCACATCGTATGGAAGTGAAGCCACTTGCTCGGCTAATCCATTTTTAGGGCGAACAGCTTTAAACGGTTTAATAATTGCCATAATAAAAATTTATATCCTTGATTTATACCTTTTCAACTTCCTCAACAAACAACTGTGCAGCTATTGCATCTGCAAATAATCTTCCCTCTTGTGTTAGTTTTAAAATGCCATCTTCCTGCGTATAATGTTCAACGTCAATGCTGGCTAGATTTTTTTGAATTTCTTCTATAATTGGCAATTCATAATCCTTAATTGAAAAGCCCCAAATAGTTCTTAGTCCTGTCATAATTTTTTCATTCACTCTTTGAGCTTCGGTTAAAATCTCCTCTTCAAAATTTAAGATTCTATTTTTTAGAGAATTGATATATTCAACATTGTTGGAAACATTCCATCGTCTGTTTATTTTATTATAAGAATGAGCTGAAGGACCGAGCCCGAGATACTTTTTCCCAAACCAATAGTTTGAATTGTGTATGGCATAAATTCCATCGCGAGCAAAATTGGAAATTTCATATTGCTCAAATTTTTGGGCACGCATTTCATCCATTAAAACTCTAAACTGTCTGGCTGACTGTTCTTCATTTACAGCCTTCAATTCTCCTTTCCGTATTTTTCTATCCAACGAAGTCTTTGCTTCAACTGTTAGCGCATAAGAAGAAATATGGGAGATGTTCCAGGCGAATGCTATCTCCAAATTTTTCCTCCAGTTCACATCGGTAAGAGTTGGTGTTCCATAAATCAAATCAATACTGATGTTTTTAAAGCCTGCATCCTGTACCCTCTTAATCGAGGCCATAGCCTCTTTTGAGTTATGTGCACGATTCATGTATTGCAAATCCTCATCAAAAAAAGATTGTACTCCTATTGAAAAACGAGTTACACCCAATGTTCCTAAAGCTCTAATGGTAGAGGAGTCTTTTAAATCATCAGGATTAGCTTCAATGGTAAACTCAGTCACTCGACTCAGATCATATACGGAAGATAAATTCCCAATAATTAATTTCAAATCTTCCAGGCTTAATTGAGAGGGAGTTCCTCCTCCCAAATAAATAGTTTCAATCACTTCTCCTTTCAGATATTCTTTCGTCAGCTCAATTTCTTTAAGTAAAGCGTGAATAAAATTTTCTTTATTGCCCAAAGACGTACTGAAATAAAAATTGCAATAATTGCAAGCCTGCTTACAGAAAGGGATGTGTATGTAAATGCCGGCCATATTAAATTACGAAGTAAGAATTCTGCCTTACAAAGTCAAATACAAAATGCACTTTCACGTTATCTTTGCTCAATAGTAATGCGATTTATTTCAACCATAATCTTTTTTTTTCTACTGAATTTTTGTTTTGGTCAGAATATTCATTTGCTGCAAATAGATTGTTCTGATAAGTCAAAAGATTTTTTTCAAAAAAAGCTTTCCTACAAAACCCATTTCAAGGATTCGCTCCAAGCCAATATTGAAGTGGCGGGCTTACTAAATAAACTTCGCTCTTCGGGATATCTCTCTTCGTCAATGGACAGCATCATTTCAGATTCATTACTCACTCGTATTTATATGTATGTGGGGGACAAGTTTGAAAATCTTGTATTAAAAAACGGCAATGTGAGTCCTTCTCTTCTTGCGAATGCTGGAGTTAAAAACCAGATTCTTAATGCAAGGCCGCTAAACATAAATGATGTGGAGCAGATAAAGGAGAAACTGCTTCGCGAGTGTGAGAATAGCGGTTATCCTTTTGCCTGTGTGAGTATTGATAGTTTTCAATCAAATCATAGCTCTTACTCGGCAAAAATATTTTTACAGAAAAATGAAAAGATTCGTTTCGACTCCATCAATATACTTGGCAAGACGAAAATGAAGCGAGCTTTCCTAAAAAACTATCTTGGTATAAAGCCGGGTAAAGCATATAATGAAACTAATGTAAAACGAATTGCACAAAGACTCAACGAATTGGCTTTTGTTGAATCTGTTCAACCATACAATGTCGAGTTCCTAAACAATAAGGCAAGAATCAATGTCTTTTTAAAAGACCGAAAGTCGAGTGACTTTGATGCGTTACTTGGATTTCTTCCTGGATCTTCTGGTCAGAAGCTTTTGATAACGGGTCAAGCGCACCTACATTTAGTAAGTCTGTTTGGGATGGGAGAAGATTTTTTCCTTGAATGGAAAAAACTGCAACCCAAAACACAACAACTTGATGTAAGGGTATCTTATCCATATCTTGCTGGATTTCCATTGGGTATTAGTGCTCGTTTTGAACTTTACAAGCGAGATACATCCTATATTGATTTGAATGGCGATTATGGAATTCAATATCAGATTATAGGGAGTAGTTACCTCAAAGCATCCCTCCATCAACATATAAGTATTGTAACCAACATAGATACCGCCTATGTTAAATTGAATCGCACGCTACCCCCAAATTTAGATATAAATGCCAATGAGTTTGCCTTGGAATATTATTTGCAAAAGCTCAATTACCGTTTCAATCCCACATCTGGTTTTTTATTAAAAGCAGGGGGTTCTATTGGTGTAAAGACAATAAAAAAGAGTAGCACCATTTCGGGGTTATATGATGAAATAACTGGCGGCAATTTTAATTTTCTTTACGATAATTTACAGAGGAAAACAGTTCAGTTTCATATTGGATTGGTAATCGAAAAATATTGGTGCTTGGCCGCAAGACACACAATCAAAACCTCCCTTGACGGCAAATATTTTTTCAGTCCCAAAGTGTTAGAAAATGAAAAATTCAGAATTGGAGGAATGAGCTCTTTACGCGGATTTGACGACCAAAGTATTTTCACACCTTACTATGCAATGGCAAATCTTGAATACAGATTTTTGCTTTCCAAGAATTCTTACTTTAGTGTGTTTTTCAACTCAGCTGTAGTTGAAGATTCTCGTATTCAGAAAAGATCTGTAGATTTTCCCTTCGGCTTTGGGGTGAGTGCTGCAATTGAAACGAAAGTTGGAATTTTTGGAATTACTTATGCGATGGGGAAACAGTTAGAAAACAAGATTAGTTTTAAATCAGCAAAAATTCACTTCGGATACATCAACTACTTTTAGTGATAAACAAATTTCTACCCATCTTTCTTCTATGTGTTTTCCTTTCATTCAACGAAGGGTATGCTTTGGATTCTATTTCTTCAACGAATTTATCAGGCAGAAGGACTGCTTTTCTTTTGACCGAGGATTCTGGCTTATATAGCAGACCGCAAGAGCCGATAGATTATCAAATTTCTTTTTTATCGCCCGAGAAGCAAATTATAAATGATATTGAACAGTATAGATTACCCTATCATAATTCATCGATTTTCATTTTACTAGCAATACTTCTTGGCCTTATAACCTATGTAAAAATTGCTTTTGAGAATGAGTTATTCGAGTGGATACAATCTACTATTAGCAGAAAATTTCCTAAGCAAATCTCTGGAGTGAAATCAGGAGAAATGAGTGTTTTGTCATTTGCTCTTCACGTCAATTTTATTTTAGGGGTTAGTTTGTATGTGAGATTTATTTTGACCCACAATGTTTATAATACATCCAATGTGGCGGATCCATCTCTTCTTTCGTTCTTTTTTTTATTCACATTATTTTACCTCATTAAACTTGTTGCGATCGAATTTGTGGGAATCATTTTTGAGTTGAAAGAATTGTGTAGTGAATACGCGTATCACTTAACGACTATGAGTAAAACATTAGGATTGGCGCTGATTCCCGTACTATTTATTTTATACACTTCTCCAAAAAATATAAATGGTTTCATTTTTATTTCTTCAATAGCCATCATCTTATTTCTTCTCACTTTGTTCTTATGGCGAGGGTTATCCACAGGAACAAAGTTGCTGTACAGCAGTGCGTATCACTTTTTTATTTACGTTTGTTCCATGGAAATATCGATGATGTTTCTGTTTTTTAAATTGTTCACTAAAACAATTATTTAAACCATGGCAACAAAAAAGAAAGCAGCTAAAAAAGCTGCTAAGAAGCCAGCTGCTAAGAAGCCAGCTGCTAAGAAGAAAGCCGCGAAGAAAGCCGCAAAAAAAAAGTAGTTAAGCGCGCCTCTTCAAGGGAAGCTGCTAATTCAATTTCTTCAAACAAGAAATTGAATAGCAGTAGCAAAACATCCAACAGTAGTAGCACTCTCGTAAAAAAGGCTGATGTGATATCACCTGAAAAGAGTGCTACTTCTTTTTTACCTAAGTCGCTTAATCCGAAACCGGCAATAATAATTCCACATCGTCCCGAGAAAAACTATTCTGATTTTATCTCAAAGGCTTCGAAGAGCAAAACAAAAAGTGTTTTATTGGCACAACCTCAACCTGAGGGACTTAAATCACCTTATTACGATTTAGCTCTTAAGTATAAGGCAAAATTTACTTTTCAGCCTTTTATCACAGTCGAAGGTGTTCCTGGTAAAGATTTCAGAAAACAACGGATAACGTTGAATGATTTCAGTGGAATTATTTTTACAAGCAGAAATGCCATTGATCATTTTTTTCGTATTTGCGATGAGCTGCGTGTAAAAATGAGTCAGGAAACAAAATTTTTCTGTACTTCTGAAGCCATTGCACTTTACCTTCAGAAATATACACAGTATAGAAAAAGGAAGGTATTCTTTGGAGATATGAATAACAATAAAGAGCTCCGAATGTTACTGATAAAGCATAAGGATGCGACAAGGTTTCTTTATATCTGTGCTGAAACAAAGAAAGATGAGATCCCTGCTTTTTTAGAAGCGAATAGTTTTAATTATATGGAGGGAATAATGTTTCGCACGGTACCCAATAATTTGAAAGCATACAAAATACATGATTATGATATGCTGATCTTTTTTAGCCCAACTGGAGTTAATGCTTTGTACCATAATTTCCCTAAGTTTAAACAAGAGAAACTAAAAATTGCAGCTTATGGTAAAACAACGGCTGATGCGATTCTTGCGCGAGGACTACAGCTTCATTTAATGGCACCAATGCATAATTCACCAACTATTGTATTGGCGCTTGACAACTATTTGAAAGAAGCTAATAAATAGCTGTTCAAATATTTAAAACAATTGGATTAACCATTTAGTCCGCAGCGCAAATACAGTGCGTAGTGGCGAAGTAAGTTTGCTGAAAAATGGTTATGAAAAAGCAAATCAGTATTCAGTCGTTCTTTGAGAAATATCCGGATGATGAATCGTGTTATCGTTACCTGGCAG
>CANJVG010000168.1 GCA_947478005.1 Bacteroidota bacterium
GAAACCATTACGTGGTCAACTACTGTATGTGAACCCACCCCTGCAAAAGTCAATCCGTTTACTTCAGAATTTGGCTGATATGCATAACCGGCAAATTCGCTTCTTACATAACGCAAAACACCGGAAGAGTCATTTGCATCGGGTCCTCCGTAATTGGCCTTTACCGAGTCCAAGCCGCCTTCAGGTTTTACACCACTTCCCATATTTGTTGGCGCATTACCCGAAATCCAAAGACCACCCCAATCTCCCTTAGCACGGGAACCGGATGGTTGTGCAGAAGTAAATACAATGGGTTGCTCTGCTGTACCATCCGCAATAATTTTAGAACCTCTTGTAAAAATCAAAGCTCCCTGAGGTGATACCGCTCCTTTGATAATTGTTCCCGGCTGAATAGTAACCGTTGCGTTATTGGTGACATAGATACGATCGTTAAGCACATAGATGTTGTTGTTAGTCCAGTTTTGGTCACTGGTAATGTCGCTTGAAATGTTAACGATGGTTTGTGCTTGTGTAAACATCGCCAGCAATAAAGCTACAGCGAGTAGTAAATTTTTGTTCATGTGTGTTATTTTTTATTGGGTGCAAACATGCATTAGTAGTATTACCTGCACGTAAACACTAAGTGATTTTAAGATTACTCCTTTGTTAACTAAAGGTTACTATCTATGAAAAGGCTAGAATTTCAAGGAGAAACCAATAGTAATCGTTCGTCCCACCCGAGTATTTATAGTGCGGGAGTCTTTGTCATCCAGTTTGCCGTTCTTATTAATATCCTGATATAGGGTACTGTTCCTGGCAATTAAATCGCTACAGCTCAATTTAATTTCGGCATACTTAGTAACCCGCTGAGTAACAGAGAAATCAAGAATTGGTCTGCTGTTTTCATATACATCATTGTATTGAGTGGTCCCACTCATATCGCTACCTATAAAAACAATTCTCCGTCCTATTTGATTATAGAACAGACTTACATTTAGACCTATTTTAGGATTATTGTATTGAACGCCAAGGTTAACAACATAAGGCGACTGTCCCTGCAAAGGGCGCGAAATGGTGTCGTTCAATTTTACCTTTGAATAAATGTAGGCCCCGTTAATTACAAACGAGAAGTTTTCAAAACCTTTCCATGCTTTGTTTAAGAAGTCAAGATTTTTGCGAAGTTCCACCTCTACTCCTAAATTATAAGCATTGGGCGCATTGCGCCAGGAGAGTTCAGGATTAGAGCCGGTGCTTTGCGAGTAGGTAACTTCAATTGGGTTTTTGAAATATTTGAAGAAGCCTGTTACCGCTACCATTTGCCCACCCTTACCAAAGTAATACTCGTAGCGCAAATCACTGTTAATGGTTTTTATGCGCTGCAAATCAGGACGGCCCTGAACGGAAGAGGAAGTATTAAAATCAAAAAAGCTAAACGGAGCCAACTCACGAAACTCAGGCCGTGAAACACCCATAAAAACAGATGCGCGAACGTTACTTGCTTCGGTTACAGCCACTATAATATTAGCACTTGGCAACACATCAAAAGAGGTAGTATCAACCACCTTCTTCCGTTCTCCCTTTGTGTCAAATACAGTTACCTGCTGGTGATATTGTTCAAATCGTACACCGGCATTGATGGTTAGGCGCTTCAAAAACCAGAAATCGAACATGGCATAGTTGGCATTGAGATATGAATTGGCAAAGTACTGGTCTTCGTATTTTGTTTCCTCTTTAATCAGGAAACCCTTCTTACCAATATTCTGCGGCAGAAAAAGCGAATCCTGCGACAAAGTCAACAACATAAAGCTACTCTGAGGGCCGGTTACGTAGCCAATATTGCGGCTTATGAAATCGCGGGTGCGGTATTGCTGATAAGTACCTGCCTTGAAACTGCAATTATTCTTTAGGATTTGAAAGGGTACGGTAATGTCTAAACTGCCACTGTAAACACTCTCATTTAGTTTGGAATAAAACTTTCCAAAAAAATCGGGGTTAGCGGTGGATTGAATGACTGCATAATAAGTAGTATCTTCTAAATCAGGTGTAGTGAAAAGTGTTCTTCTTAAATCAGGAACCGTTCTCCAGATACGTGAATAGCCACCTACCCAGTTTAGTTTTATTTTTTGCGAGGAGAAAACATGGTCCCCTGCAATTTGACCACTGTAGAGACGGTTGCTCGTGAAGGAGAATAAACTGCCTTTACGCAGTTGTTCATTTTCGTAATTGTTCCCATCGCGAATTACGGTTTGATTATCGCTATTGGTATTGAAGATATTAGAAAGCCTTATGCGATGATTTTCGCCTATTTTGATTGCTGCGTTCCACAGAACTCCCCACAATACACTGTTGCTATATTGCCGGTCGCGATAGGAATACTTCGTAATAAACGAATCAGGAATGGTGTAAAAATCTTTCCGTTGAATATCGTTGAACTTGTTGTTGTTGCTGTAGGAAGCAGAGAACACACTTCCAATTTCTACCTGATGAATTTGTTTGGCATGGCCCATGGTAAACTGTCCGCTGAAATTAGGTAGTGCCTGTTTTTTATTCAGCACCGCCCAGTCATTCGAAAAAAGCTTACTCATGTTCGTCCTGTCATCATAAGTCGAGGTGGAGAGAAATTTATTGACAGCGTCAATAGTTTTAGGATAGCCATCAGGCAAAGCACGCTTACCATCATCAAAGCCCAATGCATCTGTTTTGCCGCCTTGATAGTAGCTCCAGGGTTGAAACGTAGTGGTGGTATTAAATCCAGTAGTGAATCCAACATTATAGTAATTAGATTCCGGAATATCCTTGGTGTTTATAATGATGATGCCACCCGAAAAATCACCGGGTAAATCAGCGCGGGCAGATTTTAATACCATAAGGTTATTCAACATGCCCGAAGGGAAAAGGTCAAAAGCAAAGGCACGTCTATCGGGTTCGGTGGATGGTAGCGGAGCCCCGTTTATCATAGCTACGTTATAGCGGTCATTCATACCACGTATCACCGCAAATTTGCCATCCTGAATGCTTGCCCCGCTTATTCTACGCAATACATCACCGGTGTTTCTATCGGGTGTTTTCTTTACATCCTCGGCAGAGATTGCACTGCCTATTACTGTACCGTTTTTCAACTGCATATTAACTGCACTTACGGACTCGCGCTTGAAACTGGCCACAATAGCCACTTCTTTAATTACTATATCCTCGCTCGATAAATTCTGGTCGAGCGTTAAGGTTTCTCCCTTTTTCACTTCTATCTCTGAAGCCTTCTTTTTACTATAGCCTACATACTGAAAAACAAGATTTACCTTGCCTGCCGGTACATTCGTTATTTTGTAATTTCCATCTAAATCGGAGATAGCACCAAGCGATGTTCCTTCTACAGCCACCGCCACGCCCATAAGGGCTTCACCGGTTTTTGCATCCAATACTTTACCTGCTATACCACCTGTCTGCGCTTGGATAATAGAACAAAAAAGAAGTAGGGTTAGGAGCGTAACTATTCTGTGTGTCATAGCATTTGAATTTCAGCGCGAACGTAAAATTCAGTTGCTATGCAATTGTAACCTGTATGTTAAGGATATATTAAGTCGCTAATTTACCCCGCTGGTAATACAGAATGACAGCCTCGCTGGCCTTAACATTAGATTGATAATAGCATCACAATAGTCGGTACAACTAATAGTCGGCATCGTTCTTTAGCTCGTTGATAACCACCTTCGTTTTCCTGGCCAGATAGAGCATTTCTTTGGCTATTTGTTGATTAAGGGCTTCGTAGGTTTGCTTTTCCTTAGAGGTATTTTCAAACCGGGTAGGGCTTTGGTATGGAAGGTTAGTATGTGCTGTGGTGGCGGTAATGCTTGATTGTTCATCGTTGTCAAAACAAATATTTACCAGTACTCCTTTGCTGGTATCAACAGTACCTACCTCGTTCTTTGAAGAGACCATATTGATCGGATACTCTTTGCTTATAGAAATGAGGTACCCACCAGGTTGCGCATTGCGCTGGTTGGTGCAGTAAAAGCCCGACTCAGTAAGCACATCAGCCACACCAGGATAGACGCTGGTAATGGAGTCGCCAATCGAAAATGCATGCTTGCCTATGATGCCGTAATAATAGAACGAGGTTTGGGCCCAAACCTGCAGCATCAGGGTTCTTCGGGAGTTTGTTTTGCAGGTAAAGAGCACATATTTTTTAACGGCTAACTGCTGCGCAATTCCATCCAGCTCCTTTTTCCTATCGGCAGGGATTGATTTGAATTCTTTAATGCTCGTTTTACAAAACCTATCTAACTCGGAATTAAAACGATGTTCCTGTCCCTGCACACCTTGAAAAGCAATGAATAGAACAATTAAGAGGAAGAGGATTTTTTTCATACCGTATTTTGTTTGCCAAGTAATTTCATCACGAAATTAAAAAGTTTAAGCCAGAAAAGCCAGAGGTAAAAACAAAGTGCCGCCCCATTACAGAGCGGCACCCGTCAAACTGCAACAACCCATAAGTTGCAGCAAGATTTTGATGGTTATTAAGACGACTTAAACGCAACGGGATGAAAAGCCTTTTTATGCTGCCCTAAAAAAATACGGGCATATATCCTAAGCACAGCTATCTCCACAAACAAAAAGCTGAGCGCTGTCATTATTATCATTACCTCCTCCCGTTTGTGAATATGGCTGAACAATAAGTCAATGCCTATAAATGTTGGTGTAAATGGCAATCCCACTAAACCTAAGCCTGCTATTAAGAATATCAATGCAACAGTAGGTTGCTCATAACTATATCCATGAAATTGGCTTAAATCAATGTTGTTATCAATCCTTTTGATTCTTTTTAAACAGGTATAACCGACCATAGCAGAGACCATAGAGCCGCTCAGGTAAATCATTATATGGTTGTGTTCAAAATTTTCATTCAGCAAGGCAATTGAAAGGGCTATGAATAACTGGCTTGAAACAATTGCAAACCATCCGTTTAGTGCATCGCCCCGCTCGGTAAATGCCTTTAAGATTAAAACCAATGCAATGAAAGAGTATAGAAATGGTAAAAAATCAAGCAGCACCGCAGGAACTGTTTTCTGGGTATTGTAACAGAAAAGCCCGGAAAGGAAACCTGCCATCAGTAAGGCTGTCATTATTTTCCTATTAACGAAACCGAACAGATTGCCGAACCATTTAAATGGCTTCCACAACAAGTGATGAAGAAGAAAATCAAGGTTCCACTCTTTTATAGAAAGCATATAAATCGTTTTTTTGAGGCGGTTACTTTGACCCAGTTCGTTCGATTTAAAACTGAAAAACATATCATGCACCAGATAACTCAATACCGAGGGTGATACTAAAAGTTGGTAGGTTCTTAAAAATGCATTCCCTGCAAAATGAAATAACGCTAATGTGTGAAGACCTAAAGCAACTTCTATGAAAATCAACCCTATCTGTGCTATCGATGAATAGGCTATCTGGGTTTTCACTGTGGATTGAACGCGGCCTATCAGCGTTGCAACGATGCTGGTAGAAAGACCAATGAAAACGATTAGCGCTTTAACCGACACCATAGTCTCCCAGTAGGGATAGGTGCGTAACAACAGAAACACGCCCAAGTGAACTGAAAGAGAGCCGTAAAAAATGGCGGTTGATGTGGTGGGTCCTTCCATCGCCCTGGGCAACCAGGATGAAAAAGGAAGTTGTGCAGATTTTGCGGTGGCAGCGATAACAATCATAACCGAAACAAAAACGCCAAACCAATAATGCTGCTCCAAATGAGCAGTTACTAATGATAAATCATTAAGTTCTAAAAAGGTAATATTCTCATTCCACAAGTGATGGCTCATCCACATGGCGAGTATCAAACAAATATCACCAAACCGATAAATCGAAACTACCTTTAAGGCGTTTTTCACCGGCAAATAACGATCGCGATAAAAGGCAATAAGCAAAAACGAGGTAACCCCCACTATTTCCCAACCCACAAAAAAGGTTTCAAAATTCCCGGAGAAGATAACAATATTGTAGCCGGTGAAAAAGAATAACAGTGTAACAAAATAGCGTTTAAACCCTTCTTCCCGATGCAGGTAGGTTTTGCTAAAAATTGCAACTATAAGCGCAATGATGGAACCAACAAGACTATACACTGCGCTTATTCTGTCGAAATAGAAGTCAATGAAAATTTCAATGTCGGCAGTTTGAAAAAGAGTAAGGTGTTTGATGTCCAATACCGGAAACTGATTGAAAGCCCAGTAAGCAATAAAAGAGACTAAGCCCAACAAATGAATGCTGATAGAAGTTATAGCCAAAAACGAAATGGCCATCTCTCTTTTGCGAGGCAGCAATAGACTTATCAGAAATGCTGCAACCGGAAGAAGAATAAAAACCTGAAGTAATTGCTGCATTTAATTTGATTAGTTAAGTAAGTAAACCGGTAAGTTCTCTTTGGTAGCATCCACTATGTGATTGGTTTCCATCTTTTTGGCTTGTTCTATTAATTGTTCAAAATTGCTTACAAATTTCAATTGCTGATGCAGCAGTTGGTAGGGTTGAAATGATCCTTCTTTAAAATAATAATAGTCGCCATCTTCCGGATTGATAACCATCAGGTGCACCCATTCATTGACATACCATTCATACATTTCCGGGGCACTTTGAATTGTTTTCAAAACTACTTCGGGATAATGTTCAACCACAATCAACAAACGAACAGGGTCATGCACTTCAATCATCTGCACCGGCAAACCGGGGCGCAAATCGCCATCACAACTGTTAGCCACCCCGATCAAACCCATTACGTTATGCGGCAGCTTGGTTCCTGCGCCCAACTTATAATTGTCCACCCGAGAGAAATAATATTCAAGGTTTATTCCACCGCACACAATACCAATTGGACGCATCACACCCGCCAACAGCTTTCCGCTTAAATCGGTTTTGTAATCATAAGAGTTCAAAAATGCACGTCTATCCAGAAACAATCCTTTCGTAATTTCTCTGTTGCCTATAATACAAAGTGTGTTGGTTCCGTGTCCAAGTTCAGGTCGGGGCTCAAACATTGAAACGGAACGCTTAAGAATAGCTTCCCGAGCATGGACAGAACTCTTTTTGGTATCAATAGAGGCAAAGCGTCTTGACCTTTCTTTCGCATTGGCATTCAGTGCCTTTTCAAATGCTTCCTTATTTTTTTGATGATTGCTATTGTGGTTGGAACCAAGAATGTGTTCGTCATAATATGCAATTTGATCGCTGGCAGTATCGTGCATGCTGCCAACAAAAACTGTATCTGCGGGAATCAATACACCCCGCTCATTCAAAAGCTGGCGCACTTTAGCATGGTTCGCCATAAAAGCAAACACCTTAGCATTTACCGAACCGGGACGCCCGCTACAAGCCCCGCAATCGTGAGCGCTGTGGTGCGGGTTATTAGCACTACTGCTGCCATGCGCTATTAAGTAAACCACCGGGGCAAAATCTTTTATCAACCCAATGCCGCGCAAAAGCGACTCTACACGTGTTGCCATTTCTTCCACTGTAAAGCCTATTTGCAAATCATTCTCCCGGTCTTCCAAATTTTTGTTCTCAATAGTCAACTGAGAACTTTGCTGCATGTGCGTGAAAGCATTTGAAATGGCCGGACTCATTTTAGGTCTGAAGAGATTCAGCACCAACTGAACGGCAGCCACAAAGCTCAACGAAATCGAAATAAAAAAACCCGCCAATAGAGTATGTGCCTTTTTGGTATAAAGCAACTCATGCTTCCTTTCCCCATTTGAACCAAACTCTTTAATCAAATACCTGGGTGTAACCGGAGCAGGGCAAAGTTTTTCATAGAACTTTCCATTTTCAGGTTGAAAGAAAAATTCTACTCCGAAGAAACC
>CANJVG010000169.1 GCA_947478005.1 Bacteroidota bacterium
TGCCAGGTAACGATAACACGATTCATCATCCGGATATTTCTCAAAGAACGACTGAATACTGATTTGCTTTTTCATAACCATTTTTCAGCAAACTTACTTCGCCACTACGCACTGTATTTGCGTTGCGGACTAAATGGTTAATCCAATATATGAAATAATATATCTTTTTTCGCGCGAACTAGTTATCAAAGATCGCAAAATCTATTAAAAAGACTTAGGTTCTTATGTTTTTTTTGTTTTTATCACAGATAAAAACAAACGTCATTTTACACTACAAGGTTTTGCTAAGTTTGCCGAATTAAATAAAAAGAATGAAGCCCATCCGTCACCTATTTCTGGTAGTCCTTGTAGTATATCTTCCTATGCATTCCAGCGCTTGGGGTGCTGTTGGACATAAACTGGTTGCCAAGATTGCTTTCAGCCAGCTTTCTAAAGCCGCCAAAGATTCTTTGGCGTTTTATTTGGAAGAAATAACTATTGAAGAAGCCAGTGTGTGGATGGATGAAATAAAATCAGATCCGGCCAATGATAGTTTAAGGCCACTACACTATATCAACATCAATAAAGGGGACTCTTATAACCCTGACAGCACCCATAATATCATTGGAGAGTTGAATACAGTAATTGCAGAATTAGCCCACCGAAATGATTTCACCAAAGAGCGTATTGCGTTCGACTTAAAAGTATTAATTCACCTAATGGGAGATTTGCATCAGCCTTTGCATATTGGTTATTCCACCGACAGGGGAGGAAATGATGTGAAGGTTTTCTTTTCTGCTTCTACCTCTAACCTACATCGTGTTTGGGACTCCAATATTGTGGAGGAATATGTCATGTTTGAATCTAAAGAGTGGGCCAACACCGCTAAATACAGTAAAGAGGAATTAGCTAAGATAAAACATCTTGACATAATTGGCTGGATGAATGAATCGCGCTCAAAGTTAGATGGGGCGTACGATTTTAAAGGCCAAAATATAAGCAGGCAGTATATTAAGAGCAACGAACCAATTGTAGAGAAGCAATTGCTCTTTGGCGGACTTCGATTAGCCAAGTTACTGCGCGAAATTTTTCACGCATAAATTCCCTGCTGCCCGCAAAGCAAAAAAATCATTTAAGGCTGTTTAGCAAGTCTTCCATCTTTTCATTTACCGGGTCAAACACCAAATTCGCTTGACTGTAGTAGGGCATTCGCTCTGCTAGCTTTGTATGAATAAAATTTCGCAAACCCGCTTCATCTAAGTCCTGTAACAAAGGCCGTTCGTCCAAGTCTGTGTTTTTTAAGCGACTGAAGAGCACTCCTTCGTCAACCTTCAAAAAAATAACCGTACCATTCTTCTTCATCCATTCCAAATTATCAAAATAACAAGGCGTTCCTCCACCGGTAGATACAACTCGATTGCCGAGCATGAGCGATTTAAGCACTTTGCTTTCGGCTACTCTGAAGAACTTTATTTCCTTTTCTTCAATTAAGGTCTTAAGACTAGGTGTTTCGGTATGTAACATAATTTCCGTATCCAAATCAACCGCATCGTACGAAAGTTTGGCTGCTAACTTTTTACCAAAGGTAGTTTTACCTGAACCCATAAAGCCAATTAAAAAAAATGTCATCGATATCAAAGGTAGGTTTTGTTTTGGCATTGAAGCAATTAGAAATGAGAAAGGCAAATCTGTGGCAAAAGAGATTTATAATTGCCCATTAAAAATCAACAATATGGCTCATTTTGATACCCTTTGGAACTACAGTAAACCTGCTGAAACGGAAAGTAAATTTCGCGAAATGCTGGAAGCTTTTTCATCCGGAAACAATCTATCTGAATATCTTCAACTAAAAACACAGATAGCCAGAACGTTTAGCTTGAGACGAATGTTTGATGATGCTCATAAGATGCTGGATGAGGTAGAGAATCAACTTCCAGAAGAGAATGATTTAGCTCACGCCCGTTATCATTTGGAGCGTGGACGTACCTTTAATTCTTCAGGCAATAAGGAGCAGGCTTTTTACCAGTTTACAAAAGCAAAGCATTGTGCTAGTTCCTTAAGCGAAGACTTTTTTACGATTGATGCAATACACATGTTGGCTATAATTGCCTTACCCCAACAAGCCGTTTTATTAAACGAAGAAGCGATATTGTATGCAGAAAACTCGAAACAGGAACGAGCAAAAAACTGGTTAGGATCCCTCTACAATAATCTTGCTTGGAACTATTTTGATAAGGGCGAATTTGAAAAAGCGCTAAGTATTTTTCTTCGGGCGTTGAAATGGCGCGAAGAAAAGAAAACAGCTCCTGAAATATTTCTTGCTAAATGGTGTGTGGCGCGGACCCTTCGGGCCTTGAATAAATTGGAAGAAGCAATGACTATTCAATTGGCTTTGTTTGAAGAAGCACTGAGCACTGGTGAAGAAGATGGCTATGTTTATGAAGAGTTAGGAGAATTATTTTTGCTTAAACAGGATAAAGGCAAAACAGTTTTTCATTTTGAAAAAGCCTGGCAATTGCTTGGGAAAGATGCTTACTTACAACAAAATGAAAGCGCTCGTTTGGAACGTATAAAAAGACTTGCTGAGAAGTAACACCTTATTATTTATTCCTTTTTATTCCAAATAACTCTGCTACATTTGCCGTTGGGGTGAGCCTCATACGATCAGCTCCTGTTCAATCCTCCAGGGCGGAAACGCAGCAAAGGCAGACGGTTGAAGCGGTGCGATATGATAAGCTTGCCCTATTTTTTTATTCCTACCGCAACGCAGCTCCTTTTGGCGATGGCACAAAAGTATTCATCCACAAATTGTTTATTTCTCTATCGCACACTTTACTATAGTGCAAGCATATTTGCAGATTCAAAATCTGAATTTCTAATACTAACTACTTAATACTAACAAAATGAAATTCTTCATAGACACTGCCAACCTCGAACACATTAAAGAAGCGGAATCGCTCGGCATCCTTGACGGAGTAACCACCAACCCCACGCTGATGGCGAAAGAGGGAATTAAAGGACAGAACAATATTCTGAAACATTATGTGACGATATGTGAAATGGTAAACGGCCCTGTGAGTGCCGAAGTTATCTCCACCGACTTTGACGGTATGGTTGCCGAAGGGAATAATCTGGCAGCTCTGCACCCGAATATTGTAGTGAAGGTGCCCATGATTAAGGATGGGATTAAAGCCATTAAGTACTTTACCGACAACGGAATTAAGACAAACTGCACTTTAGTATTCAGTGCAGCACAGGCCATTCTTGCGGCTAAAGCGGGAGCTACGATGGTTTCGCCTTTCATTGGTCGAATAGACGATGGCAACTGGGATGGTGTTCAATTGATTGAGCAAATCGTTCACATCTATGGTATCTATGGCTTTCCAACCGAAGTGTTGGCTGCGAGTATCCGTTCATCGCTGCATATTGTAAAATGTGCCGAAGCCGGTGCCGATATTGCTACCTGTCCGCTGTCATCTATCCTCGGTTTATTCAAACATCCATTAACTGATATAGGATTGGAGCAGTTCTTAGCCGACTACAAAAAAGTGAATGGGTAGTTGTTTATTTGACCCATTAACCATCTTTCTGCTTTGAAAAACGACAAAGTCTTTTTTCCCGGGCTAAACTCCTTAAGAGCCATAGGCGCTTTTACTGTTTTTGTCGGGCACATTGAATTACTTCGTCAAGACTTTGGTTTTCGCAACCACATGGATATTCCTTTTTACACTACCACATCAGGTCATTTAGGGGTTATACTTTTCTTCGTGCTCAGCGGTTTTTTAATCACCTATCTTTTATTAGAAGAGAAAATCCGTTTCAGGAATATCTCTTTAGGCAAATTTTATATCCGCAGAATCCTGCGGATATGGCCTATTTACTACCTTATGTTGTTGCTTGCATTTTTTATTTTTCCATCCATCTTTCCAGACTATCCCGGAAAAAATAGCCTGCATTTTTGGCCTAAGCTGTTATTGTGTATTTTTTTTCTGCCTAACCTCAGTTTGGCTATGTTTGGTGGTATGCCGGGGGCAAGCCATTTATGGTCTATTGGTGTGGAGGAGCAGTTTTATTTTATGTGGCCGGCTATTATTGAAAAGGTGCTATCGAAATTATTACCCGTATTGCTTTTCATTTTCGTTTCCATTTCGCTTATGCCGCATTTTACAGACTGGGTTTTTGTACATTATTTCGGCTCAGAACAATGGGTGAAAACACATGAAGTAGTAAGAGACTTTTTTGTCGGATTTAAGATTAACTCAATGGCATTGGGTGCTATTTGTGCTTTGCTGTGTCATCAAAAAAAGGAAAGTATTCTGCGAATCATTTATAATCCGATAGTAGAAACCACCGTTTTTGTCGGAACACTTGCGTTGTGGTTTTCGGGGTTTCACCTCCGTATTTTTAACGATGAATTCTATTCCACCCTATTTGCACTCATCATTGTAAATGTGGCTACCAATCCCAAACCCATCATCGGTTTAAAAAGTAAACTATTAGATTTTTTCGGGACTATCTCTTACGGGTTTTATGTGTATCACTGGCTTATTATTCTGGCTTGTTTTACCCTGATAAAAAGATTTAGCAATGCAGATTTTGAAAATAGTTTCGGCTTCGATGTTCTCGCTTATTTATTCCCGTTTGTGATTACTTCGTTAGTGTCTTACACCTCCTTTCACTATTTTGAACAACGTATCCTGCAATACAAAAGCAAATTCACAAGGGTGCTAAGCGGCTCTGAAGATTAGATTTATCAGGAAAAAGAGAATTGCAATAGCGCTATTTGTCACAGCTGTTTTTCTCACTGTTATTTAAGAAACCGAATTATTTCATCAATCACCTTCTTGTTTCTGATAACCGTATTGTGCCCTGCTCCTTTGGCATTGTAGGATTCTATTTCGGGATGAAGTGATAGGAAATGCTGTATGTCCTTAAGCGAAACTATCTCGTCCTCTTCATCATAAATCATCATCACCTTATCCGCCTTTATCTTTTCCTTGCGGGCCGCTAAATCCATGCGCGACACAGGCATATTGAACTCGTCTTCCATTCCCTTAAAGAAAAGCTTTTGCATTTTCAGAGGCACATCCAGCATTTCAAACACGGTATCGAAGAATCTTTTGGAAGCAATAGGAATGGTCAACATCACTAATCGATTGACAATAATATCATACTCCATCAGCAAGTAAGCACTGGCTCCCCCTCCCATCGAATGACCTACAATAGCATAAGGAACACCTACTTTCTCAATCAATTGTGCCATCGCTTCTTTAAAGTGTAACAGATTACTGGTATCGCCTTCCGAGCCGCCATGGGCAGGGCCGTCAATGGCGATTACCCGGTAGCCATTCTCTACCAAGGCTGGAATCATTTTGTAAAAGTCCATGGCCATAGCATCCCAGCCATGCACCAAAAGAACAATACGGTGGCCACTTCCCCATACATAGTATTTCATAGCCACTTTCCTGGTATGGCTTCGAAACTCATTTACTTTTATCGTGTGCTTAGCCGCTTTCTTCATCAACTCCTGATGTGGTGGACGAAGCACTCTCTTCTGCGGAGAGAAAACGAGTTTGACAAGAATTTCTATGGCCGTTGCAGGAGCAATGTTTCCCGCAAGGGAAAAGAATCGCTTCATCCATTTTATCTTCGAAGGAATCTGTGGTTTCTTTTTTTCTGCCATGGCTGATTAGTTTATCATTCTTAATTTCTTAATCCTTACTTCTGTCTTTGGTCTATCATTCTTATCAG
The DNA here is from genome assembly GCA_947478005.1 of Bacteroidota bacterium. Taxonomy (GTDB): domain Bacteria; phylum Bacteroidota; class Bacteroidia; order Chitinophagales; family LD1; genus Bog-950. The sequence goes on from CANJVG010000169.1 coordinate 5,731, forward strand.
TTTCTACCTGCGCTATTTTGTCCACTACCTCCATTGCTTTCAACACTTCACCAAAAACGGTGTAGCGCGAATCGAGGTGAGGAATGCCACCCAGCGTGCGGTAAATATCTTTATGCTCTTCGGTAATCTCATAATTGTTTGTTCTCGCCCTTGCTTTGATGAAGGTAGAGTCATCGGCTATTTTACCCTGTACGATATAAAACTGACAGGCCGAAGATGCTTTCTCGGGGTTTTCATCGCGCGCCATGCCTATAGCACCTCGTTTATGAAAGTATTTTTCAGGAAGAATTTCAGAAGGAACCGTGTAGCCTAAGTCGCCATCGCCCAGAGTTGCGGTGTCTTTAGCATTCTTTGAAGTAGGGTCGCCTGCCTGCGCCACAAAGCCTTTAATCACTCGATGAAATAACAAGGAGTCGAAGAAGTGCTGGTCTGCCAATTTAATAAAGTTATCGCGGTGCTTGGGCGTGCCATCGTACAAGGCAATAGTGATGGTGCCGTAATTGGTAACGATTTCTGCTTTACGCGTTTGCGCAATAGAGCAGAAACAGATGAACGAAAGAAATAGAACGAAGAGAGACTTCATAGTTTTTATTTTTGGCGGAACGTAAGTCGCATCATTTATCAGCAAGCGAAAATAAACAACACCGGCATTCTACTGAATCATTAAAACAAAGCAAGTGCAGATTAAGACAGTTATTGGTTTTGACATAGATGAAGCTAAACGTTTTTTAGAAAGCGGTGAAACAGTAGGCATTCCTACTGAAACCGTTTATGGCCTTGCTGCTAACGCTTTGAATGAAGACGCTGTGCTGCGAATCTTTGCCGTAAAAAACCGACCGCACTTCGACCCGCTGATTGTCCATACTCATTCAACAGAAGAAATAAAAAAATACACAGAAGAAATTCCTGACAAGGCAGCACAGTTGATACAGCAATTTATGCCGGGGCCTCTTACTCTACTGCTAAAGAAGAAGAAAATAGTGTCCGATTTAATTACCTCCGGTTTAGATAGAGTAGCCATCCGCATTCCTAATCACCCGATGCTGCTTCAGTTGCTTGCGAAGCTCGATTTTCCATTGGCGGCACCAAGCGCCAATCCTTTTGGTTACATCAGCCCCACTACTGCTCAACATGTGTTCGACCAGTTGCAGGGTAAAATACCCTATATACTCGATGGAGGTCCGACCCTAGTAGGAGTAGAATCAACCATCATAGGTTTTGAAAAAGATGAAGCCACCGTTTATCGCTTGGGTGGTTTGGCAGTGGAGGATATTGAGAAAGTGATAGGCCAGGTGAATATTCAGGTAAATGAAAGCTCGAACCCTAAAAGCCCTGGCATGCTCAAGAGCCATTATGCACCGAAGAAGAATTTGGTGATTGGACAATTGGATGACTTGATGATGCAAAATACAGGAAAGACAATTGGTGTGATAGCTTTTGATAAATATATAGATGGAATAGATAAGAAAAACCAAATCCTCCTCTCTCCTACCGGTAATTTAAATGAAGCAGCGAAGAACTTGTTTGCAGCCATGCGAAAGTTGGATGATAGTGAAGTGGAAAAAATACTTGCAGTGACGTTTCCTGATGAAGGTTTGGGAAGAGCCATCAATGATAGATTAAAGCGCGCGAGTGCTTAGGTCTTAAACTCCATCATCCTGGCAACATACTTACCAATAATGTCAAACTCCAGATTGACAAGAGAACCTTCCATTACCTGTTTGATATTGGTGTGTTCGTAGGTGTAAGGAATGACAGCTACCGAAAACAAATTGCCGTTGGCGTTAAAGGCTGTGAGCGAAATGCCATTAATGCAGATAGAGCCTTTTTCTACCACTATGTTTTGTCTTGAAGGTGCATAGGAAAAAGTATAAAGCCAGCTTCCGTTCTCTTCTGCCACCGAAATACATTTGCCTGTTTGGTCCACGTGTCCTTGCACAATATGTCCGTCCAGCCTCTCTCCTATTTTGGTGCAACGCTCCAGATTTACTTCATCTCCAATCTGCAACGAACGTAAATTAGTTTTCTTCAGGGTTTCATCAATAGCCGTCACGCGATGCCAATTGTTGTTTAGTTCAACCACCGTTAAGCA
>CANJVG010000170.1 GCA_947478005.1 Bacteroidota bacterium
AGTGCGAAAATAAATTTCAGAATTCTTTCTGATGAAACGGTTGCAAATGTTGTGGAGCGTGTAACGAGAATTATTGATGATGAACGCGTGAAAATAAAGACCGAAGAAGTTACAGAGGCATCACGTAATTCAAGTTCGTCCACTTATGGCTTTCAATTGCTACAGAGAACCGCGGCACAAATATTTCCGGACGCAATCACTACTCCCTTCCTTATGCTTGGCAGCACTGATTCAAAACACTTTCAGGATTTAACTGAGAATACTTATCGCTTTTTTCCTGCGCGAATGAGTGCGGAACAAGTAGGAACTATACATGGCATTGATGAACGAATTGGCATAAAAGATTACATGGAAACAATTGCCTTCTACGAGCAACTACTCAAAGGAATTAAGTAAACGCTACTTTACCAATAGCACCATTCCTTTGCGCTCGACCTTTACGCCATCATTGGCGAAAAACTGTATAAGATAGGCATAGCCTCCCTGTTGGGCTTCTTTGCCGTGGTCGTTACCATCCCAACCAACAGCGGGGTCGTTGCTTTCAAATATTTTTCCGCCCCAACGATTGAATATGGTAAAGGAATAACCTTTAGGGTCACCGTATATAATCGTCGGTTTAAAAACATTATTCACTCCATTAGGAGCAAAAGCATTCGGAACATAAATGATGGGCCGATGAATAATACATTGCTCATTTGAGAAACTTGATAGCGTTTGATGGAAATTGGCCGCTGGTAAATTCAAATCGTAAACTGCTTCTAGCCGATAACAGAAAATCCCCTTTTCATCAATAAACTGTTGAAGGGAATCGGAGTATGAATTGATTCCAGGTAAAAAGGTTTTAATCAACTGATATCCGTTTCCAAAATTCCTGTAAAGATTGTATCGTAAAACATTTGCACTATCTAGCTCTAAATCATTCCATGTCAGGTTGGCAACGTAATAATCGAACAGTTCGCCTTTCAAACAAATCGTTTTTGCCAATCCCGTAGGATATTGGTTTTGGCAGCTGTCAAACGCAATCACTTTATAGTAGTAGGGACTATGTTCTGGAGTTACGTTGGAGTCAATATAGGCTTCAGATGGATTAAGTGGGGAAGGAGCAGTTAATTCTTCCACGTTATTGAAGCTTGTATTGTTACCACTGTTCTGGATTGCGTAATAAATCAATTCACCATGCACATCAATAATCCAGGTGGTGGTTATATGATTAGATAAATCTACTGAAATATTTGTAATAAAGTTATAAGCGGGCGGCTGAACAATAGATGCACGCATGCACATCGTATTACTGTTGGAAACTAAGTTCGTGTCTGATGCGCTTATTGCGCGAATTTGTATGCAAACAGAATCACCATCGTTGAATCCTGTGTAGTTATATGCAAGTGTGCCGCTATCTAAGGAAGCTGCCCAGGTAAATGAGCCAAGGTTTTTGCTTACCCAAATCTGATATTCCTTTACCCCAGGAATCCAATTGATGTAGCGATTCCAGCTCAAATTTATTTGTGTTTGACAAACCACGGAATTTGCTTTGGCAAAAATAGTGTTGTGGGGAAGTGTGTTGAATGAACTGAAGTGTCCACAGGAGTCAAAAGCAGCAACAGTATATAGCAAGGATTGTGTGGTAGGGTCTCCGGTTACATCTGTATATGTGCTGTTGAATCTTCCATAAACCGTATCCAACGGAAATGAATTGCCATTTGACAAATAATAATAGATGACATAACCTTGCGTTTGTGGAGAGGTACTTGGTGCCCAATTGAAAGTTACATCACCACCGGTAGTTACGTCTACATTTTTAATTTGAGGCGTAATAGGGTTGAGATTATTTATTGTGTCCGATTGCAGTGTAACTGCTCCCTGGCAATTGTATTTTGCTTCCATATAAAAATACCAGGTAGGAGAAACGGACAAATAGTTTGGAAGAACTATAGAAGTAGCGGAAGAAAGGGTAACGCTCGTGTCGTTATATGGACCTGCTGGTCCGTTTCGAGAAGAGTAAATAGTATATTGCACAAAAGAACCACAGGGATTTTGCGCTGGATTTGTCCAGTACAAGGTGAGGTTGCCATTAGAGTTGTTATTATCTATACATTGCAGGTCGGGTGCAAGAATTGTTTGGCTGAAACTTCTGCAGTAGAAAATCAGAAAAACAAATACGAGGGAAAAATGTTTGTTGTTCACTTTAATAAAATGTATGCAATTATAAAGAGTAAAGATGAAACGGTTTAGTTGTCAGCTCTATGCTCGAAAATATATGGACTTTCAAATAGTAATATATGAGCTTCGTTTTAAAAAAAGCACCCTTTTTCTTTGGTATTCTGCATATACGTTCTATTTTTCCGACACGTTTTAAAAAACATAATTGCCGTATTGTCTAAATTGAATTACAAAAGCACTCAAAAACTTAAAATCAAAATCGCACTATGAGAAAGATTCTATTCTCTCTAACACCTAAATTAAGATTTGTAATTCTGTTTTCGGCCTTTATTTTCCTACCCCCCAATGACTCAAAAGCACAGTGTGGTTTAAGTAACTTTGCTGAACCTGCGGGTGTTTTAAATGCAACTACTACATGGCAAAGTGTTCCCGTGGGGAGCGCAACATATGCTGATTTCGCTGTTTCAGTGGGCAATATCTATTCCTTCCGATATACATCCAATAGCAGCAACTTCGGCAATTTGTGGGATATGACTTTCTCTGCGACTTCTACCGCTATTGTTTACAATAATTCACTTTCTCCTGTACGTGATTCCTGGACGGGTGGTCAGGGTTGTCCAAATACAACTCAGCCAACCTCGACTGAGTGGTACGCAAATTTTAATGGAACAGCTCGAATAAATACACATTCTTTTTCAGGAGGTTGTCAGGGTTGGGTGAATGGTCAGAGTTCTGCAACGCTTGAATATAAAACTTGTCCTGCTGCTGCTGATCCTGGATTCGGTACAAATGCTTGGAACGTGGATGCGTATGCTACTACTGATGTTACTATTCCGAACACTGCTGCCCGTTACGGATATTATGCGGATGCATCCAATAGCTTTTCTACCGCCGCTTATTCTGGAGGCTCTATTGCAACTGCTCCAGGTTGGTCGGGATGCTCAGAAATTCCGGCAGACAATGTAACTGTTAGAGCCAGACGAACCGGTTTCTCATGTGATCGGTATAAAATAACTTTCAACTCCGGTGATGACATCAGCCGAGTGTTTATTAATGGCGTATTGAGTTTCAGTAGTGATGTTCCTTCGGGCACAACCACACAAATTGCGGATATGGTTTTGGGTTCTGCAGATAATATCGAAGTTAGACAAACCGGCCTCTGTGGTCCTGACTATATAAATGTTAGTGTAACACCTCAGGGTTTATCTCCATTGAACGGTGGTGTAATAGGAGGGCCTGCAAACGGGTCTATTGTATGTGAAGGAACTACTTTCGGTAATTATACGAACGTGACTTCCGCAAGCGGTGGAACTATTGGATTAACCAACGGAGGCACTGCTATTTATGATTGGGAAGTCTCGGTGGATGGAGGGGTTACTTTTTTAAGTGCAGGAGTTAGTACTCCTTTTTGGAATAGTGTAAATACAGTACCTGCAGGTTATAATTTTATTGTAAGAAGAAAAGTGACGGATCGTTGCGGTAGTACTCCTGCATATTCAAATACAATAAGTGTGGTTGGCAAAGCTTCGCCTAATGGAAGTATGTCACCGGTTTCTCAAACAGTTTGCCCTGGAAGCAGTACTGCATTGACATTAAATTTTACCCCGGGCTTGGCTCCGTTTAATGTTTCGTACACAGATGGGGTTTCAAACTTTAGCAGAACAGGAAAAATAAGCGGTGATACTATTATGGTTCAGGCGAACACTAATACGAACTATAACTTTACTTTAATTACAGATGCAAACGGTTGTCCAAGAACCACGAGCTTTACATCGGGGGCGCAAGTTTTAGTTGCTCCGGGTTTTAATCTTAATGTTACTAAAACAAATGTTCTTTGCAACGGAGGAAGTAACGGTACGATAACAGTATTACCCAATGGTGGACAGGCCCCATTCTTATTCTCTATAGATGGGGGGCTTACATTCACTAGTACCACCGGTTTGTTTACGCATATAGGCGTTGGTACCTATAATATTGTTGTTAAGGATTTTAATGGATGTACGGTTTCTTACGGTTCGCCAATTACAATCACCGAGCCAACACCATTAACACAAACAATGGCTTCTACTGATGCAAGTTGTGCGAGTGTTTTTGACGGTACTATAACAGTTACCGCAAACGGTGGTAATACTCCTTATTCTTACTCGCTTGGCGGAGGCCCTTCGCAGTTCGGTTCTGTGTTTACAGGGGTTGCTTCGGGAGCTTATACTGTAGATGTTTATGATGCTAGCGGTTGTGTTGCTTCTGGAAATATAGTTGTGGGTAACACGTATTCTGTTACTTTAACTGAAGTTTCGCATACTGATTTAACCTGCTTTGGTTATGGAGATGGTGCAGCTACTGTTCTTTTAAATGGTGGGGTTGCTCAATATCAATATAGTCTGAATGGAGTTCCTTTCCAACCTTCATCAACCTTTACCGGATTGAATGCCGGTACTTATATTGTTGTTGGTCGTGATTCGAGGGGTTGTACCGCTTCTGTGAATGTTATAATTACACAACCTTCACCGGTTACTGTTACATTGGATTCAGTACAAAATTCGCTTTGTGGAGGTAACTTAAATGGTGCTGTAAGTGTTACTGTAGCCGGAGGTAATCCAGGTGGATATACTTACAACTGGAACAACAATACTTATACAACAGAAGATTTAACCGGTTTGGGAGCAGGTATCTATAACCTGGTAGTAACCGATACGAAAGGTTGTTCGGCAACGGCAAGCACCAGCGTTACAGCTCCTACCTCTCTTTTCCTAAACATTGCTTCGTTTAATAACGTGCTTTGTAATGGTGATACATCAGGTGCTATTGATGTGACGGCAAACGGAGGGGTGACTCCTTACAGTTATTTGTGGAATACCGGAGCTACTACAGAAGACCTTACGAATTTATCGGGTGGGCTTTATTCGGTGGTGGTTACTGATGGCAATCAGTGTACTCAAAGTATTTCTAAAACACTTACAGAACCCAGCCCGTTGACATCTACTATTTATAGTGTAAATGCTACTTGTAGTTATAACAACAACGGCTCGGCAAATCTAACTGTGGGTGGTGGAACACTTCCTTATAGCTTCCTTTGGTCGAACTTTGAAGTGACTGAAGATATTTCGGGATTGTCTGGCGGTGTTTATCATGTAATTATTACAGATAGAAACGGATGCCAATTGAGTGATGCTGTAACTATTAATCAAGCGCCTGCAATAGTTTTGGCTACACAAGTAACGAATGTTAGTTGTGCTGATTCGGCAAATGGAGCGATTGCGTTGACGGTAACCGGAGGAATGCCTACTTACACTTTCTTATGGAGTGGCGGATCGGTACCTACTGACCAAAATCAAACAGGATTGCCGGGTGGAAATCCGGGCTTGACTTATACGGTTGTAGTAACAGATGCGGCTTCATGTACTGCTTCGGCTTCGGCTGTGGTGGTAACGCCTACCGCTATCGGAGATATTTACACAGTAACAAATCCGCTTTGCTATGGCGATGTAACGGGAGCTATTAATCTTACTGCTTTTAACGGCACCCCTACCTATACATTCTTGTGGAGTAACGGACCTGCCACCGAAGATGTTAGCGGTTTGGCAGGAGGAACTTATACCGTAACCATTACCGATAGCCGTGGTTGTAAGAAGACGGATAGTGTTCGGATTGTTGAGCCGGCTGCTTTTTCAGCTTCTGCTATATTGAAAGATATAACCTGTTTTGGTTCTAATGACGGGATGATTTTATCTACAGCATTTGGAGGTACTACTCCTTACAGCTATAACTGGATTGACAGCACTATTAACCAGAATATTTCGCAATCACCATTTATTAAGGATAGACCAGCCGGTAATTATTACCTGTTTGTAGCTGATGCTAATAACTGTCAGGCGGTGTTGAACTTCAGGCTGACTGAACCGGCACCTTTAGTCGCTAACGTTACAGGAACGAATGTTTCTTGTTTTGGTGCATGTAATGGTTCGGCAACGGTGGCTGTATCAGGGGGAAGAAATCCGTATCAATATTTATGGACTTCGTTTGATACGACTAAAACAACAGGTGGTTTATGTGCAGGTAATGCTTCCGTGGTGGTTACTGATTCGAGCGGTTGCCGTACTTTTGACAGCGTTGCCATTGCACAGCCTAACCGTATTGTGATAAGCGGAGTGGTTACTGATGTATTGTGCAGCGGTGTTGCTAATGGTAGAATTGACCTTACTGTAACGGGTGGTGTTTCTACCTATACGTTCCTTTGGTCGAACGGTGAGACTACGGAAGATATTATCAATTTGGCAGCAGGAATATATATCGTTACCGTTACCGATGCTAACTTATGTAATGAAACTGCAACCTTTACGGTGCAAGCATTGGTGAGTTTGGATAGTACGGTTTCGGTTTATAACCCGAGTTGCTATGGAGGTAATAACGGATTTATTTCGGTAGATATTACGGGTGGTGCTGTTCCTTATATATATGTATGGAATACAGTTCCGGCACAAAACGGGGCTACTGCCGTTAATCTTTCTGCCGGTACTTATTTAGTTACAGTGACCGATGCGAATGGCTGTTCTTTGTCTATTTCGGCTGAGGTAGCTAATCCTGACCCTTTAGTAGTGACGGCACAAGTGGTTGATGCGAAGTGCTATAATACTGCTTCGGGCTTGGTAATAGGTTCAGCTACGGGTGGTCATCCGCCTTATCTATATATATTGAACGGGGTGATTCAAATCTCGGATACTTTCAAGCGCTTGTTGCCAGGTCAATATGTGTTGGGTGTGCGCGATGTGAACGGATGTGAAGGAACAACGGTGTTTGTTATTAATGCGCCACTTCCGTTAACAGTTGATTTGTATGCGCCTCAATCGGTGATATTGGAAGGTATGCAAACCCAGTTGATTACTACGGTGAGTGCCGGTGTGATTGACTACTACTGGAGCCCGGGTTATGATTCTGTATATAACCCGAACTTCGACTTTAGTATTTGTGGAGGAGATTCTATTCATTGTGGTAATCCGTTTGTGGCACCTAAAACAACTACGGTGTTTTATGTAACGGTGATGAATGTGGATTCCTGTTTGGCTACTGATACTACCGTTATTACAGTGTTGCATCAGCCTTCGGCTTATATCCCGAGTGCATTTACACCTAACGGTGATGGTTTGAATGACCGCTTTGAGTTTGATATTTTGGGAGCTAAGAATATTGCTTTGTCGGTTTATAGCCGTTGGGGTGATTTGATTTACAGTACCGACAATCAAACCAATGGTGTGGATTGCCGCTGTGGATGGGATGGCACGAAGGGCGGAAAGACTTTGCCTTTAGATACTTACGTTTATAAAATGAAGATTACTCACTTTGACGATCGCATTGAAGATAAAGCCGGAACGGTTACTTTGATGAAGTAAGAAAACTTGAATGCCCTGAAGGGATTTTAATACAAACAGAAAACCCCGACCATTTGGCCGGGGTTTTTTAATTTGAAACTAAGTGAATGGATTATGGGACTTGTATGTTGAGTGTGACTGTTTGGTTGGTGATGGGGGTGACCTGGACTAAGAATGGGGATTTGCCATCGGCTGTGACGGTGATGTTTAGCAGGACGGGTTTTAGTCCTTTGAATCCGTAGCTTCCGTTTGTATCTGCTTTGACGGTTTTGGA